>JAITJZ010000010.1 GCA_031278655.1 Bifidobacteriaceae bacterium
GCTTCCCGGCCCACCCCAACGAGGTGGCGATCAGCGCTCGCCACGCCGATTTGCTGGGCTTGGGGGTGGGCGACGAGGTAAGGCTGGCGGCCGGCGGCGAGGACGCCGCCTATCTGGTGACAGGCCTGGTCCAAACCATGAACGACAATGGCCTGCTGACCGCGGTCACCTCCGCCGGCCTGGAGCGGATCTGGTCTGACCGCCCTTGGACGGTGATCGGTGTCTATCTGGATGATCCTGACGGGTCAGTGGACTTCGGCCGTCGCCTGGAGGCGGGCGAGTTGATCGGTCCGGCTTTGCTGGGCGCGCTGAATATGCAGGAGCTGGCGCAAATCCAACTCGGAGTTTACGGCGTCATCATGTCCGGGGTGGCGGCGGTCATGCTGGCGGTGGCGGCCGGGGTGACCACGTTGGTGCTGGTCGGAGTCCTGGGCACGGCGGTGCGCCGCCAGCGGGCGGCCTTTGGCACGCAGCGGGCGATCGGCTTCACCACCGGCCAACTGGTCCGCCAGGTGGCGGCGACCTATTGGCCGGCGGCCGCCGCCGGCGCGGCGCTGGGCTGCGCCGCCGGCTGGGCGCTGTTCCCGGCCTGCATGGGGGCGCTGTTCCGGTCGCTCGGCATCTACGCCGTGGGCATGTCGGCCGGAGCCTGGGCCACCACCGCCCTGGCGCTGGGCTTGGCGTTGTTCGCGCTGGCGGTGACGGTGGCTATGGCCGCGCAGGTCCGGCGGGCGTCCGCCTATGCGCTGGTGAGCGAGTAGGGCGCGCGGCCAGGACTTCCTGGTAGATCTCAACGATCCGGGCCGTCAGCAGGCTCTGGCGGAACTGGGCCAGCGGCGGCTGGCAGCTGGCCGACTGCCCGCTGGACAGCAGTTCGGGAAGGCGGCGCAGCGCTGCGGCGAAGGCGCCGATCGACGGGTCGGCAACAGTGTGGCGCCAAGCCGGCGGCAGGTCGCGGGCGATCTCCGGGTCGCGGATCAGGACCGGCGTCCCAAGCGAGACGGCCTCATAAACGGTCAGGCCCTGGGTCTCGAATCCCAAAGAACTCTGGATGACAACGTCCGCTTGGCGGATCGCGGCCAACATGGCGTGGTGGGAGATCGTGCCGCGGAAGCGCACGCGCGAGTCGACCCCCAAGGACCGGCACAGGGAGACGCAATGGTGCAGGTCGCGCCCGTCCCCGTAGACGTGGATCTCGGCGTCGACTTGGGCCAGGGCGAAGGCCCGGATCGTCTCGTCGAGCCGCTTCTCGCGGCTGACCCGTCCCGGCCAGACCATGATTGGGCGCGCCCTGGGCAGGCGCTCTTGGCCGCGGATCGAGTCGATCAGCCGGTCATCGACGCCGGTGGGGACCACATGGACCTCGCGCTCGACCCCCAAGTCGCCCAGCCGCCGGGCGAAGTGCGCCGATGGGACGATCACGGCCTGCGCCAACTGCGAGAACGCCTGCACGTAGGCGGCCATGTCTCGCACCGGGCCGGTCTCCAGGTAATGCTGCTGGGCGGCGTAGAGCAGGCGAAACGCCGCCCTGGGGAAAGGCACCACGCCCGGCAGGCCGGGCTCGATGTTCGTGTGCATCGTGTGCACCAGCGGCAGGCCGTGGCGGCGGGCGAAGCGGTAGCCGTTCCAAGCGCCCCAGGTGTCGGCCTCGACGTGGACTATCTGGACCGGCGGTCGCTTGGCGAAGCCGGCGTCCGTGGCGCGGTCGACCAGCCTGCCGGCGGCGTGGAACGATTGCTCGCCCACATGCATCGCTCGCACCAGCACATCCTCCGGCCGGGCGTATTGCGGCGACGGCCGCCGCCGTGAGTTCGGGGCGCAGACGGTGGCGGTGTGCCCAAGCGCCTCCAGGAAGTCGCGCTGCAGCCCGACTGACACTTGGAGGCCACCGAGCGTGGCCGGATGCTGGTCACTGAAGAACGCGACATGCATGTTCTGTCGATTCCTGCCTGAGTCTGCCGGGGCTGATCGATGGCGGCGCCGCGGAGTCAGTCGACTCCGACTTGCGCCTTAGCTTGCGCAGCCCGATCACGCCCCCGAAGGCGACCGAGCCGGCCAAGAAAAGCAAAATGGCGGCGCCAAGAGTCAGCGCTGACTCCCTCAGCACCAGGGTGCCGATGGTCGCCGCCGTGATGGTGTCGGTGATGGTCAATCCCGCGACAACGGTGGGCGCGGGCAGCACCCGGTGCGCCATTTGGACATGGGCGCCGGCGACGGCGGCGCCCACGGCCGTCGACAACAACGCCAGCACGGCCAGCGGCCGCGTCAGCACGTTCCCGATGCCGTCGCGCAGAACCAGCCCCACTATCACCTTGAGCACGCCGGTCGTGGCGCCAAATCCGACCGCCCCCACGATCAGCCCGGCGAAGCGCAGCGGCCGGCTTGTCCTTGTCCGCGTGACACCGGCCATGGCCAAGCCGACCACCGCCACAACGGCCTGAATCAAGAACACCGCCGGAAGCTGGCGGTCGAGTTCGAACCGCGGCTTCAGTCCCGGATTGGCGGCGATCACCGTGATGAAGCCGCTGATCCCGGCCACGCAGGCGACGATCGACCAGACGGCCCGCCTGTCGGCCTGGATTCGGCCGGTCAGGGCCCCGAAGGCGGCCGAGGCCGCCAAAGCGACGATGCTCATGGATTGGACGGCGCTGATCGGCGCCAACGCCAAGGCGATGAAATTGGTGCACACGGCCGTGCCCAACAGGGCCGCCCCCCACAACCAACGGGGGCTCTTGACAAATCCGCGCCAACCGCCGGGCGCGCTGTAAACCGCCGCCGACTGCAACTCAGAACCGCTTGCCAATAGAAGGGCGCCGCCCAGGGCCACAGCCAGGCCCAGGAGGAAACCCGCCATGCTGACTCCCCCTTCTGACGATCACCCCCACCGGAACACCAAGGCAGCTTCGACCATAGCATGCCGACCGCGCGGCGCTGGGCGTCGGCTGAAAGCGGAACAGGGCCCGCCGGACCGGCGCCGGGCCATGCCCAGCCCCTAGAATCGTCCGGGTGAGCGAACGGTTGGTGGTGCACGGCGCCCGCGAGCACAACCTCAAGAACGTGACCGTCGACCTGCCGCGCGACCGTCTGATCGTCTTCACCGGGCTGAGCGGGTCGGGCAAGAGTTCGCTCGCCTTCGACACCATTTTCGCCGAGGGCCAGCGCCGTTACGTCGAGTCGCTGTCGAGTTACGCGCGTCAGTTCTTGGGGCAGATGGATAAGCCCGATGTCGACTTCATCGACGGGTTGAGCCCGGCGGTTTCGATCGACCAGAAAGCGACGAACCGGAACCCGCGTTCGACGGTCGGGACCATCACTGAGGTTTACGACTATTTGAGGCTGTTGTTCGCGCGGGTCGGCGTGCAGCACTGCCCGGAATGCGACGCCGTCATCACCTCGCAGACCCCGGCGCAGATCGTCGATCAACTGCTGGCTTTGCCGGAGGGCACCAGGCTGTTGCTGGCGGCGCCGGTGGTGCGCGGGCGCAAAGGCGAGTACTCGGAGAAGTTCGATGAGCTGCGCGCCCGCGGCTTCGCCCGGGTGCAGGTCGACGGCGAGGTCTTCGCCCTGGAGGCGCCCCCGGCGCTGGACAAGAAGGTCAAGCACAACATCTCCGCCGTCGTCGACCGGCTGGTGGTGCGGGCGGCGCAACGCCGCCGCTTCACCGACTCGGTCGAGACCGCCCTCGACACCGGCGGCGGCATGGTGGTGGCGGAACTGGTCGACAAAGACCCGGACGACCCAGAGCGGGTGCTGCGTTTCTCCGAGAAACGGGCCTGCCCGAACGAGCACCAACTGATGCTGGACGAGATCGAACCGCGGACGTTCTCATTCAACGCGCCTTACGGGGCCTGCCCCGAATGCACCGGGATCGGCACGCGCCTTGAGGTCGATCCCGAACTGGTGGTGCCGGACCCGGAGCTGTCGCTGGCGGACGGCGCCATCGCGCCCTGGCGCGGGGCGGCCTGGGAGTACCAGCAGCATGTTGTCGAATCTTTGGCCGAGGACCTCGGGTTCTCAACCAACGTGGCCTGGCGGGCGCTGCCCGAACGCGCCCAGGAGGCGATCCTCTACGGCCAGAACTTCAAGGTCCACGTCAAGTACCGCAACCGCTGGGGCCGCCAACGCCAGTACGCCACCGGTTACGAGGGCGTCATCCCGCAGATCGAGCGCCGCCACGCCGAAACCGACTCCGACTGGTCGCGCGAGCGTTACCAGGCCTATATGCGGGAAGTGCCGTGCCCGGTCTGCCATGGCTCGCGCCTGAAACCGGAAGTGCTGGCGGTGACCGTGGGCGAACTGTCCATCGCCGAGGTCTGTGGGCTCGGCATCGGGCAATGTCGGGAATTCCTGGCCGGGCTGTCGTTCGGGGACAAACAACGGGCGATCGCGGCCCAAGTGCTCAAGGAGATCGACGCCCGGCTGGGCTTCCTGCTGGACGTGGGGCTGAACTACCTGTCGCTGGAACGGCCGGCGGCGACCCTGTCCGGCGGCGAGGCGCAACGCATCCGGCTCGCCACCCAGATCGGGTCCGGGCTGGTCGGCGTCCTCTACGTGCTCGACGAGCCGTCGATCGGCCTGCACCAACGCGACAACCACCGCCTCATCGCCACGCTGACGCGGCTGCGGGACCTCGGCAACACCCTGATCGTGGTCGAGCACGACGAAGACACCATCCGGGCGGCCGACTGGATAGTCGACATCGGCCCGGGGGCGGGGGAGCGCGGCGGAGAGATCGTCCACTCCGGCGACCTGTTCGCCCTGGAGGCCAACGAGCGTTCCCTGACCGGCCGCTACCTGTCGCGCGAGCGGCAAATCCCGGTGCCGGCGCGGCGGCGGCGAACATCGAAACAGCGCCAGGTCACCGTCCAGGGCGCCGTCGAGCACAATCTGCGCGACATCGACGTCTCCTTCCCGGTGGGGGTCTTCACGGCGGTCACCGGGGTGTCCGGCTCGGGCAAGTCGACGCTGGTCAACTCGATCCTCTACAACGTCCTGGCCAACGAGTTGAACGGCGCCCGGCATGTGCCCGGCCGCCACCGGCGCGTCACCGGGCTGGCCCACCTGGACAAAGTGGTGCACGTCGACCAAGGGCCGATCGGCCGCACCCCGCGCTCCAACCCCGCCACCTACACCGGCGTCTGGGACCACATCCGCAAACTGTTCGCCCAGACGCCGGAGGCGAAACTGCGCGGCTACGGGCCGGGGCGTTTCTCCTTCAACGTCAAGGGCGGGCGCTGCGAGGCCTGCAAGGGCGACGGCACCCTCAAGATCGAGATGAACTTCCTGCCGGATGTGTACGTGCCCTGCGAGGTCTGCCACGGCGCCCGTTACAACCCCGACACCCTCGAAGTCCATTACAAGGGCAAGACCGTGGCCGATGTGCTGGCCATGCCGATCGAGGAAGCGGCCGAATTCTTCCGGCCGATCGCCGCGATCGCCCGCCATCTCGACACCCTGGTGGACGTGGGCCTTGGCTATGTGCGCCTGGGCCAGAGCGCGCCGACCCTCTCCGGGGGCGAGGCGCAGCGCGTCAAACTCGCCTCCGAACTGCAGCGCCGCTCCACCGGCAAGACCTGTTACGTGCTCGACGAGCCGACCACCGGCCTGCACTTCGATGACATCCGCAAACTTCTGGGCGTGCTTCAAGGCCTGGTCGACAAGGGCAACACCGTGATTGTGATCGAGCACAATCTTGATGTCATCAAATCGGCTGACTGGGTGATCGACCTGGGGCCGGAGGGCGGCGCGGGCGGGGGCTTGGTTGTGGCCGAGGGCACCCCGGAGCAGGTGGCGGACAACCCGGACAGTTTCACGGGGCAGTTCTTGGTGCCGCTGGTGGGCCGGGACTGGTCGGGCCGGCGCTGCGCGCCGGCGCTGGCGGCCTCTTAGCCAGCCGCCGCCGAGGGCGGCGCTACTTGACGGTGACGCCGTGCTCCTTGAGGAAGGCCACCGGATCGGTCGTCTCGCCCGCGACGAGCACCTCGAAGTGCAGGTGCGGGCCGGTCGATTGGCCGGAGTTGCCGGTCAGGGCGATCTGCTCGCCGGCCACGACCTCATCGCCCTCCTTGACCAGGATGCCGCCCAAGCCGTCCATGTGCAGGTAACGGGTGGCGATCCCGCCGGGATGCTCGATCTCGATGGTCCAGTTGCCGCCCGAATCCTGGTAGACGCGCGTGACATCGCCGTCGCGGGCGGCGTAGATCGGCTTGCCGCGCGAACCCGTCATGTCGATCCCGGCGTGGAGTTTGACCACGCCGTAGATCGGGTGCAGGCGCATGCCGTAGGGCGAGGACACCGGTCCGGCGCCCGGCTGCGTCCAACCGTCCGCGCTGACCGCGTAGGGCGAGTCGCCGCCGCGCAGTTGGTAACCCTGTTCTGCGGAGGACCAGACCACCTGGGCGTTGGCGTCCAGCAGTTGCAGCGCCCCGGCGTCGGTCAGGATCAGGCTGGCGCCGGCGGCTTTGGCGTCCGCCGTCCAGACGGCCTGGTCCGCGACGCTGACCACCAGGGCGCCGTCTTGCGTCAGCGCCAGGCTGGCCTCCGGGTGGGGCTCGGCGTCCAGCGACCACAGTTTTTGGTTGCGGTTGTTTTGGAGCACGATGCCGCCGTCGCCGTCGACGCTCACAAAGTAGGTGTTGGATGGGCTGGTCAGGCGGTCCCCGGCGATGACCCTGTCGCCGGGCAGCAATTCGGTCGGGTAGAGCCGGGTCGAGGCGATGACCTGGGCCAGGACCTCCGGTTTGGCGCCGGGCCGTTGGATGAAAAGGGTGTAGCTGTAGCTGGTGTCGGGCTGGAGCCCCATGTCCACCACCGTGCCGGGGTCTTCGCCGAGCGGCACGTCGACGCCTTCGACCGGGGTCTGCGGCGGCGCGTCGCCAACCCCGCGGCGCAGGGTCAGGACCGCCTCCGGCTCAGCCGCCAGGGCGCTGGTGTCCCAGTTCAGCACCAAGCCGGCGTTTGACTGGGTGGCGGCGCTGATGGCGGGGCCGGTTTCGGCCGGGGCGGCCGCCTGGGCGACCTGTGCGGTCATGGAACGGGCCGTCAGTTCGGCCATGCTCCGGCGGGAGACTACCTCGATGGTGTCCGCCAGTGGGCTGAGCGCGTCGGCGCCGGCGGTGGGCGCGGCGTTCGAGGAACTGCCGCCCAGCCCAATGAAGACGGTCCCGGCCAGCAGGCCGGCGCAGGCCACCGCCGCCGCCCGCTCGGTGTTGCAGCGCAGGAAGACGCGGGCGCGGTCGAGCGGTTCGGCGACACGTTCAAGCTTCAGCTTGGTCGCCAGCGCGTTCCAGGCCAGCCCCGGTCCTTGCCAGGCGCGAAGCCGTTCGAGACCTTGGGCGCTGAGGCGGCCGATGGCCGCCAACGGCGGTCCGGCCGCCCTCCGGGCGGCCTCCAGCCACGCGGTCAAGCGCTCGCTGGCGGCGCCCGACCGGCTGGCAACGGCCGGCGCGGCCTCGGCTTGCTGCAGGGCGCTTAGCTCCGCCAACGCCTCAGCCGCCGGCACGGGGGCGGCCTGCTCCGGGGCGGCATCCTCCAGCCACGCCTCAGCCGCCGGCTCGGGCTGAGCCGCCTGCTGCTCCAGCCAGGCGGCGGCCCGCAATTCGATCTCCGCCTGCTGCTCCAGCCATTCGGCCGCATGCGACTCGGCTGGGACCGCCGGCAGTTGCCTGGGAGTCGCTGGCCGGGCAGGGGCGGCGTGGGCGCCGTGGCCGTTCAGCGGCGCCATTGCCGCCAGCTGCCGCAGCACCCGAGGCTTCGATTGAGTCTCCAACCGGAGTTGACGCCGCGTCAGCGGTTGAGACTCATCTGGTCGCTCGAGCATGCAGAGGGAACCTCGCCTTATAATCTGTCCGCAGGAAGTTGGCCAAGCCTGGGGGGCGCTGACCGCGATCAATTCCCTAGCCTAGTACGGCCGCGCGCATGAAGTCGAGTCCCGAGGTTTCGGCCGGCGGCGGCCTCAAGGATTACCGTTGGTGGCTATGACCGATCCGTCGAGCTACCGGCCGCCGCCGGGGGCGATCCCGACCGATCCGGGGGTCTACCGCTTCCGGGACGCGGTTGGGCGGGTCATTTATGTGGGCAAGGCCAAGAACCTGCGGGCGCGCCTGGGCAACTATTTCCAGCCGCTCGACTCCCTGCACCCGCGCACCCGCCAAATGGTGACGACGGCGGCCGGCGTCGATTGGACGGTTGTCGGCACCGAGGTCGAGGCCCTGGCCCTGGAGTACACCTGGATCAAGCAGTTCGAGCCGCGCTTCAACGTCAAATACCGCGACGACAAGTCTTATCCCTATCTGGCCGTGACCGTGGCCGAGCCGTTCCCGCGCGCCCAGGTCATGCGCGGCGCCAAGCGCAAAGGCGTCAAATACTACGGGCCCTTCGGCCACGCCTGGGCCATCCGCGAGACCCTCGACCTGCTGACGCGCGTCTTCCCGCTGCGGACCTGCTCAGCCACAGTCTTCCGGCGCTACCAGGCCCAGGGGCGGGCCTGCCTGCTGGGCTACATCGAGAAGTGCTCCGCCCCCTGCGTCGGCCGGGTCACCGAGGCCGAGCACCGCCGCGTCGTGGATGACTTCATCGCCTTCATGGACGGCGACAGCGCCCGTTTCCTGGCCGCCATCGAAGCCGCCATGGCGCAGGCCGCCGCCGCTGAGGACTTCGAGCGCGCCGCCCGCCTGCGCGACGACGCGGCGGCCCTGTCACGGGTGGTCGAGCGCAACGCCGTGGTGTTGAGCGAGCAGACCGACGCCGACCTGTTCGCCATCGCCCAGGACCAGTTGGAGGCCGCCATCCAGGTTTTCTTCATCCGCCGGGGCCGGGTCACCGGCCAGAGGGGCTGGATCGTTGAGAAGGTCGAGGATTTGTCCGATGCCGAGTTGACGGCCTCGCTCTTGCAGACGGTTTACAGCGGCGAGGACCAGGCGCCGCGAGAGATCCTGGTGCCGACGCCGCCGGCGGGCCTGGCGCAGTTGACGGATTACTTGCGGGTCCGCCGCGGCGGACCCGTCACCGTCAAGACGCCCCGGCGGGGCGCCAAACGGCGCCTGGCGGAAACGCTGCAGAAGAACGCCGATCAGGCGCTGGCCTTCCACAAGCTCAGGCGGGGGTCGGACTTGACCAGCCGCTCGCAGGCGTTGAAGGAACTCCAGGAGGCCCTCGACCTTGACGACGCGCCGCTGCGGATCGAGTGCTATGACATCTCCCACACCGGCGGGGCCGCCCAGGTCGGCTCGATGGTGGTGTTCGAGGATGGCCTGGCGCGCAAATCGGAGTACCGCCATTTCAATGTGCGCGGTCCGGACGGACTCGGCGCCGCGGATGACACCGCCGCCATGGCTGAGGTCCTGACCAGGCGCTTCGCCCGCCAAACGGCCGCGAACGAAGCCCGCCCTGACGGCGGCGGCCAGCCAGACGGCATCGGACCTGGGCAAACGCCCGGCCAAGAGCGGCGGCGCTTCGCCTACCCGCCTAACCTGCTGGTGGTGGACGGCGGGGCGCCCCAAGTCGGGGCCGCGGCCAAGGCCCTGAAAGACCTGGGCGTGGCGGACGTGGCGCTGATCGGGCTGGCCAAACGGCTGGAGGAGGTGTGGCGGCCGGGCGAGGCCTTCCCGGTCATCTTGCCGCGCGGCTCTGACGGGCTGTTCCTGCTCCAGCGCGTGCGCGACGAGGCCCACCGCTTCGCCATCACCGCCCACCGCAAGCGGCGCTCGAAGGCGATGACGCGCTCGGCGCTGGACGCGGTGGCGGGACTCGGCCCGGCCAAACAGAAGGCGCTGCTGGCGCGGTTCGGCTCGGTCAAGCGGCTGCGGGCGGCCAGCGTGGAGGAATTGGCGGCGGTCAGATCGATCGGGCCGAAGCTGGCGGAGCGGATCGCCCGGGCCCTGGCGGACGGCGGGACCGAGGTGCTTGCGGGGGATGAGAAACTGGAACGGTGACCCAGCCGAATGACGTCCCGACCTTCCCGGCCGGCATCCCCGTGCGGGACGCGCTCGGCGGCAAAGAGGACCGCGGCGAGGTCCTCATCATCACGGGCATGTCCGGCGCCGGGCGGACCCAAGCCGCCGGCGTGCTGGAGGACCTGGGCTGGTATGTGGTCGACAACCTGCCGCCGCAGATGATCGAGCCGCTGGCCGGGATGATGACCCCGGCCGGGGGCGGGGTCAAGAAGCTGGCGGTGGTCGTGGACGTGCGCTCGGGGGAGTTCTTCCGCACCTTGATGGACGCGCTGGAGTCGTTGCGGGCCAGCGGCGTCAGCCACCGGATCGTCTTCCTCGACGCCTCCGACGCGGAGTTGATCCGGCGCTACGAGTCGGTCCGCCGGCCGCATCCGCTGCAGGGCGACGCCACCGTCCTGACCGGGATCGGCAGGGAGCGGGAGCTGCTGACCGACCTGCGCGAGCAGGCCGACGACTACGTCGACACCTCGGCCTTCTCGGTCCACGAGTTGAGCGCGCACATGGCGCAGATCGCCGACCCGAGCCAGAAGGACGAGGTCACGGTGACGGTGTCCTCGTTCGGCTTCAAATACGGCGTCCCCGCGGACGCCAGCTCGGTCATCGACGTCCGCTTCCTGGCCAACCCCTATTGGGTGGACGAACTGCGCCATCTCACCGGCGCCGACTTGGCCGTGCGCGATTACGTGATGGCGTCCGGCGAGGCGCAGGCCTTCCTCAAACTCTATGTCGAGGCCCTGATGGTGTCCCTGGAGGGCTTTGTCCGCCAGCGCAAACGCCATCTGTCGGTGGCGGTCGGTTGCACCGGCGGCAAGCACCGTTCGGTGGCCATGACCGAGGTCCTGACCGCCATGCTGCGGGCGCGCGGCGTCAGGGCCCGGGCCAGCCACCGCGACGTGGGGCGCGAATGATGCCCGCCGATGCCGTCCGGCCGGGTCGCGCTGGCGGCGGCCGCGCCCGGGCCAAGGGCGGGCGGCCGCGTCCGCCCCGGGTGGTGGCCCTGGGCGGCGGTCACGGCCTGGCGGCCTCGCTGCGGGCGCTCAGACACGTCACTTCGGAGTTGACGGCGGTGGTGACGGTGGCCGATTCGGGCGGCTCGTCCGGGCGCTTGCGGGAGGAGTTCAACTGCCTGCCGCCCGGTGACCTGCGGATGGCGCTGGCGGCCCTGTCCGGCCATGACGAATGGGGTGTGACCTGGCGCGAGGTCCTCCAGCACAGGCTCGGCGGGAACGGCGAGCTGGCTGGGCACGCGCTCGGCAACCTGCTGATCATGGGGTTGTGGGAGATGTGGCCGGGCGACCCGGCCACCGGGCTGGACTTTGTCGGCAAGCTGGTCGGCGCCGAGGGCCGGGTGTTGCCCATGGCCAGCGTGCCCCTGGACGTCGAGGCGGACATCACCCGCCTGGTCGACGGCCGCGAATGGCACACATCCGTGCGCGGCCAGGCCAATGTCGCCAAGGCCATGGGCCGAGTCGACGCCGTCCGGCTGCGCCCAGACGGCGCCCCGGCCTGCCCCGAGGCGGTGGCGGCGGTGGCGGCGGCGGACTGGGTGGTGTTGGGGCCGGGCTCCTGGTACACATCTGTCATCCCGCATCTGCTGATCCCCGAATTGGCGGCGGCGGTGCTGGATGATCGCGTCAAGCGCTGCGTCACCTTGAACTTGGAGGGGCAGGCGGGGGAGACCAGCGGTTACTCCCCGGCCGACCATCTCAAAGCGCTTGGCGCCTACGCGCCCGGCCGCCGCTTCGACGTGGTGATCGTGGACGAGTCCTCGGCCGGGGATTTGACGGAGTTGGACCAATGGGTGTCGCGCCAGGGCGGCCGACTGCTAGTCTGGCCCGTCCGCAAGTCTGGCCGCGCCGCCGAGCACGACTCGCTCAGATTGGCGGCCGCCTACCGCGAAGCATTCTTGGGAGGGGATCAAGTCCAATGGCGCTGACCGCCACCGTCAAAGAGGAACTCGGCCGGCTCAAAGTCGAGGCGGCTTGTTGCCGCAGGGCTGAGGTCGCGGTCACGCTGCGCTTCGCCGGGGGCTTGCACATCATTTCCGGCCGGATCGTGGTCGAGGCTGAGTTGGACACCGCCTTGGCGGCCCGGCGCCTGCGCCAGGCCGTCCTCGACCTCTACGGCAAACGATCGCAGATCGTGCTCGTGTCGGGGGGCGCTCTCAGGCGCCACAACCGTTTTCACGTTCGTTTCGCGGACGATGGCGAGGGGCTGGCCCGCCAGACCGGCCTGCTGGACACCAGGGGGCGGCCGGTGTTGGGCTTGCCGCCGTCGATAGTCGGCGCCAGCCTCTGTGACGTCGAGGCGGCTTGGCGGGGCGCTTTCATCGCCCACGGCTCGCTGACCGAGCCGGGCCGCTCCGGCGCCCTGGAGATCACCGCCCCCGGACCGGAGGCGGCCCTGGCGCTGGTCGGCGCCGCCAGGCGCCTGGGCGTGGCGGCCAAGGCCCGCGACGTGCGCGGGGTGGACCGGGTGGTGGTCCGCGACGGCGACGCCATCAGGACCATCCTGACCCGCATGGGCGCCCATGAGACGGTCATGGCCTGGGAGGAGCGCCGGGTGCGGCGCGAAGTCATCGGCAACGCCAACCGGCTGGCCAATTTTGACGACGCCAATCTGCGCCGGTCGGTGCGGGCGGCGGTCGCCGCCGCCGCCCGGGTCGAGCGCGCTTTCGAAATCCTCGGCTACGCCGTGCCGGACCACCTGCGCCAGGCGGCCGAGCTGAGGCTGGCCAACAAGGAGGCGTCCCTTGAGGACCTCGGCCTGATGGCCAACCCGCCGCTGACCAAGGACGCCGTCGCCGGGCGGATCAGGCGCTTGTTGGCGATGGCCGACAAACGGGCCGTCGAATTGGGCATACCGCTCACAGAAGCCGCCGTCCCGCCCGATCTATACGACATGTGACCTGAGCTTTTGCCGCCGCCGGCGACACTTGGACTTTGGGCCCAAAGTGCTGACGGGGTGGTGGCCATGATGCTAGGGTCGATTGTTGGCGCTGGCGGATCAACCCCGGCGCCTGTATCTACCCAGTCCATATCAGTGGGTGGCCGGCCCCGCCAGGCCCGCCGCCATGGCAAACCCGCGCCGGTGACCCGGCGCCACCCAAGGGGGAATTGAAGTGACAATTCGCGTTGGCATCAATGGTTTTGGCCGCATCGGCCGCAACTTCTACCACGCCATCCTCGCTAGTGGTGCCGACATCCAGGTTGTCGGCGTCAACGATCTGACCAGCCCGCAAGCTTTGGCGAATCTGCTCAAGTTTGACTCGGTGCTGGGACGGCTGGACGAGGAGGTCTCGGCGACCGATGATTCGATCACGGTTGGCGGCAACACCTTCCGGGTCAGCGCGGAGCGCGACCCGTCGGCCCTGCCGTGGGCCGAGCTGGGCGCCGACATCGTCATCGAGTCGACCGGTTTCTTCACGGACGCGCTCAAGGCCAAGGCCCACATCGACGCCGGGGCCAAGAAGGTCATCATCTCGGCGCCGGCCAAGAACGATGACGGCACCTTCGTCATGGGCGTCAACCAGCAGAACTACGACCCGGCCATCCACCACATCATCTCGAACGCCTCCTGCACCACCAACTGCCTGGCGCCGCTGGCCAAGGTCATGAATGACGCCATCGGGATTGTTCGCGGGCTGATGACCACGATCCACGCCTACACCGGCGACCAGAACCTCCAGGACGGGCCGCACCGCGACCCGCGCCGGGCCCGCGCCGCCGCCGTCAACATTGTGCCGACTTCGACGGGCGCCGCCAAGGCCCTCGGCCTGGTGCTGCCGGAGCTGAAGGGCAAGCTCGACGGCTACGCCCTGCGCGTGCCGGTCATCACCGGCTCCGCCACCGACCTGACCTTCACCGCCGCCAAGCCGGTCTCGGTCGAGGAGGTCAACCTGGCCGCCAAGGCGGCATCGGAAACCCCGGCGTTGAAGGGCATCTTGAAGTACTCGACGGACCCGCTGGTCTCGACCGACATCGTCACCGATCCGGCGTCCTCTATCTTCGACTCCGGCCTGACCAAGGTGATCGACGACCAGGTCAAGGTCGTGGCCTGGTACGACAACGAGTGGGGCTACTCGAACCGGCTCGTTGACCTGACCGTTTACGTGGGCGAGCGCCTCTGAGCGACGCCTGAGCGGCCGCTGAGACGACGGGCGTCCGCCTGGGCCGGCGTGTAGGAGTTGAGGAAAATGGCTTTGAAAACAATTGACTCGCTCGGCGACCTCAAAGGCCGCCGGGTGTTGGTGCGCGCGGACTTGAATGTGCCGCTGGACGGCCAGCGCATCACCGACGACGGCCGCGTCCGGGCCTCCCTCCCGACGATCGAACGCCTGTCTGGGGCGGGCGCCAAGGTGGTCGTGATGGCGCACCTGGGGCGGCCCAAGGGCGCGCCGGAGGCGAAGTACTCGTTGCAGCCGGTGGCTCTCAGGCTGGCCGAGCTGTTGGGCCGCCCGGTCGCCTTCGCCGGCGACACGGTTGGGCCGTTGGCGGCCGAGGCGGTCGCGCGGGCCCAGGACGGCGACGTGGTGGCGTTGGAGAACGTCCGCTTCAACGAGGGCGAGACCGCCAAGTCCGATGCCGTCCGCCAGGCTTTCGCCGCCCAGTTGGCCGCGCTCGGGGACGCCTTCGTCTCGGACGGTTTCGGCGTGCTCCACCGCAAGCAGGCCTCCGTCTACGACATCGCCCAGTTGTTGCCCGCCGCCGCCGGCGGGCTGGTCCTGGCCGAGGTCGAGGCCCTGTCCAAGGCCATCGACAACCCCGCCCGTCCCTATGTGGTGGTGCTGGGAGGCTCGAAGGTCTCCGACAAACTCGGCGTCATCGGAAACCTGCTGACCAAGGCCGACGCCCTGCTGATAGGCGGCGGCATGGTCTACACCTTCCTGGCCGCCAAGGGCTGCCCGGTGGGGGAGTCGCTGCTGGAGGCGGACCAGATCGACACGGTCAAGGGCTACCTGGAGCGAGCCGGCGCCGAGGGCGTCGACATCGTGCTGCCGACGGACATCGTGGTGGCGGACAAATTCGACCGCGACGCCGCCCACTACGACGTGGCGGCCGACCAAATCCCCGATGGCTGGATGGGCCTCGACATCGGCCCCGAGTCGCGCAAGGACTTCGCCGCGCGCCTGCTCGACGCGGCCACGATCGTCTGGAACGGCCCGATGGGCGTGTTCGAGTTCCCGGTCTTCGCCGGGGGCACCCGGGCGGTGGCCCAGGCCATGATCGACTCGACGGCCTTCTCGGTGGTCGGCGGCGGCGACAGCGCCGCGGCCGTGCGCATCTTGGGGTTGGACGAGTCCGGCTTCGGCCACATCTCGACCGGCGGCGGGGCGTCGCTGGAATTGTTGGAGGGCAAAGTGTTGCCCGGCATCGCCGTATTGGAGGGCTGAGCCAATGACCCGCATCCCCTTGATGGCTGGCAACTGGAAGATGAACTTGGATCATCTCGAGGCCACCGCCACAGTCCAGCGCCTGCATTGGGCGCTGCAGGACGCCGCCTTCGACTACGCCAAGGTCGAGGTGGCGGTCTTGGCGCCGTTCACCGACCTGCGTTCGGTCCAGACCGTCACCGACGCCGACAACATGTCGATCCGCCACGGCGCCCAGGACGTCTCCGTCCATCCGTCCGGCGCCTACACCGGCGAGATCGCCGCCTCCATGCTGGCGAAGCTGGGCTGCTCGTTCGTGGTGGTGGGCCACTCGGAGCGCCGCCAGTACCACGGCGAGACCGATCAAGAGGTCGGCGAGAAGGCGTTGGCCGCCTTCGGCGGCGGCATGGTGCCGATCATCTGCGTGGGCGAGGCCCTGGCCATCCGCAAGGCCGGCGAGCACGTCGCCTACACCTTGGCCCAACTCGACGCCGTCTTCGCCGAACTGTCCCCGGAGTTGGCCAGCCGCGCGGTGGTTGCCTATGAGCCGATCTGGGCGATCGGCACCGGCGAGGTCGCCACCCCGGCTGACGCCCAGGAGGTCTGCGGCGCCATCCGCGAGCGCCTGGCCGAGTTGTACGGCCGCGAGGCGGCCGAGGGCATCAGGATCCTCTACGGCGGCTCAGTCAAATCTTCGAATGTGGCGGCCCTGATGGCCGAGGCGGACGTCGATGGCGGCCTGGTGGGCGGCGCCTCACTCGACCCCGAGGAGTTCGCCCGCATCTGCCGGTTCTCCGAACACAGCGCCGCCTGAGCCTGCCTCCTGAGGCGCGGCGGTCTGCGCGCTTGGGCGGCGCATGGCGTAAGATTGGCGGCCGTGACTGTAGTGACCATTCTTTGCCAGGTGATACTGGTGGCGACCAGCGCCTTCCTGATCTTGCTCATCCTCATGCACAAGGGCAAGGGCGGTGGGCTTTCGGACCTGTTCGGCGGCGGCTTCTCGTCCAACCTGGGCTCGTCCGGCGTGGCCGAGAAGAACCTCAATATGTTCACAGTGATAGTGGGAATTGTCTGGATAACGATGGTGTTAGCTCTGGCGTTGATCCACAAGTTCACCTGAGCGGTGACAGATTTCAGGAGGCAGAGCAAATGGCAGGTGGAAGTGCGATCCGGGGTTCGCGCGTTGGCGCGGGACCGATGGGCGAGGAGGAGCGGGGCGAGGTCGCGCCCCGCGTGACGATCTCATATTGGTGCATCAACGGGCACGAGACGCGCCCGAGCTTCGTGGACGACCCGGGCACCACGGTGCCCGCGGAATGGGACTGCCCGCGCTGCGGGCTGCCGGCCGGCATGGACGCGCTCAGGCCGCCGTCGCCGCCGCGCAACGAGCCTTACAAGACGCATCTGGCCTACGTCAAAGAGCGCCGCTCGGACGAGGACGGGGCCGAGCTGCTGGAGGAGGCGCTGGCGGCCCTGCGGGCGCGGCGGCGCGCCGCCGAGGATCCGGACGCCGCCAAAGCCGCGGCCGTCGGCTGAAGCCGCCGGACCGGTTGCGCCCGGTCGCCCTCAGGCGCTGGTAGAGTTTTCGTCTGGCGCGCCCACCTGGGCGCCCCTGGGGCCTTAGCCATCAGTGTCGGCCCCACGCACCCCGCCCGCGCGGGCGTGCGCGATTCGGACTATGACGAACAGGAGAGACCCGGCAATGACTTCAGTGCGCCGCGCGCGCCGCCAGGTGCGCGAATCAAGGGCTTTGGGCTTGGCCCTGACGCCAAAAGCGGCCAAATACTTCGACAAGCGGCCCTACCCGCCCGGCGAGCACGGGCGCGGCCGGCGCCGCACCGAATCCGACTACGCCATCCGGCTGCGCGAGAAGCAACGCCTGCGGGCCCAGTACGGCCTGCGTGAGAAGCAGATCGTGCGCGCCTTCCAGGACGCCCGCAAGCAGCCGGGCCTGACCGGCGAGGCGCTGGTGGAACTGCTCGAAGTGCGGCTGGACTCGCTGGTGCTGCGGTCCGGCTTCGCCCGCACCATCTTCCAGGCCCGTCAGGTCGTGGTCCACCGTCATGTGCTGGTCGACGGCAAACTTGTCGACCGCCCGTCCTTCCGGGTCAAGCCCGGCCAGGTCATCATGATCAAGCCGAAGTCGCAGCCGCTGGTGCCCTTCCAGGTGGCGGCGGCCGGCGCGCACCGCGACATTCAGGTCTGGCAGATTCCGGAATACCTGGACGTCAACTTGGAGCGCCTGCGGGCGCAACTGGTCCGGGCGCCGAAGCGCTCCGAGGTCCCGGTCACCTGCGACGTCCAACTGGTCGTGGAGCACTACTCCCGCTGACAAGGAGGCCCTTATGACCGTCGGCGAGATCGCGGGCTTGATAGCGGCCGTCGCCTTCGTGGCCCTGGTTGGGCTGCTGGCGGTGCCGGTGCTGCGATTGGGGCGGGTGCTGGAGGAAGCCACTCGCTCGGTCAAGGAGTTGACCGAGCACACCCTGCCGATCCTGGACGAGGCGGCCACCACGGTGGCCGCCACCAACGGGCAGTTCGAGAAGGTCGACACCATCACCACGGCGGCGGCCGACGTCTCGCAAAACGTCTCCGCCCTGACCGCGCTGGTCTCGGCCACGATCGGCGGGCCGCTGATCAAATTGGCGGCCTTCACCTACGGCGTCAGAACCACCTTCGCCAAGCGCGCCGGCGCCCAGGGCGGCGCCGGCCGGTCCGGGCGCGGCCGCCACCGCACCCGCCGGGCGGGCGCCCCAGCTCCGGCAGAGGAACCCTGACGTGCGCCGGCTGGTTTGGACCGGTGTCACCGTGACCCTGGGGGTCGGCATCGGGCTCGGTCTGGCCTGGTGGGCCTACCGGCGCTTCGACGCCGCCAAACGGGCCGTCTCGCCGGAGGGGATCGCCGGCCGGGTCGATGACGCGCTGGCGAGCGCCCACGGAATTGTCGGCGAAATCCGCCAAGCCGCCCAGGCGCGCGAGGCCGAACTGCGGCGGGCGCTGTTCGCCGGGGAGAACTGAATGCGAACTTCGGAAATCCGCCAACGCTTCCTGTCCCATTTCGAGGAGCGCGGGCACGTCATAGTCCCCTCGGCCTCGCTCATCAGCGAAGACCCGTCGCTGCTGTTCACCGTGGCCGGGATGGTCCCGTTCATCCCCTACATGCTGGGCCAGGTGCCGCCGCCTTGGCCGCGGGCGGCCTCGGTCCAGAAGTGCTTGCGCACCGGCGACATCGACGAGGTCGGCAAGACCACCCGCCACGGCACGTTCTTCCAGATGAACGGCAATTTCTCGTTCGGGGACTACTTCAAGGAGGGCGCCATAGCGCACGCCTGGGAGCTGGTCACCGGCGCGCAGGCGGACGGCGGTTTGGGCTTCGACCCGGACCGCATTTGGGTGACCGTCTATTTGGACGATGACGAGGCGGCGGCTTTGTGGCGGAAGGTGGCCGGCCTGGCGCCCGAACGCATCCAACGGCGGGGCATCAAGGACAATTTCTGGTCCACCGGCCAGCCCGGCCCGGCCGGGCCGTGCTCGGAGATTTACGTGGACCGGGGACCGGACTTCGGCCCGGAGGGCGGACCGGTCGTCGACGAGGACCGCTTCCTCGAAATCTGGAACCTGGTCTTCATGGAGTTCGAGCGCGGCGCCGGGGGCGCCAAAGAGGACTACCCGCTGTTGGGCGAGCTGGACCAGAAGAACATCGACACCGGCATGGGACTGGAGAGGGTGGCGTTCCTGCTCCAGGACGCCGCCAACGTCTACGAGATCGATGAGATCGCGCCGGTCATCCGCCGCACCGAGGAGCTGACCGGCCGCTCCTACGGCGCCGACCGCGAGGCTGACGTCAGGATGCGCGTCATCGCCGACCACGTCCGTTCCGGGCTGATGGTGATCGGGGACGGCGTGACGCCGTCGAACGAGGGCCGCGGCTACGTGCTGCGCCGCCTGCTGCGGCGGGTGGTGCGCTCGATCCGCCTGCTGGGCGTCGAGGAACCGGTCTTCCCAGAGCTGTTCGCGGTCTCAAAGGACGCCATGAAGGCCTCCTACCCGGAGTTGGAGCGCGATTGGGAGCGCATCGCCGGCACCGCCTACGGCGAGGAGGAGGCTTTTCTGCGCACGCTGGCGTCCGGGTCGACCATCTTGGACACGGCCGTGGCCCGGACCAAGGCCGCCGGGGGGCTGGCGCTGTCCGGCCGCGACGCCTTCCAACTGCATGACACCTACGGCTTTCCCATCGACCTGACCTTGGAGATCGCCGCCGAGGAAGGCCTGGCGGTGGACCAGGACGCCTTCAGGACGCTCATGAGGGAGCAGAAGGAGCGGGCGCGGGCGGACGCGGCCGCCAAGAAGACCGGCCACGCCGACACCTCGCTCTATCAGGAGCTGGCCGGCCAGACCGGCCTGACCGACTTCACCGGTTACACCCAGTTCGAGTCGCGCGGGCGCGTGTTGGCGCTGATCAGCGACGGCCGGCCGGCGCCGCTGGCGTCCGCCCCCGCCAACGTCGAGTTGATCTTGGACAGGACCCCGTTTTACGCCGAGGCCGGCGGCCAGTTGGCGGACCAGGGGACCATCGAGTTCGACTCCGGCGCCGTCTTCGAGGTCGATGACGTCCAGCGGCCGATCAAGGGCCTGTCGGTCCATCGCGGCCGCCTGGTCGAGGGCCGCTTGGCGACCGGTGACCAGGGCTTCGGCCGGATCGATGTGCAACGGCGGCGGGCCATCTCGCGCGCCCACACCGCCACCCACATGGTCCACAAGTCCCTGCGCGAGCACTTGGGGTCGACAGCCACCCAGGCCGGCTCGGAGAACGCCCCGTCGCGCCTGCGCTTCGACTTCCGTTACGGCTCCGGCGTGCCGCAGTCCGCGCTCGGCGAGATCGAGGAGCGGGTCAACAGCGTCTTGGCCGAGGACTTGGCCGTGACCGAGGAATTGATGGAGTTGGACAAGGCCCGCGAGCTTGGCGCCATGGCCCTGTTCGGCGAGAAGTACGGGCAGATCGTCCGGGTGGTGTCGATCGGCGGCGACTGGTCGCGCGAGCTGTGCGCCGGGACGCATATGCGCCGCTCCGGCGAGTTGGGCCGGGTGACATTGCTGGGGGAGGCCTCGATCGGCTCCGGCGTGCGGCGCGTGGAGGCGTTGGTGGCCGATGGCGCCTACGCCCACCAGGCCAAGGAGCACCTGCTGGTCTCGCAGTTGACCGAGACGCTGAAGGTCCGCCCGGACGAGTTGGTCGATCGCGTCGGCTCGCTGGTGGCCAAGCTCAAGGAGGCCGACAAGGCCTTGGCGGCGATGCGCTCCGCCCGCCTGGCCGAGCAGGCCCCGGCGCTGGCGGCGTCCGCCCGGCCGGTGGGGGGCGCGCGGTTGGTGACGGCCACTTTGGAGGGGGCTGGGGCGGACGACCTGCGCCAGTTGGCGATCGATGTGCGGTCGCGTTTGGGCGAGGCGGAGGCGGCCGTGGTGGCCCTCGGGTCGCGGGACGCCGCCAGCGGGCGCGGCCTGGTGGCGGTGGCGGTGAACGATGCCGCGCAGCGGGCCGGTCTGGCGGCCGGGGTTTTGGTGGGGCTGGCTTCGAAGGCGCTGGGCGGCGGCGGCGGCGGCAAGCCGGCGCTGGCGCAGGGCGGCGGCGCCGACGGCGCCAAATTGGACGACGCCTGGTCCGCCATCGCGGCGGCGCTTTGACCGGCGCCGGCCGGCCCGGCCCTTGGCTGGGCGTGGACTTGGGCCAGGCGCGGGTCGGCCTGGCCGCCTCAGACCCCGATCTGTTGCTGGCCAACCCGGTGGCGACCCTGGCGCGGGCCGGGATGTCGGTCCCGGCGCTGGCCGCGCGCCTGGTCGAGGTCGCGGCCGAGCGCGGCGCCCGCCGCGTGATCGTCGGCTGGCCCCTGAACATGAACGGGACGGTTGGGCCAAAGGCCGCCGAGGCGGCCGAGTTGGCGGCCGCCTTGGAGGCGGCCGGGATGCCGGCGGCGCTCCAGGACGAGCGCCGCACCACCGCCCAGGCGCAGGCGCAACTGCGCGCGGCCGGGCGCGCCGCCAGGGCGCAGCGCCCGATCATCGACCAAGCCGCCGCCGTCCTGATTCTCCAGGCCGCCCTCGACGCCCACCGCCGGTGCTAGGGTCGGCGGGTGAGTGTCGCAGAACCGATCCAATCAGCCGGCGATCCCCGGGCGCAGCGCATCGCCGACCTGGCCAAGCCGGGGCACGCCAACACCAAAGTGGCCTTGGTCGAGGACGAGGCGCCGCTGGTCAACGCCTTGGCGGCGGGCGTGGGCGTGCTTGAGGTCTACTGCGAGGCCGGCCAGACGGCATCGGGCGAGTTGGTGGAGGCCTGCGCCCGGGCGGGCGTGGCGATCACCGCCATCGACCCGGCGCTGCTGACAAAACTGTTCCGAACCGACAAACGGCCCCGGCTGTTCGGGGTGGTGAAGGTGCCCCACCCGGCCCGGCTGGGCGCGCTGCTGGAACGCCCGGGCGACATCGTGGTCCTGGACGGGGTGCGGATCGTCGGCAACATCGGGGCCATCATCCGCACGGCGACGGCCTTCGCCGCCGCCGGTGTGGTGCTGGTCGACAGCGGCCTGACCAGCGTCGCCGACCGGCGCCTGCTGCGCGCCAGCCGGGGCCATGTCTTCTCGCTGCCGGTGATCCTGGCCGAGGGCGGCCCGGCGCGGGAGTTCTTGCGCGAGCAGCGGATCGGCGGGTTGGTGGCGGACGCCCGCGGGGAGTTGACGCTGGCCCAGGCGGCGGCCGCGCCGGGACGCCTGGCCCTGGTCTTCGGCGGCGAGCGCGGCGGGCCGTCCGGGCAGTTCGGCGGGGAGGCAGGCTTCCAGACCGCCGCCATCGCCATGCCCGGGCCGGTCGAGTCGCTGAACGTGTCCGTGGCGGTGGGGATAGTGCTCCAGGCGCGATCGCTGAGAGCGCATCCGGCAGGGGGCCTGGACTAGACCCGCCGCCGGGCTCTGGCGGTAAGCTCATTACCCGTGAGTGACCAGTGGAGCCCTTTTGGGCAAGACCCCGCCGCCTCGGGGCCGCCGGTTCAGCCCCCCGCCAGGCCCCAGGGCGACGGCGTGGGCGGCGTGGGCGGCGCCGTCCCCCCGCCTCCGGCTGATGCCGCCCGGGAAGCGCGACGGGTGCCCTGGGCGCCCGGTCCCGCCGCCCCGCAGGCGGCGCCGGCCTTGTCGCGGCGGGCGCTGCGCGAGGCGCAGGGCGCCCAGGACGAGGCGGATCGGGAGGCGGTCCAGGCCAAACGCCGCCGCCCGATCACCGCGGTGGTGGTTCTGACGCTGGTGGCCTTGGTCGCGGTGGTCGGCTTCGTGGCCGGCAAACCGATCTACGACGAGTGGGTCAAGCCCAACGGCGAGGCCGAGCAGGCGGATTATCCCGGCCCGGGGGAGGGCCAGGCGATCATCACCGTCGACCCGGGCGACACGGGCAGCCGCATCGGCGAGAAACTGGTGGCCGCCGGAGTGGTGGCGACCACCGGCGCCTTTGTCGAGGCTTGCGCGCAGGCCGGGGAGCGGGCGGCGTCGATCCAACCCGGCACCTACACGTTGATGAAGAAGATGAGCGCCACCGGCGCCTTGGCGGCGCTGCTCGACCCCGCCAACCGCAGCGCCATCGCCTTCACGGTGCCGGAGGGCAAACGCGCCGAGGAGGTCTATCAGATCATCGGCCGGGCGCTGGCCGATGCCGAACTGGGCGCCGGCGCCGACGCGGGCGCCATCGACGCCAAGACCGCCGAACAAACCGCCCTGGTCAAGGCGGCGGCCAACGACACCGCCGCCATCGGCCTGCCGCCGGAGGCCAACGGCCTGGTGGAGGGCTGGCTGTTCCCGGAGACCTACGCCTTCAACCTCGCCACCGAGCCGACGGTGATCCTCGGCCAGATGGTCAAGACCACTGTCGGCGTCCTCGAAGACCTCGGCGTGCCGCGCGAGCGCTGGTTCGAGATCATCGTCATGGGCTCGCTGGTGGAGAAGGAGTCGAAACTGGCGCCGGACCGTCCCAAGGTGGCGCGGGTCTTCTACAACCGGCTGGCGAAGAACTGGAGGCTGGAATCGGACGCCACCGTCAAATACGGCTGGGGCAACTTCGACTCGGACGTCGCCTCCAGCAACGAGGCCCTGGCCGACCCGAACCCTTACAACACCTATATCCATGACGGGCTGCCGGCCGGGGCGATCTGCAACCCGGGCCGGGAGGCGCTGAAGGCGGCCCTGACGCCGGCCGACGGGAACTGGCTGTTCTTCTGCGCCGTCAACCCGCAGACCGGCGAGACCGAGTTCAACGAGACCGCCGAGGGACACGCTCAATCGGTGGCGAAGTGGCAGGCGTGGGAGCGCGAACACGCCTGATGAACCGGCGCGCGGCCGTGCTCGGCAGGCCCATAGGGCATTCGCTCTCACCGGCGCTGCACCGGGCCGGCTACCGGGCGCTGGGCTTGGACGACTGGACCTATGAGGCCGTCGAACTGGCTGAGCCGGAGCTGGGGCCGTGGCTGGCCTCGCGCGGGCCGGAATGGCAGGGCCTGTCGCTGACAATGCCCCTGAAACGGGCGGTCTTAGGCCTGGTGGACCACGTTCAACCGGCGGCCCGGCAGGTCGGCGGCGCCAACACGGTGCTGTTCACTCCCGCCGGGACGGTGGCGGCCAACACCGACATTTACGGGATTGTGGCCGCCGTCCGCGAGGCGGCGCCGGGGCGGTCCTTCCGATCCGCCAGCGTCCTGGGCGGCGGCGCCACGGCGGCGGCGGCGCTGGCGGCGCTGGCCGAACTGGGGTTGCGGCGTCCCCGGGTCTACGTCCGGGCCTTGGGCACGGCCGGGGCGACCATCGAGGCCGCGCGGCGCCTCGGCGCCGAGCCGGAGTTGCGCAAGCTGAACATGGACCGCCCGCCCTTGGATTGGCCGGCCGACCTGACGATCGCCACCCTGCCGCCCCGGGCCGCCGACCCGTTGGCGGCGGCGCTGGCGGCGCCGCCGGCGGCAAGCCTCCCAGACGGCGCGGTGCTGCTCGACGCCGCCTACGAGCCCTGGCCGTCCGCCCTGGCGCGAGCCTGGCAAGCCGCCGGCGGCGTGGTGGTCAGCGGCAAGATCATGCTCTTGCACCAGGCGGCAGCCCAGTTCCAGATGATGACCGGGCGGGCCGCGCCGGTCGCGGCGATGCGCGCGGCACTCGGTTGACAGGGCACAATGGTTCCATGCTGCGTTGGTTGACGGCCGGAGAATCCCACGGCCCGGCGATCCTTGGCGTCCTGGAGGGCATGCCCGCGGGGGTGGCCGTCGCCCCGGCAGACATCGCCGCCGCCCTGGCCCGCCGCCGCCTCGGCCACGGCCGCGGCGCGCGAATGGGCTTCGAATCAGACGATCTGCACGTCATCGGCGGCATTTGGCGGGGCCTGACCACGGGCGGGCCGGTCGCGCTGGCCATCGCCAACGCCGAATGGCCGAAGTGGCGCGAGGTCATGTCGCCGGAGCCGGGCGAGGCGCCCGACGCCGCCCGCGCCGCCAAGTTGACCCGTCCGCGCCCAGGCCACGCCGACCTGCCGGGGGTCGTCAAATACGGGCACGATGACGCCAGGGCCGTCCTCGAGCGTTCCTCCGCCCGCGAGACGGCCGCCAGGGTGGCGATCGGCGCGGTCGCGGCCGCCTTCCTCGATCAGGCCCTGGGCGTCCGGCTGGTCAGTCACGTGGTGGCGCTCGGCGGGGTGGCGGCGGACGGCCGCCAGCCCTCGCCCGATGACGTCGCCCGCCTCGACGCCAGTCCCGCGCGCACGCTCGACCCGGCCGCCGAACGAGCCATGACAGCGCGCGTCGATGAGGCCAAAGCCGCCGGGGACAGCCTCGGCGGGGTGGTCGAGGTCATAGCTCACGGCCTGCCGGCCGGGCTCGGGTCGCATGTCCAGGCCGACCGCCGTTTGGACGCGGCCCTGGCCTGGGCCTTGATGAGCGTCCCGGCTATCAAAGCGGTCGAGGTCGGCCTGGGGGCCGAGGCGGCCGCCCGCCCCGGCTCGGCCGTCCACGACCAGATTTATCGCCAGGACGGGCTGGTCAGGCGCCGCAGCAACCACGCCGGAGGCGTCGAGGGGGGCATCTCCAACGGCGAGCCGGTGGTGGTGCGCGCCGCCGTCAAACCGATCCCGACGCTGACGCGGGCGCTGGCCACCATCGACATCGCCACCGGCGAGGCGGCCCTGGCCAACCATCAGCGCTCCGACACCACCGCCGTCCCGGCGGCCGCCGTCGTGGCCGAGGCCATGACGGCGTTGGTCCTGGCCAGGGCGGCGCTGGAGAAATTCGGCGGCGACTCGCTGACGGAGGTCCGGCGCAATCTGGCCGGGTACCTGGCGGCCGTCCCGGAAACCGTCCGCTGGGCGCCAGCCGGACCAACAACAGTCGAACGAGCAGGAAGAGGCAGCGATGAGCCCGTCGCAGATCACAGTTGAGACAGATCGGCCCTATCAGGTGGTGGTGGGCCGCGGCCTGCTGGGCGAGTTCCAGGCGTCGATGCCGCCTGACACCAAGCGCCTGATGATCCTGTTCGACCCGGTGGTGGCCGGGCCGATCCCGGCCCTGGTCGACGAGTTGCGCAGAGACGGCTTCGAGGTTCACCTGTTGGCGGTGCCGAGCGGCGAGGACGCCAAGAATGTGGCCGTGGCGGCGGCGGCCTGGCAGCGTCTGGGCGAGGCGTCCTTCACCCGGGCGGACGTGATCGTCGGTGTTGGCGGCGGCTCGACCACCGACCTGGCCGGCTTCGTGGCGGCGACCTGGTTGCGCGGCGTGCCGGTGGTGCAGGTGCCGACCACGCTCCTTGCCATGGTCGACGCCGCCATCGGCGGCAAGACCGGCATCAACACCGACGAGGGCAAGAACATGGTCGGCGCCTTCCACCAGCCGGCGGCGGTCCTCAGCGACCAGCAGTTCTTGGACACCCTGCCGACGGCGGAGATCGTCTCCGGCATGGCGGAGATCATCAAGGCCGGGCTGGTGGCCGACCCGGGGATCCTTGACGTGGTCTGGTCCGGGCCGCAGGAGACGCTCAGCCCGGCGAGCCCCCTGCTGACGGAGCTGATCCGGCGGGCGGTCGCGGTCAAGGCCGAAGTCGTGGCCGAGGACCCGGCCGAGAGCGGCCGGCGGACGATCCTCAACTACGGCCACACCTTTGGGCACGCCATCGAGCAGGTCGAGCGTTTCAGCTGGCGCCATGGCGAGGCCGTGGCGGTGGGCATGGTCTTCGCCGCCGAGGTCTCGGTCCGGGCGGGATTGATGGACCCGTCGCTGCTGGGCCTGCACCGGGAGTTGCTGGCGGCCGTCGGGCTGCCGATCGCTTACAACTCGGGCCGCTGGGAGCGGCTCTGGCCGGCCATGCGCCGCGACAAGAAGAACCAGGGCAAGACCCGGCGCATGGTCCTGCTCCAGGACGTCGGCAAGCCGGTGGTGGTGCGCGACATCCCCGAGTCGCTGCTGGCGGAGGCCTACCAGGCGGTCTCGGCCGTGCCCGGCGCCGCGCCCTACCCGGTCAAGACGGCGCCGGACTACTCCCTGGAGAACCCCTACGGCACGCCCACCTATGTGCCGCCGCTCGATGACGACCTGGACGGCGACATCGGCGGGGACCCGGGCGGCGGGGTGGCGACGTGAGCGCGGCCGAGGCCGGGACGGGCGGCGCCGTCAAGGTCCTGGTGGCGAACGGCCCGAACCTGGGCCGGCTGGGCGCGCGCGAGCCGGAGGTCTACGGGCGCTCAAGCCTGGCGGAGCTGGCGGCCAAATGCGGCGCCTGGGCGGCCGCGCTGGGCCTGGCGGCGGATGTGCGCCAGACCGATTCGGAGGCGGAGTTGGTCGGCTGGCTGCACCAGGCGGCCGACGAAGCCTGGCCGGTGGTCTTGAACCCGGCCGCGTTCACGCATTACTCATACGCCCTGCGCGATGCCGTCGCCCAGGTCCCGCTCGTCATCGAGGTCCACTTGTCGAATCCGGCCGCCCGCGAGGACTTCCGGCGCCAATCCGTGATCGCGCCGGTCGTCAGGGGCACGATCGCCGGTTTCGGCCTGGACTCATATCACTTGGCTTTGGCCGAGTTGGCCCGGCTGGCGGCGGCCTCGGCGTAGAGGGCGTCGATCTCGGCCGCGAAATCGCGCAGCACCAGCGAGCGCTTGACCTTCATCGACGGCGTCAGGTAGCCGTTGGCCTCGGTGAAATCCGTGCTGAGGATCCTGAACTCGCGGATCGACTCAGCCCTGGAGACCGCCTGATTGGTGCGCGCCACCGCCCGCTCCAGGGAGGCGCGGATGTCCGGGTCGATCCGGGCCTGCTCAATCGTCAGCGCCGACTTGCCGTGGCTGGAGAGCCAATTCGGGACCATCTCCTCGTCCAAGGTGACCAGGGCGGCGACGAAGGGACGCTGGTCGCCGACAACCACCACCTGCGAGACCAGCGGATGCCCGCGCAGCCGGTCCTCCAAGATGGCGGGGGCCACGTTCTTGCCCCCGGCGGTGACGATCAACTCCTTGCGCCGCCCGGTGATGGTGAGATAGCCGTCATCGTCCAGGGAGCCGACATCGCCGGTGTGGAACCAGCCGTCCGCCAGCGCCGCGGCGGTCGCCTCCGGGTTGTCCCGGTAGCCGCGGAAGATGTGCGTCCCCTGGGCGAGGATCTCGCCATCGTCCGCGACCGCCACGCTCTGACCCGGCAGCGGCCGGCCGACCGAACCGATCTTGTTCACGAACTGCCGGTTGACGGCCGTCGGCGCGGAGGTCTCGGTCAGGCCGTAGCCCTCGTAGACGGTCAGCCCGATCCCCCGGAAGAAGTGCCCCAGACGTTCGCCCAGGGGCGCGCCGCCGGAGACGGCGTGGACCAGCCGGCCGCCCATCAGCTTGGTCAGTTTGCGGAAGACGAGCCGCTTGGCGATGGCGTACTGGACGCGGCGCACGGGCGTGAAACCGCCGCGCGAGTCCTGCTCGCGCGAGGAGACGATGGCGACCTTGGCCGCCCAGCGGAAGAGCTTCAGTTTGAAGCCGCCGCCGGTGGAGGCCTCGGCGGCGTTGTAGACCTTCTCCAGGACGCGCGGCACCACCAACAGGAAGGTCGGTTTGAACGTGCCCAGGTCCGCGACCAGGGTCTTTGTGTTCGGGAGGTAGCCCATGACGGCGGGCGAGGCCAGGGCGATGACGTTGATGACGCGGGCGAAGACGTGCGCCAGCGGCAGGAACAGCACCGAGCGGGCGCCGGGGCGGACTATCCAGGACAGCTCGGCGACGGCGTTGCGCGCGGCGGTGGTGAAATTGAGGTGCGTCAACTCGACGCCCTTGGGCCGCCCGGTGGTGCCGGAGGTGTAGATCAAGGCGGCCAGGTCCGCCCCGGTGACGGCCTCGCGCCTGGCCGCCAAGACGGCATCGGACACCGAACGGGCGCCGGCCGCCAACTCGGCCCAAGCCGGGCCGCCCAAAACCCACAAACGTCCCTGGTAGACCGAGCCGAGCAGCTCCGCCTGCGCCTGCGTCTCGCAGACAACGGCCGCCAAGGCGCCGTTCTCGCAGATCCAGGCCACCTGTTCGGGCGAGGACGTCTCGTAGATGGGCGTCCCGGCCGCGCCGATGAACCACAGGGCGTAGTCGAGCCGGGTCCATTCGACGGACGTCGCGGCCATGATCCCGACCCGGTCGCCGTGCTCGATCCCGGCCGCGATCAGCCCTTTGGCCAGGGCCTCGACCGAGCCGACAAACTCATGCGCGGTCACCGGCCGCCAGGCGGCGCCGTCGGGGACCTCGATGATGGTCTGGGCCGGGTCGGCGTCGCGGCGCTCCAACAGGAGGTCCGCGATCGACTCGTCGGGATTTGGCGGAAACAGCGGGGGCGTGCTAGAAACCTTCACGCCCCGTGACCTTAGCGGCTCGATCCCTCCTTACGCACGCGTAAGTGGGCGGACAGTAAGATGTCCAGGGCCTATCCCTGCAACAACGACGGAGAGATTTGTGGCAACCACCAATGATTTGAAGAACGGACTGGTGCTGAACCTGGACGGCCAGCTATGGACCGTGGTCGAGTTCCAGCACGTCAAGCCCGGCAAGGGCCCGGCTTTTGTGCGCACCAAGCTGAAGAACGTGTTGACGGGGAAGGTGGTCGACAAGACTTTCAACGCTGGCGTCAAAGTCGACACCGCCACTGTCGACAAGCGCACCATGCAATACCTTTACCGCGACGGCGACGCCTTCGTCTTCATGGACCACGACACCTACGAGCAGGTCTCGGTCGCGGAGGCGACCGTTGGGGACGGCGCCCATTTCCTGTTGGAGGGCCAGGACGCGATCGTCGCCACCCATGATTCCGAGCCCCTGTACGTGGAACTGCCCGCGGCGGTGGTCTTGGAGATCACCTACACCGAGCCCGGCCTCCAAGGCGACCGTTCCACCGGCGGCACCAAGCCGGCCACGCTTGAGACCGGCCACGTGATCCAGGTGCCGCTGTTCGTGGAGCAGGGCACGCGCGTCAAAGTTGACACCCGCAGCGGCGATTACCTGGGCCGGGTCACGGAGTGAGCCAAGCAGAGGATTCCGACGCGCGGCCCAAGTCGCGGGGCGGGTCGCGCGCGACCGCCCGGCGCCGGGCCGTCGAGTTGGTCTTCGAGGCTTTCCAGCGCCGCCTCGGCTTGGTCCAGTTGTTGCGCCAGCGGGCGGCTTTGCGGGGGTCGGGCGCCGAGGGTTTGCCCGATGCCGTCGAGGCGCCCCCGTACACCATTGAGCTGGTCACGGGGGTGGCCGAGCATCAAACTGAGATCTCCGAGTGGCTGGACAGCTACTCGCAGGGCTGGCCGCAGAGCCGCATGCCGGCGGTCGACCGCGCCATCTTGTACGTCGGGGCTTATGAGGTCGTCTTCGAGGACGATGTGCCTGATCCGGTGGTCCTGAAGGCAGCCGCCGATCTGGCCGGCAAGCTGTCCACGGCCAAGTCAGCCGATTTTGTCTCCGGCCTGCTGGGCCGCCTGGCCAAGATCAAGGCCACCCTGCGCTGAGCGGCCGGCGCGGGGCGGCGCCGGGCGGCTGTTAGGCTGTCTGCGGCGCGTTTCAGCCGCCATTTCCTTTAAGACCCGTCCGGTGAGGCGGGGAAGGAGCGTGACATGGCCACCACCGAGGTCCTCGACGGGCCGGACATCTCGCGGGCCGTTCTGCGCATCGCGCACCAGGTGATCGAGAAGAACCACGGGGCTGAGGGCCTGGTGGTGCTGGGCATCCCGACCCGGGGCGTGCCGCTGGCGGCGCGCTTGGCGGGCGCCATCGCCCAAATCGAACCGGATTGGGCCAAGGCGCTGGGCCAACTCGACGTCACCATGCACCGCGACGACCTCTCACGGGCGCCCACGCGGACGGTCGGTTTGACGGCGGTGCCCGCGGGCGGCATCGACGGCGCCACGGTGGTGCTGGTCGATGACGTCCTCTACTCCGGGCGGACCATCCGGGCGGCGCTGGACGCGCTGGCGGACCTCGGCCGCCCGAAGGCGGTCCGCCTGGCCGTGCTGGTCGACCGCGGCCACCGCGAACTGCCGATCCGGGCCGATTACGTGGGCAAGAACCTGCCGACCGCGCTGGCCGAACGGGTCAGGGTCCTGCTGAGCGAGGTCGACGGCCGCGACGCCGTCCTGATCGACGGGGCGACGCGATGAAGCACCTGCTCAGCGCCGCCGATCTGGATCATGACGAGGCGGTGGCGGTGCTCGACGCGGCCGAGCGGATGGCCGCCACCCAGGCTCGAGAGATCAAGAAGCTGCCGACCCTGCGCGGGCAGACGGTGGTCAACCTTTTCTTCGAGGACTCGACCAGGACGCGCATCTCCTTCGAGACGGCGGCCAAACGCCTGAGCGCCGATGTCATCAACTTCTCGCCCAAGGGCTCATCGGTGTCGAAGGGCGAGTCGCTCAAGGACACGGTCCTGACGCTGGGCGCCATGCGCGCCGACGCCATCGTGGTGCGCCACCCGGCCTCCGGCGCGCCCTCGCGGATCGCCGGCTCGACCTGGACCGACGCCTCGGTCATCACCGCCGGGGACGGCACCCACCAGCACCCGACCCAGGCGCTGTTGGACGCCATGACGATCCGGCGCCACCTGAAGGCGGGCGCCGGCGACCTGGCCGGGCGGGACCTGGCCGGGCTCAGCGTCATGATTGTTGGCGACGTGCTCCACTCGCGCGTGGCGCGCTCCGGCGTCGACCTGTTCACCACCCTTGGCGCCGAGGTGACGCTGGTGGCGCCGGCCACCCTGCTGCCGGTGGGAGTCGAGACCTGGCCGGCCGCCCGTTTCTACGACCTCGACCGGGCCTTGGCCGAGGCGCCCCCGGACGCCCTGATGATGCTGCGGGTGCAGCGTGAACGCATGTCCAGCGCCGGCGGCGGTTTCTTCCCCAGCCCGCAGGAGTACACCCGCGAATACGGGCTCGACGCGCGGCGGGCGGCGGCGTTGGCGCCGCACGCGATCGTGTTGCACCCGGGGCCGATGAACCGCGGTCTGGAGATCACTTCAGAGGCGGCGGACGGCCCCCGCTCTGTCGTCGTGGAGCAGGTCGCCAACGGCGTGGCGGTGCGCATGGCGGTCCTCTATTTGGCCATGACCGGGGAGAAGGAGCCGGCGGTATGAACTATCTGATCAAGGGCGCGACGCTGCCCGGCGGGCGCCGGGCCGACATCCGGATCGAAGACGGCGCCATTGTGCTGATCGGCCGCGCCGGCGCGGCCGAGGGCGCCAAGGTGGTGGACGCGGACGGGCTGATCGCGCTGCCCGGCCTGGTCGACGTCCACACGCATTTGCGCGAGCCCGGCCGCGAGGACGCCGAGACGGTGCTGAGCGGCTCGCGGGCGGCCGCCGCCGGCGGTTACACCTGTGTTCACGCCATGGCCAACACCTATCCGGTGGCGGACACCGCCGGGGTGGTGGAGCAGGTCTGGCGGCTGGGCCGGGACGCGGGTTATGTCGACGTGCGCCCGGTCGGAGCCGTCTCGGTCGGCTTGGAGGGGCGGCATTTGGCGGAGCTGGCCGCCATGGCCCGCTCGGCCGCCCAGGTCCGGGTCTTCTCCGACGACGGCATGTGCGTCTGGGACGCCGTCCTGATGCGGCGGGCGCTGGAGTACGTCAAGGGCATTGACGGCGTGGTCGCCCAGCACGCCCAGGAGCCGCGCCTGACCGAGGGCGCCCAGATGCACGAGGGCGTGGTCTCCAGCCAGGTCGGGTTGGCCGGTTGGCCGGCCGTTGCCGAGGAGTCGATCATCGCCCGCGACGTCCTGTTGGCCGAACACGTCGGCTCCCGCCTGCACGTCTGCCACGTCTCGACGGCCGGGTCGGTTGAGATCATCCGCTGGGCCAAGGCCCGCTCGATCGCCGTCACCGCCGAGGTCACGCCGCACCATTTGTTGTTGACCGACGAGTTGGCGCGCACCTACGACCCGGTTTACAAGGTCAACCCGCCGTTGCGGTCCGCCGATGACGTCGAGGCTGTCCGTCAGGCGTTGGCGGACGGGACGATTGACGTGGTTGGCACCGACCACGCGCCGCATCCGCGCGAGGCCAAGGACTGCGAGTGGGCGGCGGCGGCCTTCGGCATGACCGGGCTGGAGACGGCGCTGCCGATTGTGCATCAGCTGATGGTCGAGACGGGCCGGATGACCTGGGCGCACGTGGCCGAAGCGATGTCCGCCCGGCCGGCCCGGATCGGCCGGGTGGCCTCCCAGGGCCGCCCGCTGGCGGTCGGGGAGAGCGCCAACCTGACGCTCTTCGACCCGGCTGCCAACTGGAAGGTGGTGCCGGAACTGTTGCAGACGGCATCGGGCAACACCCCGGTGGCGGGGCGCCAAATGCGCGGCCGGACGGTGGCGACGTTCTACGCCGGGCGGCCAACTGTGCTGGACGGAAGGGTGTTGGAAGGGGTGGCGGGATGAGCGCGGAGGGCGAGCTGGCGCTGTTGGTGCTGGAGGACGGGCGGCATTTCCGGGGGCGGCCGTTCGGCGCCCGCGGGACGGCGACCGGGGAGATCGTTTTCAACACGGCCATGACCGGTTACCAGGAGACGCTGACCGATCCGTCGTACCACCGGCAGATCGTGGTCATGACGGCGCCGCACATCGGCAACACCGGCGTCAACTCGGCCGACCCGGAGTCGGGGCGGATTTGGGTGGCCGGTTATGTTGTGCGGGACCCGGCGCCGCGACCGTCGAACTGGCGTTCGGAAGGTTCGCTGGAGGACGAATTGGCGGCGCAGGGGATTGTCGGCATGTGCGACGTCGACACCCGCGCCATCACGCTCCATCTGCGCGAACGCGGCGCCATGCGGGCGGGGCTGTTCACCGGGACGGCGGCCGTCGACGGGTTCGGGCGGCGCCGCCCCTACGAGGAGTTGGCGCAGGTGGTGCGCGGCGTGCCGCCGATGACGGGTCAAGACTTGGCCGGGGAGGTCACCGCCGCCGCGCCCTATCTGATCTCGCCGCCGGACGGCACGCCGGTGGCGGCCACCGTCGTGGCCGTGGACCTGGGCATCAAAGGCATGACGCCGCAGTTGTTGGCCCGGCGCGGCGTGCGGGTCTGGGTGGTGCCGCGCTCGACATCGTTCGAGGAGGTCATGGCGCTGGCGCCGGACGGCGTCTTCTTCTCCAACGGGCCGGGCGACCCGGCGGCGGCCGGGTCGGAGCTGGAGTTGCTGCGGGCGGTGCTGGACGCGGGCGTGCCCTTCTTCGGCATCTGCTACGGCAATCAGTTGCTGGGCCGGGCCCTCGGCTTTGAGACCTACAAGCTGGGCTTCGGCCACCGCGGCGTCAACCATCCGGTGCTGGACCGCTCCACCGGCAAGGTCGAGATCACCGCCCACAATCACGGCTTCGCCGTCGATGTGCCCCTCGACGGCGGACCGGTGCTGGCCCCCTTCGGGGGCGGGCGCTTCGGCCGCGTCGAGGTTTCGCATGTGGACTTGAACGACCAGGTGGTCGAGGGCCTGCGCCTGCTCGACCGCCCCGCCTTCTCGGTCCAATACCACCCCGAGGCGGCCGCCGGCCCCCACGACGCCGCCTACCTGTTCGACCGCTTCCTGGACCTGATGCTCAGCTCGCGCTGACACCAGCCGTGTCAGCCGTCGCCACGACCGGCAGCGGACCGAAGAACTCGGCCGGGTAGGCCCGGCCGTAGGGGTGGTCGTCATCGCCGGGCCCAAGCCAGGCCAGGTGCTCCCAAGCGCCCTCGCCGCAGGCGAAGGCGTGGGCCGAGTACCAAGGGGGCGGACCCGAGGGGCTCGCCGCCGGCGTCCGGGTCTTGGTGATTTCCTCGGCCACGCCCGGCAGTTGGCGCAGGAAACTGGTCTTGATAAAGGGCTTGAAGAATGATGTGAAGTTTCACATCACCCACCAAGACTCTGTCGAAGCACAACGGTGTCCGGGACAACCCAAGACCGCCGGCTCCCAAATCAATTTCAGGGATACGTGGGCCAACCGCAGCAGTCCCCGCTGGTTCCGGTCAGGTCCACCCCAGGGCGATCCGGGCCTTCGCCGAAAGTTTGCCTTTGAACGCGCCCCGGCCCTTGCCCGCCTCGGGTCCGGTCGGGGCGGCCTGGAAACTCAACGCGCCGTGCTCCAAGACGTACTTCTCACGGTAGCCCCTGTACCTCTCCAGGTCGCGCAAGAAAGACCGGCGCCGCTACGGCGGGATGTAAGTCGACAAGGACTGGTCGAGGAAGAGCCGGCTATTGTCCCGGTACACCTGCTCCGCCACCCAGATCGGTCTCGCCGCCCCGGGGTAGACGCCGATGTCGAGGGTGAACTTCCCGGACCGGGGCGTGTTGCACTGGGTGTCGCGCCAGCACACCCACTGGGAGCCAGGCAGCTGGTCGATCAGCACGTCCGCGTAATAGATCGCCACCCTCTCCTGCATCCGCACCAACACGTCCCTGCTCAAACCGGTGTCCTTGTTAGCTTTGCCGCCCAGGACCGTCCAGGTCGGAGCCCAGTCGGCGCCGTCGTCGAACGGCCCCGACGTCACATCCAAGAACCAGCGCTCCAAGCCGACCAGCGACGCCGGCGTGCCCAACAACGGCGGCCCGCCGGTGGCCGCGACCAACTCCCGCAACTCGTCCACATGAGCCCGCTGGGTGGACATGAACCGGTCGAACAACTCGTCCGAAGCCGCCCAGAACTTCTTCGTCCCCAGATCGTAGGGGACCTTCAACAAGTTCGGGATGCCGTCCGCGATCCCCTCCAAACCGGGCCAGCCGCTCACGGGCGCCCCAAGAAGATGTAGTACGGGAACTTCGCGTCCTTCAACCACTGAAGCAGAGCCTCGTCCGGGCCGCACGCCCCCCGCTTGGACTCCTTGGCGAAAAACACATAGCCGATCGAATCGAAATCGAGCGCGTCCTTGTATGTGCTATCGCCGCTCATCGCCTCTGCGATGAGCCGGTCGGTGGTGACTTGCCCTTTCGCGCGGGAGGTGTGGCGGACCACGTAGGTCTTGTTCTCCAGGGCCATCTTGCCTTGGGCGGCCCTGATGACGTCCGGGTGCAACGTGTCGTTGACCCAGTCCATGGCGTCATCCAGGCCGCTGCCGATCACGTCCATGAGCCGTTTGGACTGGTCGGCTCCCGCCGGCAGGGGCAGGACCCGCTGGCGCGGCTCGACAACCCTCATCACATCACGCAGGATAGCGTCCCCGTCCGATTCGCGGGCCACCTCGACAAGACTCACCTAATGTGATCGCCAAACGCCGTGGTCGCTGGCGCTTGGCGGGCTTCGCCGGGTGTTTGCTGGCTGGACATGGCGGAGGACTTCGCACACCCTGGTTTGAGTGTCAGAGGTGCCTTGTACGGTGTTGGTATGACGATGATGTTGCCTGTTGGACCAGCGGGTTGTGGGAGCGGCCCGCCGGACTGGCCGGTTGACGGGCTCGGGGACATGGACTTGGTCGAACTGTTGGACTTCGCTGAGTCATCGGGGCCGGGGGCGGCGGCCGGGTGGGCGTTGGACGAGGCTGCGGCGAGGGAGTGCGCCTCGCAGCGGGACTCGATCAGGCTGGTCGGCTTGTTGCACCGGCAGGGGGAGTGGGCGCGCGCCCAGGCGGCGTTGGTGCTGGCGAGGGCTTGCGCGGGCGCCGTTGAGGCTTTGGCCGGCGGCGAGGGCGGGGTCTGCCCGCCGCGATCGCTGGTGGCGGAGGCGGCGTTGATCTGCGGTGTCACCCAGTGGGAGGCCAACCAGCTAGCGCGGGTCGGGCGGGCAGGGTTGACCGAGCCGACGCTGGGGCGGGCCTTGGCACAAGGGCGGGTGTCGGTCGGCTGCGCCGATTCGGTCCGGCGCGCGGCCGAACGCCTCGACGACCCAACAGACCGTGGGCGGGTCGTGGGTCTGGGCCTGCGGCTGGCGGGTGGGGGCCACTGCCGGCCGCGAGTTGAGGAGGCTTGCGAGGCGCTGGCCGCAGACTTGCACCCGGAGGGCTTCTCCGGCGCGCACGAGGTCGCCTTCGCCGAGCGTTGCGTCTGGTACCGCCCGAGGGCCGCCGGCATGGCGCTGGTGACCCTGTTCGGCGCGGCCGACCAATTGCGCGCCGCCATGGAGGCGGCCGGATCATCGGCGTCGCCGGTGGGGGAGAATGACCACCGGACCGCGGACCAGCGGCTGTATGACGCAATGGTCGAGCGCCTGGTCGGGGCGGAGCCGGCGGGCGGGGACCCGGCCCGGTGGCAGGTGCTGGTGCGTTTGGACGCGGCGACGCTGCTGGGGTTGGACGAGCGCCCAGGCCTGATCCCGGGCGTGGGGCCCGTGTCAGCGGAGGTTGGCCGGTTGATCGCGCGTGACGCGACTTGGCGGGGATTGTTGACCGATCCCGGCTCGGGCCGCCCGGTCTGGCTGTCAGAGCGGGCTTACCCGCCGGGCGCGGTGCTCGGGCGGGCGCGGGGCGATGGCACCCAGCGGGCCCGCCCGCCAGATGACGATGACGATGGCGGCGGCCCGGGTGGGTCCGGCGTGGGCCGTGGTGGTGGCCCGAGCGGGTGCGGGCCGCCGAACGGGTGCGGGCCTCCGAACGGGTGCGGGCCGCGCCTGGCCGGCCCGGGTGGGTCCGGCGTGGGCCGTGGTGGTGGTCCGAGCGGGTGCGGGCCGCCCAACGGGTGCGGGCCGCGCGTGGCTGGCCCGGGGCGTGGTGGCACGGGGCTTGGTGGCACGGCATCGGGCGGGGTGTTCGGACCGGCCCGGTCCTGGCCGGTGGAAACCGCCTCGGCCGATTCATACCTGCCCGGCTCGCGCCTGCGCTTGCTGTTGGCGGTGCGCCAGCCGCGTTGCGCGAATCCGGCTTGCGGGCAGCCGAGCCGGCGCTGCGAGGTGGACCACATTCGCCCGTTCGACCGCTCCCGCGCCGCCGCCGACCAGACCGTGGCCTCGAATTTGCAACACCTGAACAAGGCCTGCCACCAATTGAAGACCCGCTGGGGCTGGCGCTATGTCCGCGATGTCGACACCGGTGTGACCACCATCACCACGCCGCTGGGATTCGACTACCGAGTCCCTCCCTGCAGGCTTGATTGAGCCCGGCCAACTCCGCCGCCCGCCATGACGGATTGTCTGGCGTCAGCCGCCGGGCATCATTGGGGCGCCGCCGCCCATGTTCGGGACCACGTTGACGCTCAGGCCGCCGCCGCGGCCAGGCGTGGTCTGGCCGCCAAGGAGCGATGAACTGCCGCCGGTCGTGGACGACTCAGTGACCACGTCCTTGGACAGGTCCGCGAGGACGACCTCATCTCCTGGTGACAAGCCGTCAGCGATTTCGGTCAACTCCGCGCCCAGCGCGCCCACCACCACCGGCACATCGACCAGTTCGGAGTCCACCACCTGCTGAACGGTGGCCTCGGTCCCGGAGACATGCACCGCCGAAGTCGGCACGGTCACCACGTTGTCGCTGCTGGCGACGGTGATCAGGACAGTGGCGCTGGCCCCGTCAAAGAGGACGGCGTCGGTCTGGTCCACCGCCAAGACCACAGCGAACGAGGGGACGGATGTGGAGGACAGATTGGTCACCCCGATTGACGCGATCTGGCCGGTCAGTTCCTGATCGGTCGAACCGGCGGTGAACACCGCCGAGTTGCCGATCGCCAGCTCTTTGATCGTGCTCAGGGGCAGGGTCAATGTGACCGTGAATCCCTGGCCGCCGTCGATCACCGCGACCGCCTGTCCGGCGGTGACCGAATCGCCCGCCGCCGCGTCCACGGCCAGGACCGTGCCGGTGATCGCGGAGGTCAAGACCGCCGCCTGGCGCTGCTGGACGGTGATGGCCAATTCCGCCTCCAACAACTCGATTTGGGCGCGGTCGCTCAGGATCTGTTCGGCGGTGATGGTCACCTGGACGGCGCCGCCGCCGGAGGCGGTCCCGCCCGGTTGGCCGGTCCCGTCTTGGGCCTGGTCGCCGCCGGCGCCGCCTGGGCCGGACCCGCCCGCGTCTGCGCCATCGCCGGGATCGGCGCCGGCGCCGTCGCCCGGGTCCGTGCCCGTGCCCGTGCCGTCGCCCGGGTTCTCCCCGCCGGCGCCGCCCTCGGCCGCCGCCACGGCCGCGGCCAGTTCGTCCACGGCCGCGTTCAGGGCCGCCGCCTTCTCCATCAACTCCAATTGGGCGGCGCCGAGGGCGCTCTGACCGGATTGGGTGGCGGCGATGGCGCTCTGGCAGTCCTTGAGCGACTGCTGGATGGCTGCCAGGGCCTGCGCGCCAGCCTCGGCGGCGTCAGCGGCGTCAGGATCGTCCGGGTCGGCCGGGCTCGGGAAGACGGCCGCCAGGAAGTCGACGCAAGCCGCCTGGGACGCCTCCAACTCCCCGGCGGACGCCTCCAGCAGCCCGCTGACCACGTCATATGCGGCCAGCAACTCGTCTTGGGCCGCCTTGACGGCATCGGCGGCGGCGGTGACTTGTTCAAGGCCCCCAGCGCCGCCGCCAGCGCCGCCGCCCTGGCTGGACGGGCGGTTGACCGCGTTGACGATCACCAGTTCGCCGCCCTGCCCGCCGGTCCGGCTGGCGGCGGCGACCACCGCGCCGCCGGTGGCCCGAGCGGTCGTGCCGACGCTCACGGCAGCCCCCTGGCCAGCCGAGGCGCTGGACGATGACGACGTGCCCGAGGCTTGGTCCTCCAGGTCCGTCGCCAGCTGGTCCTCGGCCTCGGCCAGGGCTTCCTCGGCCGTTTGGACGGATTCCTCCAGGTCGGTCGGGTCCAAGGTGGCCAGGGTTTGCCCCGCCTGCACGATGTCGCCCACAGCCACATCGACCGAGCCGACCGTCCCGGCGACCTGGAAGGCGGCCTGCTGCTGGGCGACAAGGCCGATGGTTCCAACGCCCGACGCCTGCTGCACCACCGAGCCGATGGCGGCGACGGCCGTGCGGTACTCGGGTCCGCCGGGGCGGACCAGGGCGTAGGCAGCCGTCCCGGCGCCGCCAAGGGCGACCAAGCAGACGGCGGTGGCGACGATGACGCGGCGGCGCCGCCGGGCGCTCCGGCGCCGGGAGGACTCGGAACTGACCGGCTCGCCCGCGCCGGGAACTGTGCGCCGACTCATGCCAGCGTCCCGTCGTCGGCCTCGGCGTCAGCTTGGCCTCGGCCCGGTCGGCCCCCGGAGTTCGTCTGGCCCTCAGGAACGCCCTCGCGGCCGCCGTCCGGCCTGCCCGATCCGCCCCAGCCCGCGTCATCGCCGGAGCCAAAGGCGGCGCGCCCGCCCATGGCCGTGGAGCAACCGTTCTCGCCCGGGTCGGAGACGGCCAGGGATTCGGCGTTGACCCGGCCGGAGGCGTCGGCCTCGCCGAGGGCGACCACGCACCGGCCGACCTGCAGGGCGCTCGAATCAGACGTCTTGGTGGTGGTGATGGCCGCCTCCGCGATGGTGAAACTGCGGGTCACGGTGGCGGACGGGTCATCGGTCGAGGCCGCCTCCGGGTCCTGGCCGCCGCCGAAGGCCGCCCCCGACTGCTCGACGGTCACGGTGTCGCCATCGACGGCCGTCACCAAGCCGGAAGCCAGGTTCGCCATCATCGCGGCGCCCGGCATCTGGCCGGCGTCCTCGCCCGATGCCGCGCCGCCGGGCATGCCTGAGGGCCCGCCGGAAGGCATCCGGCCCGGCATCCCAGACGGCATGTCAGACGGCATGTCGGAAGGCGACCCCTCAGACCAGCCGCCACCGCCGGGCAGGCTCCTGCCGCCGCCAAATCCACCGGCCGCGCAGGCGCCGTCAGCCTCGGCGGGCGTCACCGTGACGGTCGTGGCCGCGAAAACGTCCGCGGCGGCATCGGCCGTCTCGTCGCCCCCTGACGCCGCCGCCTCGCCGATGGCCGTGACGCAACTGCCGACCACGACATCGGCGGCGGCGCCGGACACCTGCTCGGTGATGACCGTCTCAGCCGAATAGCCGACCGCCGTCTGCTTCTCCGAATCTTGCACCTGGATCAAGGCGTTCGTGACAGCGGCGATGGTCCCGGAGACGCCGGGCGCGGCCTCAGCCGTCTGGGCGCTTGGCGGCGCCGACTCGGCGGCCGGGGTGTCAGCGGCCGTCGGCTGTTCCTCGGCGCCGCCGCACCCGGTCAGGGCCAGCGCGGCCGCGCCGACGGCGGCCACGCCGCCAATCCGGATCTTCAGTGACAGCTTCATGAGCGACTCCATTTCTCGAGAAATTGCGGGCGCGGTGACATCGGGCCGGCCCTCATTCCGCCCGCAGCGCGTCGACGGGCGCCAGTTTGGCCGCGCGGGTGGCGGGATAAACGCCGAAGACCACGCCGATCCCGACAGCCACCGCCAGGGCGCCGAACACCGCCGGCCAGGAAACAACGATCGACGAGCCGAGCACCGTGGGCAGGGCCAGCGCCAGGGTCACGCCCAACCCCACCCCCAGCACGCCGCCGACCAGCCCAAGGGTGGTGGCCTCGACCAGGAATTGCCGGCGGATGGCGAAGGGTTTGGCGCCCAGCGCCTTGCGCAACCCGATCTCGCGGGTCCGTTCGGTGACGGAGACCAACATGATGTTCATCACTCCAATCCCGCCCACCAGCAGGGCGATGGCCGCGATCCCGACCAGCAGCACCGTCAGGGTGCGGTAGACGGCGGTGGCGGTGGACACCAACGCGTCCTGGGAGGAGATCGAGAAGTCGGCCGCCGAAGCGTCGGTGATCCCGTGGAGGTTCAACAACAGCGTCTCGGCCTCTTGGTACGCCGCCGAAAGCGTGTCCTGGGCGGTCGCCTGGATGTAGATCGTCTGCACCGACGCGCCGGTGGTGGAGGTCGAGATCTGCGCCGAGTAGGTCGCCATCGGCACCACTGCGAGGTCGTCCAGGTTGGTGTCGTCAGACGAGCCCTGTTCCGCCAGCACGCCGATGACCTCGTAGGTGACCGAGTCGATGGTCAGGGAACGCCCGGCCGCCCAGGCGCTGCCGAACAGTTCGGCGGCGGTTTCCGAACCGAGCACGATGACGTTGGCGCCGGCCTCGGCGTCATCATCGGAGAAGAACTCGCCTTGCAGCAGCGTCCGCGAGCGGACCTGGGGCCATGAGGTGGTGGTGCCGGTGACGGTGGTGGTCCAGTTGGTGTCGCCGTTCTCCAAGGACACCGATGTCGAAGCCTCCGCAGCCACGTCGGCGATGTCCGGCGCGGCCACCGCCGAACCCAAGGCCGCGGCATCGTCCAAGGTCAGGCTGGTGGATGAGCCGAAACCGCCGCGAATGCCCTCCGAACTGGTGACGGACCCCGGGCGAACGATCAACAAATTCGACCCGAGCGAGGAAATCGACTCCGAGACGTCCTTCTGCGTGCCCAAGCCCAAACCCACGGTCAGAATCACGGCCGCGATGCCGATCAAGATGCCGACAATCGTCAACACCGACCGCATCGCGTGCGAGCGGATGGCCGCCAGGCCGGTGCGGATCGTCTCGCCCCAGCTCATGACTCGTCCGCCTGACTGGCGGGGGCCTGCGGCCGCTCCAGGATCATCCCGTCGCGGACCTCGATGGAGCGGTCGGTCCGCCGCGCCACATCCCAATCGTGGGTGATCAGCACCACGGTCCGCCCGCTGCGGTGGACCTGGTCGAAGACATCCAGAATCTCCCGCGCCGAAGCCGAATCAAGGTTGCCGGTCGGCTCGTCCGCCAGCAGCAATGTCGGCTCGGTCACCAGCGCGCGGGCGATGGCCACCCGCTGCTGCTGGCCGCCGGACAATTGGCCGGGCCGGTTGCCCAGCTTCTCGCCCAGCCCGACGCTCTCCAGCGCCGCCACCGCCCGGCGTTTGCGTTCGGCCGGGCCAACCCCGGCGTAGGACAGCGGCAATTCGACGTTGCGCCAGGCCGACATCGCCGGCAGGAGGTTGAACTGTTGGAAGACGAAGCCGATCCGTCGGCCGCGGACTTCGGCCAAGTCGACCTCGTCCATCTGGCTGACGTCCTCGCCCGCGATCTCATAGCGACCCTCGGTCGCCACGTCCAGGCAGCCGAGGATGTTCATCAGGGTCGACTTGCCAGAGCCAGACGGGCCGACAACGGCCACGTACTCGCCTTCGTCAATGGTCAGGCTGACTCCGCGCAAGGCCTCGCATTCGATTTCTCCGCTGGAGTAAACCTTGCGCACATTGTCCAACCGAATCACGGCCGCCTCAGCCATTGGGCATGCCCCCTCCGCCCATTTGGAACCCGCCGCCCCCGGGCGCGCCGCCGCCCGGCATGTTCTCGAAGGAGAATTCGCCGCCGCCGGGCATGCCGCCGCCCATTTGGAAGCGCTCCTCGAAGCCGGTCTCCCCGCCTGACTCGGTCGATCCGGTCGAGACCGCGACCGTGATCTGGACCTCGTCGCCTTCGGCCAGGCCGGATGTGATCTCGATCAGGGAGCCGGCCGTCTCGCCGACGGCGACCTCCGTCCTGGTGGCGACCGAGTCGACCAGCTTGTCCACGTAGGTGACGCCATCGATGGTCTGGACCGCGCTCAGCGGCACCGTCAGAACGTCGGCGCGCCGCTCGTAGATCAGCTCCACGGTGGCGCTGAGACCGTCGAACAGACCCTCTGGCTGCCCGGTGACCTCCACCACGACGGGGAACATGGCGCTCCCGCCGGAGGTTGAGGCCACCCGGCCCAACGACGAGATGACGCCGAAGATCGTGTCGGTGATCCCGTCGACGGTGATCTCCGCCTGGCCGCCTATCTCCAGCAAGGCCAGGTCGGCGTCCGAGACCCGCAGGTCGATCGACCAGGAGTCGGCGCCCACAATGGTGAACGCGGCCGTCGTGGTGCTGGTCGCGGTTGCGGCGCCGCCGCCGGCGCCCATGCCCCCGGCCGTCCCGGAGCTTGACCCGCCGGCGCCGGACGACCCGACGGCATCGCCCACCGCCACGCTGACCGACGTGATCTGGCCGGCCGCCGGGGCCACCAAGACGGCATCGGCCATGTTTTCCTCGGCTGTGTCGAGGTTGGCCTGCGCGACCTCGACCTGCGCCTCGGCGGCCGCGATCTTGGCGTCCGAGGCGGTGCTGGCGTCCGCGGCCGCCTGCGCCGAGGCCAGCGTGGCTTCGGCCTGCGCCAAGGTCGCCACCGCCTCCAGCCGGGCCGCCTCCAGGCGGAGGGTGTCAATGGTGGCCAGCGTCTGTCCCGCCTCGACCATGTCTCCCTCGGCCACGTCGACGCTCAGGACGGTTCCGCTGGCCTCGAAGGCGACGGTCTCGTTGACGGCTTGGGTGATGGTGCCGGTCGCGGAGACGGACTTGTCGAGGGTTTGGAGGCTGGCCGTGGCCGTCTGGGTGATGACCGCGTCGGCTTCGGCTTCGGGGGTGCCCCACACCAGCCAATAGGTGCCCACGCCCACCACCAGGACGCCGCCGGCGGCCACCGCCCAGGGCCAGCGCCGCCGCCGCCCGCGTCCGTTTTTGCGCCCTTTGCCCGATGCCGTCCGGGCGGCGCCCGCGCCCGGGTCCTTCCCGGTTTGGGCCCGCTGACGTGTCCGAGCGAACATGTGGGGGAGTCCTTTCAGTCGGCTGTTTGGACCAACCATGGCAGGCCAATCTCGTTGAATCATTGAAATAGCCTGTGAACGGCCTGGGAACGGTTGTGGCGTTCGCCGACGCCCGATGCCGTCTGGCCGGGTCAGCGCTTGAGGCTGGCGGTGACGATCAGGGTCGAAGGCACCAGGCGGCCGCGTGCGCGCGACCAGGCGCCCCACTGGCCGTCGGCGGCCGCGGCCCCAAGGTCCGCCGGCCATTCCGGCTCGATCAGGCCGTTGATCGTGAAGCCGGCCGCCGTCAGCGCGAAGACGTGGTCGGCGAAGGTGGCGTGGTACTGCGTGTAGCGCAGGCGGCCGTCATCGGACCGTTCGAAGTAAGGCTCGCGGTCGAAGTAGGACCGCTGCACCGACAAGAGCGCCGGGTCGGGGGAGTCTGGGAAGACCCAGGCGAACGGGTGGTCGGTGGCGAAGACCCAACGCCCGCCGGGCCGCAGGACCCGCGCCACCTCGCGGTGAACGGCCGCCAGTGACGGGACGAACGGCAAGGCGCCCATGGCGCTGAAGGCCAGGTCGAAGCTGCCGCCGGCGAATGGCAGGGCGGCGGCGTCGGCTTGGGCCAACGCGAAACCGGAGACGCCCAAGCGCCGGGCCACGGCCAACATGCCCGCCGACGAGTCGATCCCGACCGCCTGGGCGCCGGCCCCGGCCGCCCAGCGCGATCCCTGGGCGGCGCCGCAGCCGATCTCGATGACCCGGCGGCCCGCGACTTCGCCCAGCAGCCGCGCCCGGTCCTCGTCAACGCCCTCCGGGCACCAGATCAACCGGTCGTCGCCAAGGAACTGTCCGTGCTGGCGGTAATAGTCCTCGGCCTGCGTCTCCCAGTAGGCGACTTCGGGATCGGGGCGCTCATCGGCGCCGACCGGGCCGTAACCGCTCATCACTGGTTCAGTATGGCGCCACGGCTTTCGGGGACACGCCGGTAGGATTCTTCAGGACGCGACGCCCGGCCGCGGGCGATCGCCAAGAGGGAGAGGAACGGTCATGCGAATCGGAGTTTTGACTGGTGGGGGAGACGTTCCGGGCCTGAACGCCGCGATCAGGGCGGTCGTCAAGCGGGCTGAGATGGAGTACGGGCACTCGGTGGTCGGGTTCCGCAACGGCTGGCGCGGCGTGGTAGAGGGCGACATCACGGCGCTGACCCGCGAGGATGTGCGCGGGATTCTGCCGCGCGGCGGCACCATGCTGGGCACCGCCCGCTACCATCCGCACAAGAATGAGGGCGGGATCGACGGCGTCCTTTCGACCCTCGAGGCTGAGCGCGTCGAGGCGCTGATCTGCATCGGCGGCGACGGCACGCTCAAAGCCGCGCACAGGGTCGCCAAGGCGGGCGTCAAAGTGGTGGGCATTCCCAAGACCATCGACAACGATGTCGAGGGCACCGACCTGTCGATCGGCTTCCACACCGCCATCAACATCGCCACCGAGGCGATCGACCGCCTGCACACGACCGCCGAGTCGCACAACCGCGTCATGGTGGTCGAGGTCATGGGCCACACAGTTGGTTGGATCGCGGTCAACGCCGGCATCGCCGGCGGCGCCGACCTCATCATCACCCCCGAGGAACCTTTCGACATCGAGGAGATCGCGCGTTTCCTGCGCCGTCGCCACCGTTCGCACGCGAACTTCTCAATCGTGGTGGTGGCGGAGGGCGCCGAGCCCGCCGAGGGCACTGACCTGCAGTTCTCCACCCAAATCGATGAGAAGGGGCGGATTGTGGCCGGCTCGATCGGCGAGCGGCTGATGATGGAGTTGAAGGAGCGCACCGGTTTCGACACCCGCCTGACGGTCCTTGGCCACGTCCAGCGCGGCGGCACGCCGACGCCGACCGACCGCATCCTGGGCTCGCGCTTCGGGATCGCGGCGGTGGACGCCCTGTCCAACGGCGCCTTCGGCGTCATGACGGCGGTCCGCGGCGAGGAGATCGTGCTGGTGCCGCTGGAGGAGATCGCCGGCAAGGTCAAGCAGGTGCCCGAGGACCTGGTGGAGGTGGCCCGCGCGCTCTGGTGACGCCGCGCGGCCGCGTCTTGGCGGTCAGCGGTTGACGCGGGCGTTTCCGCCGCCGGCCAGCCGCCTGACCTCGGCTTCGGTCGCCATCGAGACGTCGCCTGGGGTGGTCATGGCCAGGGCGCCGTGGGCGGCGCCCAAGTTGACGGCGGCTGCCAGGTCCTCGCCGCCCAGCAGGGCGTGGATCAAGCCGGAGGCGAAGGAGTCGCCGCCGCCAACGCGGTCCAAAATCTCCAAGCGGTCCCGCTGCGCGGCCCGCACCAGGCCCGTCTCACGCGACCAGGCGACCGCGCCCCAATCGTTGACGCTGGCGGAACGGACCCGACGCAGGGTCGTGGCCACCACCTTGAGGTTGGGATACGTCTCGACGACGCGCTCGATCATGGCGCCGAACGATTCGACGGGCAGGTCGGAGAGGTTCTCATCGACGCCTTCGACGTCGAAGCCCAAGGCGGCCGTGAAGTCTTCCTCGTTGCCTATCATCACGTCCACCAAGGGGGCGATGGCGCGGTTGACTTCTCGGGCGCGGTCGCGTCCGCCGGACGCCCGCCACAGGCTCGGGCGGTAGTTGAGGTCGTAGGAGACCACCGCGCCGTGGCGATGAGCGGCTTCGGCGGCGGCCAAGGCGGTCTCGGCCGAGGCGTCAGACAGGGCGGCGTAGATGCCGCCGGTGTGCAGCCAGCGGGCGGCGCGCCCCCCGAACAGGCCCTCCAGGTCGATGTCCGCGGGGCGCAGGGCGCCGATGGCGGTGTGGCCGCGATCGGAGACCCCGACGGCGCCGCGCACGCCGAAGCCGCGTTCGGTGAAGTTCAAGCCGTTGCGGGCGGCCCGGCCGACACCGTCGAAGTCGAGCCACTTGATCCAGGACGTGTCCACCCCGCCCGCCAGGATCAATTCCTCGATCAGGCGGCCGACGCCGTTGTCCACCAAGGCCGTGACCACGGCCGCCGAACGGCCGAAGACCCGGCTGAGCCCCCTGGCGACGTTGTATTCGCCGCCGCCCTCCCAGCAGCGAAAGCTCCGCGCCGAACGGATGCGGCCCTCGCCCGGGTCCAGCCGGAGCATGACCTCGCCCAAGGAGACGATGTCGTAGCACCCGCCGCCGGCCGGCCTCACCTCCACAGCCGCCATCTCAGTTGTCCTTCCCCGCCGCCTGGGCCGCGGCCACGGCATCGGCGGTCAATTCTGTGATCCGGCCCCAATCGCCGTCCCTGATCGCGTCCCGGGGCACCATCCAGGAGCCGCCGACCGCCGCCACATTCGGCAGGGCCAGGTAGGCGCCCAGGTTGGCCGGGCCGATCCCGCCCGTCGGCACGAACTTGACCTGCCCAAACGGGCCGCCAAGGGCCTTGATGGCGGCCGGGCCGCCAGCGATCGAGGCGGGGAAGAACTTGAGCGTGTCGAGCCCAAGCTCAAGCGCGACCTGCACCTCGGTGGCGGTCACCGCCCCCGGCAAGGCGACCATCCCGACCTCGCGGCAACGCTCGACCACGGACCGCGACAATCCGGGGCTGACCGCGAAGCGAGCCCCGGCGGCGGCGGCGGCGTCGACTTGCTCGACGCTGAGCACGCTGCCCGCGCCCACCAACAGCCCGGGCGTGGAGGCGATCTGACGGATGGCGCTGAGGCCCGCCGGGGTCCTGAGCGTGATCTCCGCCACCGGCAACCCGCCGGCCTGCAACGCTCGCGCCAACGGCGCGGCCGCGTCCGGGTTGTCCAACACCACCACCGGCACTATCAAATGCCTGGTCAATTCCGTGGCCACATCGCCACTTGCCATGTCAGTTCCTTTCGTGTGCTTTCACTTGTTCTGTTCAGATTGGTCTTCGCCGCCGGCGCCGCCCAGTCGCAGCATCACCTTGCTGGAACCGGTGGTGCGGTCGGCCGCGACCGCCATCGCCCGCGCCGCCTGGTCCAGGTCGAAGGTGTGCGTCATGACCGCGTCAACACTAAGCCCGTCCGCCAGCAGCGCCAACGCGTCGCTCATCTCGCCGACGAAGCGGAAACTGCCCAGCCAGGTGATCTCGCGGGTGATCAGGTCGCCCAGAGCGGCGCTGACCGGCGCCGCGGGCAGGTTGCCGACCTGCACCAAGACCCCGCCGGGGGCGGTCGCGCGGAGCACCCCGGCCAGGGCCGGGGCGGCGCCGGAGGCCTCGAAGACCAGCGGGCAGCCATCCGGGAGCGCCGCTTCGGCGGTGTTGACGACGGCGTCCGCGCCCATCGCGCGAGCGATCCCGAGTGGCGCGGCGGCCACGTCGGCGGCTATGACATGGCGCGCGCCCAGCCGCTTGGCCACTGCCACGACCATCGAGCCGATCGGTCCGGCGCCGTTGACCAAGACCGGTCCGGCGCTGAGCGGGCCGAAGGCCGTCAGGGCGCGGTTGACGGCGTGGATGGCGACCGCGAGCGGTTCGGCCAGGGCGGCGTGACGGGTGTCGACGGCATCGGGCAGAGGCAACAACTGGTCCGCTGGGACCACCTTGTATTCGGCGAAACCGCCGTCTGTGTGTGGGAACACGGCCGCCGAGCCGTAGTAGCGGACGCGCGGATGCAGGTTCGAACGGCCGGCGATCCGGGCGGGCAGCGTGGCGTCGCCGATCGGCGCGGCCGGGTAGACGGCCACGGGCAGGCCCAAGTCGATCCGCCCCACGCCCGCCGCCAGGGCGGCCTCCCGCGACCCCGGCCCCAGCGCGGCGATCCGCCCGGCGAACTCGTGCCCCAGCACCAACGGGGCCTTGAGCTGGGCCGTCCCGGACCCGCCGTGGCGCCAATAGGCCACGTCAGAGCCGCAAATCCCGCCCCATTCGACGGCCAGCAGGACCTCGCCGGGCCCGGGCGGCGCCACCGGGCGCCGCTCGACGCGCAAATCGCCGGGGCCGTGGACCACGACGGCTTTCATGGTCGCCGCCGGCGCGGCGCCGGCCGTCACTTCGGCGCCCCTTCGGCCGCCAGTGATTCCATCCGCGCGGCCACCCGGCCGATCAGTTCGCCGTCCGCGGCCAGATCGGGGGCGCCCACCAGGGTCAGGATTTGCCCGATGCCGTCGCCGCGGCTGCCAGCGGACGCCCAGATGGCCGCGAACCGCTCGGCCTTCGGGTCGCTGACGCCGCCGCCGCGCCCGCCGTCCGGCCTGGTGGCGGCGGCCCAGGCGGCCAGGGCCAGGACGAGCGTGTCGACTGGCCGGGCGGCGCGCCGCAGTTGGCGCAGCGGCGTCAGCCAGCGCTCCTGGACTTTGAGGGAGCCGTCCGAGGCGATCTGGCGGAGTTGGTGTTTGATGGCCGGATTGGCGAAGCGGCTGATCAGCTCCTCGGCGTAGGCGGCCGGGTCGGGTCCGCCTGGCGGCAAGGTCGCCGCCACCTCTGCGGCCAGGGCCCTGACCAGGCTCGGGCCCCAGGCGGTGCGCATGGTCTGGTCAACGGTGTCCAGGCCGGCGGCCAGCCCAAGGTAGGCGATGACCGAATGCGCCCCGTTCAGCAAGCGCAGCTTTGTCAGGGCGAAGGGCGCCACGTCGGCGGTGAACTGGGCGCCGGCCGCCTGCCAGGGCGGGCGGGCGGTGGCGAAAGAGTCTTCGATGACCCATTGCCGGTAAGGCTCGCCGACAACCGCCATCGAATCCTCGAGCCCGAGCGCCGCCTCGGCGGCGGCGCGGTCGCTGTCAGTGGTCGCTGGCACAATCCTGTCGACAACAGTTTCTGGGAAGGCGGCCGAGTCGGCGACCCAGGCGGCGAGGGCCGCCGAGTCGGCCCAATGAGAGGCGGTGATGAAATCGAGGACCACTTGACGCAGGGCCGGACCGTTTCCGGCCATATTGTCGGCTGACACGATTGTCAGCGGCGCCCGGTGGGCGTGGAAGCGCCGCGCCAGGCCAAAAGCCAGGTGCCCGATGACGCTGACCGGCCGCCGTCCTTGGGGCCCGGACCCGGCGGCGGGGCTGGCTGCGGCCGCGCGGCCGGTGAGGGCCAGGTCGGCGGCGATGGCCGGGTTGGCGGTGTCGAGGCGGCCCGTGCCCGCCAGGCGCGCGTAGCCCTTCTCGGTCACCGTCAACGTGACCACCCCCAAATCGGCGCTGGCCAGGAGGCTTTGGACGCGCTCGGCGCTGGCGGCGGCGTGCAGGACCTCGATGATCGACCCGATCAGGCGCGTGCTGGGCGCGCCCGGGGCCTTGTCTGTGACCGAGTAGAGGCAGTCCTGGGCGCGCAGGCGGCTGACGGTGGCGGCCGAACTGGGCGCCACCGCCACGATGCCCCAGTCGCCGCCGGTGGCATGATTGCCGATTTCTGTGTACACGGCCTGGTGGGCGCGGTGGAACGCGCCCAGGCCGAAGTGCAGGATTCGCGGCGCCAGGCGGGCGCGGTCCACCAGCGGCTGGCGTTCGGGCGGCAAGGCGGCGGCGGCGCGCGCGCACAACTGCGGTCTCATCGGTCTCACCAATCGTGGACCGAGCCGTCGAGGCGGCGCGCGACCGGCAGGTACTTGGGCGAGAAATCGGCGAAGCGGGCGGCGGCGGCATCGTCGTATTCGACTCCCAGCCCTGGCGCCTCGCTGACGTGCAGGTAACCGCCGTCCAGGCGCAGGCCGGTGTGAAAGACCTCGGCCGCCTCGGGCGGATGCCCCATGTGCTCCTGAATGCCGAAGTTGGGGATGGCGGTGTCGATGTGGGCGGCCGCGGCCATCGCCACCGGCGACAGGTCGGAGGCCCCGTGCGAGCCGGAGCGGACTTGGTAGAGCGCGGCCAGATCGAAGATGCGCTTGAGATGCGTCAAGCCGCCGGCGTGGACCACGGTGGTGCGGACGTAGTCGATCAATTGGCGCGTGATCAGGTGTTGCACGTCCCAGATCGAGGTCAGAGCCTCGCCAACCGCGATCGGCGTGGTGGTGTGGCGGCGGATCAATTCGAAAGACTCCTGACTGTCCGCGGGAGTCGGGTCCTCCATCCAGAACAGGCGCAGCGGCTCGACGGCCTTGCCGAAGCGGGCGGCCTCGATTGGCGTCAACCGGTGGTGGACGTCATGGAGCAGATGGAAGCCGAAGCCGAAGCGTTCGCGGACCTGGGCCAGGTAGGTCGGCGCGAAGTCGAGGTAGGCCTCGGTCGACCAGGGCTGTTCCTCCGGCAGGGCGGCGTTGGCGGGCTCGTAGCGCCCGCCGTGGGCCACCCCGTAGGTGCCGGCGATCCCAGGCACTTGGGCTTGGGCGCGGATGGCCAAGAATCCGGCGTCGAGCAGGCGGGCGACGTCATCCAGCAGCTCGGGCACGGACGCGCCGGAGGCGTGCGGGTAGACCATGACGCCGTCGCGCGAGCGCCCGCCCAACAGCTGATAGACGGGCAGGCCGGCGGTCTTGCCTTTGATGTCCCACAGGGCGGTGTCGACCGCGGCGATGGCGGTCATGGTGACCGGCCCCCGGCGCCAGTAGGCGCCCTTGAACAGGTATTGCCAGGTGTCCTCGATTCGGGCTGGATCGCGGCCTATCAGCAACGGCGCAACGTGGTCCCTCAGGTAGTGGGCCACGGCCAGCTCGCGCCCGTTGAGGGTGGCGTCGCCAAGCCCGGTGACGCCGTCGGTTGTCGTCAGCCGCAGGCTGACGAAATTGCGGCCGGGGCTGGTCAAGAGGACTTCGGCGGATTCGACGCGGCTCATTCAGGACGCTCCTTAGGTTCGCAGACCAATGTATACCGCGCTTGTATGGTAGCGCAAGCGTTTTGGGCGGGTTCTCAGAACTTGTTTACCACGCCGCCGCCTGGAGCTAGTCTTGGACGATGGCTCAAACGCACGCGCCCAAATCGGCCGCCGCCAAGGGGCGCCGAGGGGTCTATGAAGACCTCCGCCGGCGAATCGTGACCCTGGATTTGGCGCCGGGCGCCGCTCTGTCAGAGAACGAATTGGCGGCCCGCCTCGGCGTCAGCCGCACTCCTGTGCGCGAGGCGCTGATCCTGCTCGCCGACGAGGGCCTGGTCAGGGTCTTTCCCAAAGTCGGCTCCTTCGTCTCGCGGGTCGACCTGCAGGCGGTCGAAGACGCCCAATTTCTGCGCGAAGCCGTCGAGTTGGCGGCGCTCGGGGCCATCCCGGCCAAACCGGCCCCGGGCATTGTCGACCGGCTCGTGGCCAACCTGGCCGAACAGGAGCGCGCGGGCATCGAGGCGGAGGAGTTCATGGCCCTTGACGAGGTCTTCCACCGCGACCTGCTGGACCTGTCCGGCCACGCGAATGTCTGGACCACCGTCGAGGCGGCCAAGGCTCAACTCGACCGGGCGCGACGGCTGGGCCTGAGCCTGGAACCAGACCCGCTGGCCCGTTTCGCGGCCGAGCATCGGGCCATCTTCGACGCCGTCATGGCGCCCGACCGGGCGCGCGCCCGGCGGCTGCTGCGGGCGCATCTGCGCGCCGTCTTCAACGACATCGAGCAGGTCCGGGCCGTCTCGCCGGAGTTGTTCGCGGGCGACCCGGACTCGGCGCCGACCCGGCGCTCGGTGGCGGTCTGGGAATAGGCGCCGAAAGAGGCGCCCGCGTGGCGCACCCCCCGGAGAACCTAAAGAATCTCACTCATGTCGATGCGCGTGATGTGCCAGCGCCCCAAGTTGGCGACATAAGCGTCGGTGCCGCGGAAGACCAAGTTGGCTGGGTTGGACAGGACGCCGCCGAACGGATCTTCGAAGGCCAGCCGGACGGCGCCGTCCGCCTCCAGCCGCAGGATTTGGCTGGGGTAGTAGCAGCCAACATAGAGGCGGCCGTCTGGGCCGAAGGCCAGCCCGTCCGGCACGCGGTCGCCCAGCGACCAGGGCCGCGTCAGGGCGCCGGCGCTGCCGTCAGGCAGGATCTCGACGGCGGCCACGGCGCGGCCGTCTGACTCGGCCACGTACAGCGCCGACCCGTCTGGCGCCAGCGCCACCCCGTTGGCGAAGCGGAACGGGCCTTCGTGCCAAAGGCTTGGCACGGCATCGGGCGTCACCCGGAAAATGCCGCCGCTGGGAGGCCCGTTGTGCGAGTCGGAGAAGTACATGACGCCGTCCGGGGCGAAGGCGAGGGCGTTGGGATAAACCAACTCCCGCTCGCCCACCCGGCCGTCGATGAAGGCCTCGGCCCGGGCGCCCGTGCCCACGGCCAGCCGTCGCACCTGGCGGCGCACGGCGTCGAGCCAGTAGAGGGTCCGGTCCGGGCCGAAGCCCATGCCCAGCGTGAAGCCGCCCGGGTTGTGGTCGACCAGCTCGATGGTCTGGGCCGCCAGGTCGAGGTGGAAGATTTGCCCGGCCTCGCCGCCGCACCAGACCGTGCCGTCGACCGGGTCGAAGGCCAGGCATTCGGGATGGTCGAGCACGGGCGAGGTCCTGAAGCCGTCGAAGGCGACCTCGGCGCGGTCGAGCGGCAGTAACGCGGTCAGATGTCCGATGTCGTCGAACGAGTTCATGGTTTCCCTCACTTCGTCGTGGGGCCGGCCGGGGCTTGGCCGACTGGTTGGACCGTCTCGGTGATCCTGGCGAGCGGGATGAGGCAGGTCAAGGCGATCACAGCCAGAATAACGTAGTGGGCGGTGAAGCCGAAGTGCTCGATCACCCAGCCGCTGGCGGCCGCGGCCACCACCCCGGACAATCCCGACGAGATGCCGATCAGCAGGCCCATGCCGGTGCCCGCCGCCCGCGGCACCGAGTCGAGGATGAGCGCGTAGACCACCGGGTAGGGGGCGTTCCGGAACAGGCCCCAGGCGAGCAGGACCACCCAGCCGCTGGCGGCGCCGCCGATGAAGATCATCGCCACCAGGGAGGCGGCCCAGCCCAGGACCAGCACGGTGAGCGCTGGTTTGCGCCCGAACCGGTCTGACCAGGTGCCCCAGACCACCTGGCCGATCCATCCGGTCAGCCCGGACGCCCCGGCGACCAGCGCCGCCTCGGCGAAGTCCATGCCGCCGTCGACGAATTGGGTGGTCAGGAAGGTCGAGGCGCCGTATTCGGCGTACAAGAAGAGGAATATCAGCAGCACCGACCAGCGCACATTGGCGTTGGCGAGGCAGGCTTTGAGCGGCGCCATCAGGCCGCCGGGCAGCCGAGGGGACAGTTCCGGGAGCGGCTTGGTCAGGCCGTTGGCGTCGATCCAGTCGTAGACGCGCTGTTGGTTGCGGCGGGTGCCGATTATCCCTTGGGCGATGACGATGACGAGCCCCAGCATCGGTATCAGGAGGAAGGCCTCGCGCCAGCCGGCCACGCCGAGCACGCCGGCGATCAACGCTCCGGTCAGGAATTGCCCCAGGGGGAAGCCGGTGTGGTGGACGCCGACGGCGAAGCCGCGATGCTCTTTTGGCCACCATTCGCCGACCAGCGCCACGTTGATCGGCTCTGAGCCGCCGCGGCTCAGCCCCATCGGTATGCGCAGCAGCAGGAAGGCGGTGAAGCCGCCGGACAGCCCGAAGGTCGCCACCCCGCCGACGATGGCGAGCAGCATGGCGGTGTTCCAGGTCCAGGTCCGGCGGTAGCCGGTGCCGATCCGATCTGACAGCCATCCGAATCCGAAGGCGCCGACCAGCAACGCGGCGAAGAAGACGGAGTTGACCAGCCCGGCTTGGGCGGTGGTCAGATCGAACTCTTTGACGATGGCTGGCAGGACGGCGGGCAGGATCCCGCCGTCGATCGAGGTCATCAGGATGGCGCCGGTGGTCACCGCCAAGGTGGCCCAGGAGACGGCGTGCGCCCGCGGGCGCCAGGAGTGGGTCGGCGGTGATCCCGCTGATCGGGGACTCTTTGGCCGAGGGCTGGCCGCTTGGCCGCCAGCCGGATCGGCGCTGTTGTGAACGGCCTGGTGGGACTGGGTCTCTGGGGTGTCCATAGCACTTCCTTGTGTTGCGTCGGCGGGTCGGACCGTGTCGGGTCCATGACTGAACACTGCCACACACTACTTGCATACTAGCCTTGTACGCAAGCCCCCAAAGGCCCCGGCTTTCCGCCCGGCCGCCGCCTTCAGGCGGCGGCGAACAGAGGCGCGTGGGCGGCCAGCGTCTGCGGCGGCACGGTCTTGAGGGTGGCGGTGGCCTCGGCCAGGGAGACGGTCTCAATGGCGCCACCGCGCAGAGCCACCATGACACCGCTCTGGCCGCGATGCAGGGCCTCGACGCCAGCGGCGCCAAGGCGCGTGGTCAACACCCGGTCGAAGGCGCACGGGCTGCCCCCGCGCTGGACGTGGCCCAGCACCACCGAGCGAGTCTCAACGCCCGCCAACTCCGCCAGCCGGCCGGCCAAGAGGCCGGCGATCCCGCCCACCTGGACGTGGCCGAACTCATCGACCGGCGCGCCGCTGTCGCCCTCGACGGCGCCGGCGCGAGCCACCGCCCCCTCCGCCACCACCACCACCGCGTCACGCCTGGCCGCCACCAACGCGCCGACCCGCGCGGCGACATCGGGCAGAGAAAACTCAACCTCCGGGATCAAAGCGGCGGCGGCCGAGGTCGCCAAACCGACATGCAGGGCGATCCAACCGGCGTGACGGCCCATGACTTCGACCACCAAGGCGCGGTGGTGCGAGCGGGAAGTGGTCCGCAGGCGGTCCACCGCCTCGGTGGCGATCTCGACCGCGGTGGTGAAACCGAAGGTCACGTCGGTGCCAGAAAGGTCGTTGTCGATGGTCTTGGGCACGCCGACGCAACGCACCCCGGCGCCGGCCAGCCGGGCCGCGGCCCCCAAGGTGTCCTCGCCGCCGATCGGCATCAGCGCGTCGACGCCGTCCGCCGCCAACTGGGCCTTGATCCGATCGATCCGGTCGGCGCGGCCGGCGTTGGTGCGCGAGGCGCCCAGGATGGTGCCGCCGAGCGGCAGGATCTCCTCGACGTCGGGCACCCCGAGGGGCTGGCTGAGACCCTCAAGGGGGCCGCGCCAGCCGTCGAGGTAGCCGATGAAATCATCACCGTGGGCGCGCGCGCCCTGCAAGACGGCCGCGCGGATGACGCCGTTGAGCCCGGGGCAGTCGCCGCCGCCGGTCAGCAAGCCGATCCTCACGCGATCACCCCCAGGAGCCCGGCCACTGCCGCCGCCACCGCCTCGCGGGCGGGGGAGAAGTACTTGCGAGTGTCGACCAGTTCCGGAGCGGCCGCCAATTCGGCCCGGACCCGGCCGGTGAAAGTCTGGGACAACAGCGTGGCGATGTTGATCTTGGTCATCCCGGCCCGCACCGCCGCCGCCAGATCGCCGTCCGCCACCCCGGACGAGCCGTGCAGCACCAAGGGGACCGGCACGGCCGCGTGGATGGCTGCGATCAAGTCGAAGTCCAAGAGGGCGGCGCGCGTGGTCATGGCGTGCGACGAGCCGACTGCCACGGCCAGGGAATCGACGCCGGTGGCGGCGACGAAGCCGGCGGCCGCGGCCGGGTCGGTCCTGACCCCTGGGGCGTGCGCACCGTCCTTGCCGCCGACCTCTCCCAACTCGGCCTCCACCCAGGCGCCGCGGGCGTGGGCGAGCGCGGCCACGGCCTCGGTGGCGGCCCGGTTGGCGTCATCGGGCAACTTCGAGCCGTCATACATTATCGAGTCCAACCCCAGGTCAAGCGCCTGGCCGATGAGCTCGAACGACTCGGCGTGGTCCAGGTGGACCGCCACCGGCACGTCCGCCGCTCGCGCCAACGCCTGACAGGCCGAGGCGATCGGGGCCAGCGCGCCGTGGTACTTGACGCAGTTCTGCGAAATCTGGAGGATGACGGGGCGGCCGGCCGCCTCCGCGCCGGCGGTGATGGCCTCGGCCAGCTCCAGTTGGATGACGTTGAAGGCGCCGACTCCGCGTCCAGCGGCGGCGGCGGGACGGATGACCTCGGCGGGGGGGACTAGTGGCATGGAAGGGCCTCGATCTTGCCGGTGGCTGGCAGTTGCTCAAATTGGCGCATGTTCTGAATCCTGACGGTCAGCGTGAAGGGTGTCGCCCGAACAGTCTACGCGATTGCCGGCGCTCGACGAACGCCGAAACGCTCAATATTGCGCAGTGAACCCGCCTGAAGTGCGGTGGTGCGCGCGGGGGCCAATGAGCGATTATGATCAGATGTCAGCGCCCGCCGGGCGAGAGGACCAGACCAACCGGAGAGCGCCAAGGAAAGGTGTGACAGTGGACCGCTACCAGCGCATCGCCGCCCTGCTGGAGATGTTGGCCAAGAACGGCAAAGTCGAGGTCGAACAGGCCGTTGCCGCCCTCGGCGCCTCCGCCGCCACCATCCGCCGCGACCTCGTCTACCTGGACGAACAACGCCTGGCGAGGCGCACCCACGGCGGCGCCATCGCCAATTCAGGCTCGTTCGACTTGCCCTTGCGCTTCAAGACCGGCCGGGCCCTGGCCGAGAAGCAACGCATCGGAGCCGCCGCCGCCGCCCTGGCGCCCGTCGGCGGCATCGTCGGCATCAACGGCGGCAGCACAACGCTGGAAGTGGCCCGGGGCTTGGCCGCGCGAGCCGACCTGGTCTCGACCGAGGGCGCGGGCCGGGCGCTGACCATTGTCACCAACGCCGTCAACGTGGCCGGCGAATTGCTGGTCCGGCCCCAATTCAAGGTGGTGGTGACCGGCGGCGTGGTGCGCGCCCACTCCTACGAGCTGTTCGGGCCCCTGGCCGAGCGCTCACTCGAATCGCTGTCAGTGGAACTGGTGTTCCTCGGGGTCGACGGCTTCGACGCGGCCTTCGGCGCCAGCGCCCACTCGGAGGCCGAGGCGTCCACCAACTCGATGCTGGCCCTGGCCGCCGCCAAGGTGGTGGTCGTCTGCGACGCGAGCAAAGTGGGGCGACGGGCCTTCGCCCAAATCTGCCCCCCGACCAAGGTCGACACCTTGGTCACAGACACCGGCGTGGCGCCGCAAGTGGCCGCCCAACTGAAATCCCTCGGCATCAAAGTGATAGCGGTCTAGCCGCCGCGCCGGCCCCCACACGGCCAGGCGTGACAAGCCGCGACCGGCGGTGTAACGTCGCAGTCAGTCTGTGTCCGCGCGGCTTGTCGGTTCGCCCATTACTTGATCCGCAGCACGCTTTCCCCAAAGAGGTGTGATGACTGACCCGGTGTATGAGATCGACGGCTCTGCGCGCAGTTACTTCGAGGCTTTGTCGGAGTTTGACCGGCGTAATCTTGATTCCAGCGCGATCCCGACTTTCAAGGTCAGGGTCACCAATGCCACGGTGTTGAACCTGGTGCATCTGTTTTCGTGGCTTCAGGACCGGGACGGCGCCAATGCGGTGCAGCAGTGCAGGCTTGAGGTGGTCCTAGATCCTGCCGACCCGGAGCCGTACGCGCTGGCCGCGAGGGTCGCAGCGCTGCTGGGTTCGGAGGAGTGGATAAGGCGAATCGACAATTGGGACACCGCGGAGCATGCCGGGCGAACACGGCGAATCTTGCCGATGATCTCGATCAATGAGGATACCTATCAGGCGCTCGCCGATCCGGTCCGGAAATTGATCGGCCAGTCGAACGGATCGGAAGCCTTCAAAATAGTCCCTGAGGCGCCGCCGAAGAGCGACAAGAAAAACGAATCATTCCCTAGATTCGCCCTGCCCGAAGGGCTAGACAGTTCGGTGGCAGCGGTGATCGAAGTATGTGGACGGCTCCTGTTCATGATCGGTTCCGGAGATAAAGCCGAATCGAGGAGGAGGGTCGAATACAAGCGAAAAGTGTTGTTGAAACAAGATGAAGTTGGCCGCGAGGTTTTCCGCAGGACCGCAGATTGGCCTTTGCTGGCCTTCCTGCTCTGGACCGCGTTCGACAAAGCGGTCGATATTGCGGAATGTGATGAGCCGAAGCCGAGCCCGCTTGAAGGGCGGTGGTTGGAGCGTCTGGCCCAGCTCGAGCCGGACGTCCTTGATATCAGCGACGGATTGCTCCAGTTGGCGGAGAACGTTGTGGTCCACGCGGGTCCCGACACATCGGAGGGCCGCGCGAAGGGCCGCGGCGTCCTAGCCCTGCGGGTGCACAGCCGGAAGGGCGAATGGCGAGACGGTCCGCTGGGTGAGCTTTATCCCAATTACTTCCTCGGACGCGACCGCCGTCGAATGATCAACGCGTGGCGCGAACCCAACTCCGGCGAAGATTGGCTGCGCGACCTGTCCAGCGACGATCTGCTGGACAGAGAATCACACCACCTGGGAGGGGCCGTCCAGCCCTCCTCGCCCGAGGAGCCCGAGGAGCCCGAATGGTGGCTTCGCAACCGCGCAGAGAGGGCCAGCCGTGAGAGCCGCCGTGGGCAAGTCCAGCAGTATTTGGAGGTCCGGCTAGCCGATCGCGGCGCCAGTGGGGTGGCGGCGACCTTTCGGGAACGCACTGAGAACGCCGACCTGAAGTCCATTGGCGACCTCCGCGGCTTTTTCGATCCGACGGCAAAGCAGCGGGAAGATTGGAGAACTTTCTCGGGCACACCTGTGAACGCCGTGAACCATTACGGCCTGGCATTGTTCGACTCGCTGCTCTCTGGCCTCGACGGGAGCCTTGGGGTGGCGAGCCGATCCCCCGATGACGCTTGCGATATGTATTCGAGCAGCGGTGACGATCCTGACCAGGGCGGCGATGGCGCCAGCACGGCGGCATCCCTCGGCACACGCTATTCGCTCTTGATACCGCTGCGGATGCGCCTGTCGCAGGCGGCGCCATTGGCCCATCACGCCCACGTCGACCTTCGCCTGCCCGCAGATGAGGAGGCCGAGCCGCTGTGCGTCGAAACGGTCGGCGCCGCGGACTGGAAGAGCTTTCGAGGCACGCTCGAAGGCTGTTCGCCGTCATCCCCCCAAACCAAGATCGGGCATGTTGAATCAGTGTCTGGCAGTGCCGTCGGCGCAACAGTCAACTGGGGTGTTGAACCGAGAATCGCGGTGTTTGACGCCAGCACGCTCAGCGGATACCAACTCGAAGTTCTGTGTAAGGCGATCTTGCTCTGGCTCCGCGGCAGGTCGACGACGCACGTGGCGATTCGTGTGCGGGACGAGCACCAGCTGCGCGTCTTGGTCCGGCTGCTGGTCGTGTTCTTCGACCGCGACGGTCAGAACGCGGCGCTTGAGGGCAGCCAGCTCTATCTGGTCGGTCCGCAGCCGGGTGACGAGTGGTGGCTCCCTGGCACTCATCTTGGTGACGCGGTCGCCGCGCAATTGAAGCTCTCCGCGGCACGGTCGGTGGGCGGGACCCTGACATCGCCGCTGACCGATGAGCTGACGCGGATGCTTGCCAGGCACCCCGGTGCGTCTCGGGCCTCGGCGGCGCCGCAGACGGTTCGCTACGAACCGTTTGACCTGAAGGTCAGCGCAGCCCCGAATTCTCCTGAGACGCTGTTTGATCGCGTTGCGCGGAAGGTGTTGGAGGCGGACATCCAAGACCCGTCAGGGCCGGGTTGCCGACTCGGGGACACGCACGTCCGGATTGGGTCGAAAGTGCACCTGGGCACCTTTTACGAGGCAGAGCTCCTATTTGGCAACCACTACTACGTCGATCGGTACGCCTGGCTTGTCCGGCGAGCGCTCAAATTTCCGGAGCTCCCAGAAGACGAGGTAGCCGCGGTTGGCCAAGACGATGCCTGTTGCGTCATTGGTTATGAGACCTATTCGGAGATGTTGGTCAGGCGCGTCATCCAGCCGCGAGAGTTCGCTGACAAGCAGTGGATTTATGGGACTCTGGAGGCGGACGGTGACCGAATGCGGCTGCGCGGATTGGAGGCGATTAGCCGCGAGCCTTGGAATCCTGAGATGAAGCTTGTCTACCTGGTGCCAATTAGCACTACTATGTCCACCTTTCGCAAGATGGACAACGAAGTTCGGCGATGGTTCGCACAGACGTGGCCAAATTGTGGGCACGAGTTGCCCAAGCCAATCTGTATCACGGTCATCCATGTTCGTAGTGGCTCCGGCGCACAAGGTTCGAACCTAGAACAGGAATTCTTCACCCAGCCCAACTCGGACATGAAATTGGTCAAGCTCCAGGAGCTCATCCAGCTCAAACCCCGGAAACCCCGGAAACCCCGGAAACCCCAACCCACAGCGACCTGGGTTCGCTACATCCATCAGGTGCAAGCCACCTGGATGGACCCCTTGGCCTGCTCTTATTGCTTCCCCAATGGGGGTTCTGCGATCGAGTTGCCACTGGCCGAGCCGGGCAAGTCCCCGGTTGTGCTGTCGCAACTGTTTGGCCGCAAGCCTCAGCCGCCAAGCGCCCTTCGAGCGGATTCGCCGCGATGAGCGCTCCCACCCAAGGCGGGCCGCTGGGCGGCCACCCCAATTGGCTGTTCGGTCTCAAACCGAACGCAACGCCACCAGATCGATGCAATAACGATGCGCTGGTACGCGACGCCCTGTCCGACGTGTGCTACGGCCACCTGCGCTTGGGCCAGAACGACTTCGAGTTCGCGCTGAACATGGGCGCCTTTTTCAGCCACAACGAGCCCCGTGTCAGGGCTTGGCTCTCCCAGATCAGCAGCCCAGATCCGAAGCGGCCGCCAGACGGGCAAGCGTTCAACGTCCTGGTTTCGCCGCTGACGTCACGAAATGCCGCGTTTGTGGCCGCCGTCAACGAGGAGGTCTTCAAGGGCGCTGCCCAAGTGGTCGGCGTGGATGTCGAGGCCGAGTTCAAGGATTCTTTCGCCGTCAGGTACGCCGATTTGCGCGCCCTTCGGAGAGACTTGGAAGGGACCGGGCTGAGGCTCGTCCTACATTACGTCGACGACGCCACCGTCCGCGGCCTCAGCCTGTTGCGCTTGCGCTCGCTGGTGACAGAGCTGTTCGGCGACCGGCGTCACGGCGGCGGCGAAGATTCCCAGAGGGCTGGGGCGCAGGTGTTTCATTCGGTGTTCGTGCTGGTGGACCGTTGGTCGCCGAACACCTGGAGGAATCTGCTCCAAGACTTCGATCCCCTGGTGCACAGCTACCTCGACATCTGGGCGCCCCATCTCAACACGTTTACCAGCGTCTGTCCCGTGTGCCAGGTCAACGATCACCTGCACAAGGCCGAGGACGGCTGTGCAACGGCCCTGCTGGCGGGGGAAATCCGCTCTCTGCGGATGCGCGAGACGGAGCCGATCCGCTTTGACCGACTGATCGCGCATCAAGCCGAGCCCGCACAGGACCGCGGCGCCGCGAAGCCCAGGCTCATCCGTTGCTCGAATGGGCAACCTATGCCGGAGCCGGTCCCGGATAGCTGGAAGGGAAGACAAGAGGTCGGCCGTCGCCGCCTGTGGTGGCGACACCTGCTCACCTACGGGCTGAGACATCTCGGCAGCGAGCCGTTCGTGTCCGGCTCGGACCAGAGCGGCGGTGAGGTTTGGGAGAAGGACCTGATCAATTGCCCGTCGATCGTCGCCGCCTATCTGATCACAAAGCTGGACCAGATCGCTCGCGGTCGGCCGAGCGAAGTCCCGGGGACACCTGCGGAGCTTCCCGTCGATCATTTCGCGGCCGCAATCTGGGCCGCCACCACTGGCGAATTGGCGGACCGAAAGTCGGTCCGAGAGGCCGCGTTGGCCGTTGTCAACGGGCTGATCTTGACCCTGCTAAAGCCTCCGAGAGGTAATGGCGACTGGGCGGCGCCCCCGGCGCCGGGATGGACGGAGGAGCCAGTCCTGGCACAGGTCCAATCAGCCCGTGAGCAGATGCAGAACCGATGGGCACGCCTGGTCAAGGCACTGGATGGCTTGGCCAAGCAAAAAGAATTCGACCGTTCAATGAGCGACACAACGGCGTGGGAGAGCCTGCTGCGCTGCCTGATGCGAGCCACTTCAGAATTGGGCGGCACATTGCTGCTTCGTCGGGACACGATGATCCGGGTCTTCGCTTGCGGAGCCAGCCGCGGCGTGAATCTCCAGCGGCTGATGACCTACTACGTCTACTGCCTGAAGCTGCTGACAAGTCGCGGCCCGGATCGCGCCAAGTCGGCGTTTCTCGACTACCTGCTGCTCTCAGGGAGCGAAGTCCAGGGCAAGCCGACGAGTTTGCCGTCGCCGCAGGTCCCCTCCAGGACGGTTGGTCAACAGTTTGTCGATGCTCCGAGCAACAGGTTGGCTATTCCGGATGACATCAAGGCGCGGCTTGCCGAATTCGTGGACTTGGCCTACATCGAGAACACGAAGTGCCTGGAGGCAGTCATCGATGACATGGGGCCGCTCAGCGCTGGCCAGCCGTCAGAGGCAGATGGGCACGAATACCTGCCGGAGTACTCAGCCGAGTGCCTGACCGGGTGGCGTTGGCAGGCGGGCTCCGGGCCGGATCTAAACCAGGCGCATGAACTGGCTAGATTGCTCCGGGAGACGGCAGACCTCGTCAGCCCAAACCACCACTCTGACCCACACAGCGCTTACGACCGGCCGCTTTCCAAGTTGAATGAGCTGTGGGCGTTCTGCCTGGGAAAAGAGTCCGCCAAGTGCGAGGCGCTGCTCGCCCTGGAGACCCCCGAAGACACGCTCGCGCTGTCCAGCCTGGAGACGGCGCCGATCAGTGCCGGGAGTGCTCAGCCCGCATTCGTCTTGCCGTCATCCGCTTACACACAATATGAAGTTGAGCTTGAAGAGAAACCTCGGCATGTCACTTTGGGCCAGTCTGGCGTGGCCCATGAGGTCTGCGCGGTTCAACAATTGGCGCAAGAAGCCAAAGTCTTCGAGGCAACGTGGCAGGGGACGATTTCCAGTGGGGGCCCTGTTGTTGGCCTGGGGCGGCAGCCCGTTGACGCGGGCGCCGGCACCCGTCCTTCGATTGTCTTCGGTTTGTCGGCGGCGCAGGAGTCGCAATACCCCGAGGCATACTGCCTGATCAGGCTCGGTTTGACTCCTGACCGCGGCGGCTCCACGGAGGCAACTCTATTTCTGCACGCGGGGCTCGAGAATGATGAAAAGGTGGACGCGGCCAAGCTGATGAACGCCGTCAGGATCGTGGCCATATTTAGAGGCAGAATGCTGGACAGACTCCGCTCCGAACAGCGGCGCGGTGTCCTTGACTCTGTCATCACAGGAAAGCTGATCGAGCAGGCTTACGTAAAACAGGGCGCTCTGGATCACGGTCAGCCGTCTGACAACATCGGGCAGACAACGGGCCTAGCCAAGTACATTGAAGAAGACACAAAGTTCGGTCTTGGCGGGGACGGCCCCGGCGGCCGGAAGGCCTACGCGCAGGCGCTGAGTGGATACGTCAACTCAGGCATAGCTCAACTCAACCGAGCTGTGGTCATCTATCGGTCGAGGTCCTCAACCACGAGCCCGCAATCCGGTTCGCTCTCCGGTCTGCTCGAGTCGCTCGGGCCAAAGTTTGCCGCCGCCCTGCCGCCCCGCGCCGACCATACACTGACGAGGATCCTGAGCGCCTGTCGGTCCCTGCCGGGACTCCAGGATCAATCCAAACTGTGGTTGGGTCGTCCCCTCACGAAGGAGCGGCAGGAGGCCGTGGAAGCGGACGGGGACAGGGTCACGTCATGGATCAACAAGGTGTCAGGAGAGTTCTCGCTTCGGCAAGTCCCCAACTCCGATGGCGATCTGAAGTTGGTTCTCACCGACCTGGTCCACGTCACCGTCGTGGCCAGCCTGGTTGACAGCGCCGCCCGCCACGGCGCCGGACCGATTCTCGTGGAGGTGGATGAGCACGGATACCTCTATGTCACCAACCAAGTCCGCGATGACTTCGACCTTGAATCGATCAGGCGGGGGTTGGCGAGGGACGCCGGCATCTCGCTGCCGGCGGTCGCCGACCTGTTCTACGAGTCTTCGGGGGATGATAGGAATACCACCGCAGCACATGGACAGCCACGGGGTGTTCGTATAGCATTCGCCGAAGGGCGCCCACCGCCGCCAGTGAGCTGGCCTGGGAGGCAGCATGACCTGCAAAGTAATAAGTGGCTGAGCGTGGGGGTGCCGCTTTTCCAGCGGTCGACCTGAAAATGAAGAGATTTGTGATTTGACAGATTGAGAGAAAACCATGACCGAAAATCAGCCGTCATTCGTTGTAATTGATGACGATCCCGGGCAGGCTGAGCGAATCATGGCCCGGCTGAGCGACATTTACCCTGGAGCGACGCCGGTCCGAGTCACTCCCAGCGGCGACACACAATCTCTCGACCGCGGCAACACGATTCCCAGGTCGGATGAGGATGCTCAGGGCTACGTGCCTGGCAGCACCAACTGGACGCGGTTCATTGAGTCCTTGAACACACTGGCCAGTGGGAATGGCGTCGGTGAGACCTTCGTCATAATCGACATGGTTCTAAATAAGAGCGATCAGAAGGCGTTCACCAATGAACTCAGAACCGGATTCGGCGTCTGGTATCCAAGAGCCGTGGTCGAGATCGTGGCCGCGCTGTTGAAGGACGGCGCGCAGAATCCTCCATGGATTGTCTTGACAAGTGCCTACCTCGGGTTTCACCCGCGTAACCTCGCTGATCGGCTCCGTGCGCTGAAGCCCCCTCCCGGCGGTGGAGATGATCAGATCTGCTGGATGCCTTTAGTCATGTTCACGCAGGCGAGCTGGTACTCTGACGCAGAGGTTAAGATGCACCTCCAGGGCCATCTTGGCCGCGTGTTTCAACCCGACCCGGTAAACAGTTGACCGCCGCCGCAATGGCTGCGAACAGGTCGGCGGGCGCCCAGTTCGCGGATGCGGCAATGGCTGCGGTCTTGGACAAAGCGTTCAGGCCGGCCGTGCCGAGGCTCTTCCACTACACCACGCTCGACACCATGTGGAAGATCCTTGAGGGTCAGGAGCTGTGGGCCACGCACGCGCGATTCTCGAACGACGCTCAAGAAGTCGAGTTGGGCAAGAAGTTGTTGCTCGGCGGCACGAAAACCGATTCCGTGGATGAGCTGTTCAACCCGTTCGTGGTCTGCCTGTGCGAGAACGGTGACCTCCTCAGCCAGTGGCGGGCGTACGCGCGTGATGGCGTGGCGATCGAGTTGGCGTTCCCGCCGAGTTCAACAGTCAGAATTATCAAGGATCAGGATCAGGATCAGAAGGTCACCGGAGAGATCGACGGTCTGAGGCCGTACAGAGTGTTCTACGGCGATGCGGCAGTGTTGAACGATTCCGATCAGACGCACATCGCCGACAGCCAGATTGTGATTTCGTCGGCCGCGGTGACAGGGGACGGCGGGAGCGTCATCAAGGTAAGTGAACTCGGCGAAAGAGTCAGGAGTGCGGCTGAGACCGGCGGACTCTCAGAGGACGATTTGCTCAAAGCGCTGCTTCCGTACGTCAAGAGCAGCGGTTTCAAAGAAGAGAGCGAGTGGCGATTGGTCGTCGACCTGTCCCTCCCGGACTTCGCAAGGTTTCGCCAGGCGATCGGCTACCAGGACAACCCAAATTTGCCGTCAACGAGGCGACCCTATTTGCGGTTGAAGTATGGGGCCGCCGGGTCCGGCGCCGATGGCGTCACAGTCGATGTCCCGCAGAAGGTCAGTCGTGCCTGGTCAGACTTTCAGCGTAAGACAGGCACGACGAAAGCGACTGGGCTCAAGAAGGAAGTGCTGCGCGAGTTGGGGAAACTGGGACCGCCGGTCAAGTTTCGGACACCTCCCGGCTATGGGCGACGCTCGGGCGACGAGACCTATGACATCTCGATCATCACGGAAAACGCCAAAGACGCGGAGGCGGTGTTCGAAGCTGTTGGGGCGGCGCTGTTGCCGCTCACCAGCGAGAGCCTGGGCGGCGAGGCCACCGACCCGGCGCTTGGCAACAAGGTCAACGTCTGGTGGGGCAACGTCTGGCCCATCCGTTCGATCCGAGTCGGACCGCACCCGAGGATCGACGAGGTGAAAGAGGCGATCACGCACTATTGCTCGACTCAGTGGTGGATTCGGCAGGTCAAGGTCGTCGGATCGAGCATTCCGTACCGTCCGCCGCGCAGGCAGGCCGGAGAGTGACGCGCTCCAACCGAGTCGTTGGGCGGCCCGCCCCGGCGCCGGGGACGCGGCGATGGTCACAGTTTGATTGCGCCAGCGCGTGACGCTGGCGCGGGGTGGTAAACTCGCCGAGCCGTCTTCGTGGCCTCGCGGCCGCTCGGGCGGCGTGTCCTGTCCGTTTCTATAACCAAAGACGAGTCTTACATTCTATGACAACATCCCTACCCGCAGCAGTCTCTGAGGCCCCGGTGCCCGAAGTCGCCGTCAACGACATCGGCACAAGCGAAGACCTGCTGGCCGCCATCGACGGCACGATCAAGTACTTCAACGATGGCGACATCGTTGAGGGAACTGTGGTCAAAGTCGACCGCGACGAGGTCCTCCTCGACATCGGCTACAAGACGGAAGGCGTTATCCCGTCGCGTGAGCTGTCCATCAAACACGACATCGATCCCTCGCAGATCGTCTCCGTCGGCGACAAGGTCGAAGCCCTCGTCCTCCAGAAGGAGGACAAAGAAGGCCGTCTGATCCTGTCGAAGAAGCGGGCTCAATACGAGCGCGCCTGGGGCGCGATCGAGAAGATCAAAGAAGCCGACGGCATTGTCACCGGCACCGTCATCGAAGTCGTCAAGGGCGGCTTGATCGTTGACATCGGGCTGCGCGGGTTCCTGCCGGCCTCGCTGGTGGAGATGCGGCGCGTGCGCGACCTGCAGCCCTATGTGGGTCAAGAGCTGGACGCCAAGATCATCGAACTCGACAAGTCGCGCAACAACGTGGTCCTGTCGCGCCGCTCCTGGCTCGAACAGACTCAGTCCGAGGTCCGCTCGACCTTCTTGTCCCAGCTCAAAGAGGGCCAAGTGCGCACGGGCGTTGTCTCATCGATCGTCAACTTCGGGGCCTTCGTGGACCTGGGCGGGGTCGACGGACTGGTCCACGTCTCCGAGCTGTCCTGGAAGCACATCGACTACCCGAACGAGGTTGTGCACGTCGGCCAGGAGGTCACTGTCGAGGTCCTGTCGGTCGAGCTCGACCGCGAGCGGGTCTCGCTGTCCCTCAAGGCCACCCAGGAAGACCCGTGGCAGTTGTTCGCGCGCACCCACGCCATCGGCCAGGTGGTGCCCGGCAAGGTCACCAAACTGGTGCCCTTCGGCGCCTTCGTGTCCGTCGAGGACGGGATCGAGGGCCTGGTGCACATCTCCGAGTTGGCGGTGCGCCACGTCGAGCAGCCTGAGCAGGTCGTCAAGGTCGGTGAGACGGTCTTCGTCAAGGTCATCGACGTGGACCTGGACCGCCGCCGCATCTCGTTGTCCCTCAAGCAGGCCAACGAGGGCGTGGACCCGGAGGGCGACGATTCGACCTTCGACCCGGCGCTCTACGGCATGGCCGCCGAGTACGACGACGACGGCAACTACAAGTACCCCGAGGGCTTCGACCCGGAGACGAACGAGTGGATGGAGGGCTTCGAGGCCCAGCGCCAAGCCTGGGAGGAAGCCTACGCCGACGCCTTGGCGCGCTGGCAGGCGCACAAGGCCCAGGTTTCGACCGCCCGCGCGGCCGACCAGCACGCGGCCGTCGAAGACGGCACGGCCACGGACTACCGCTCCGAGTTGTCGCAGACCGAGGGCACCTTGGCCTCGGACGAGGCGTTGGCCGCCCTGCGGGAGAAGCTGACCAGCAACTGACGGGTCGCGGCGCCCGGTTTGGCGGGTGGCCGGTCGGGTTTCGGCTCGACCGGCCACCCGTTTTTTTTTCGCCCGATGCCGTGCCCCAAGTCACGCTCGCCCGCCCGGTCGCGCCGTGGGCGGCGCCGGCCGCATATGCTGGGGGGGTGTTGCTTGTGGCCCTGACCGGCGGGATCGCGGCCGGCAAGTCCGCGGCTCTGGCCTATTTGGCCGAACTCGGGTTCCCGGTGGTGGACTGCGACGCCTTGGCCCGCCTGGTGGTGGCGCCCGGAACGCCTGGCCTGGCGGCCGTCGCGGGCGAGTTCGGCCCGGGCGTCCTGGCCCAGGACGGCTCGCTTGATCGGGGCGCGCTGGGGCGGGTTGTGTTCGGCGATCCAGCGGCCCGGGCGCGACTTGAGGCCATCACCCACCCGTTGATTCGGGCCGAGTCGGCGCGCGCTCTTGGGCGCGCCCGCGCCGCGGGCGCGCGAGCCGCGATCTGTGACATCCCGTTGCTCCTGGAGACGGGCCAGGAGGGCGCCTTCGGCCTGGTGGTGACCGTGTCCGCGCCGGAGGCGATCCGTCTCGAACGGATGGCAGACCGGGGTCTCAGCCGCGACCAGGCCCGCGCCCGTCTGGCGGCGCAGGTCGGCGATGAGCGCCGGGAGGCCGCGGCCGATGTGGTCTTGGACGGGGCCGGGCCGGTCGCGGCCCTGCGCCGGCAGATCGACCAGCGCCTGGTTCCGGCGATCGCCGCCGCCGCGTCCTGAGCGCCGCGCGCCGAGCGCGCATGCGTGCGGATGGCCTCAGAAGTACGCCGCCGGGTTGGCCAGGACCTGATCCAGCACCGCCCAGGCGGCGCCCAGGGCGGCGGGGGTGGTGGCGACCCGCGCGGGCCGGACCGTCACTTCGGCGCCGCCCCAGCGCGCCGCCAGCGTGCGCCTCTGGAGGGCTGAGCGCAGCGGCTCGGCCAGGACCGGGGCCAGGACGGCGTAGTCGCCGCCCAGCACCACTTGTGTGATGTCGAGCAGATTGAGCACGCCGGCGAGCCCGGTCGCCAGCGCCGCCACCACGTCATCGAACCGCTTGGCCGCCGCCGGGTCGGCGGCGACGGCCGCCAGGACCGCCTCCGGCCGGGCCGAGGCGGGCAGGCCGACCGTCCGGGCGATGGCGCGCCGTCCGGCGTAGGTCTCCAGGCAGCCCCTGGCGCCGCAGGCGCAGACCGGCCCGTCCGGGTCGATCATGACGTGCCCAACCTCCCCGGCCCAACCGTGCAGACCGGCTGTCAGCACGTCATCGGACACCAAGCCCCCGCCAATGCCAGCCTCCGCCGAAAGATAGACGAATGACCGCTCGGCCGGGTCCGGGCCGGCCAGCCGCAACTCGGCGCGGGCCGCGAAATTGGCCTCGTTGTCGAGCTTCAACGGGCGCCCCAGGCGCGCCTCGAAGGGCCGCAGGTCCAGGTCGCGCCAACCCAGGTTGGGGGCGTTGAGCAGGGCCAAGCGGTCGCCGGCGGTGGTGGTCAGGCCGGGCAGCGCCAAGCCGACGCCGACCACCGGCGTGCCGCGCCGGGCCAGCCGGGCCACGACGTCGCGCGCCAGGTCGGCCAGGCGGGCCAGCGTCCGGGCGGGGTCCGAGCCGCGCTGGTCGGCGGCGTCGTGGCGTTCGGCCAGGACCGCGCCTGTCAAGTCAATCGCCTTCAACCCCAGGTATTCGACGTTGATCTCGAGGCCGAGCGCCGCCAACCGGCCCGGGTTCGGGGCCAGTGGGAGCGTCGGGCGGCCGCTGCGGGCGGCGGCCAACGGGGGCAGTTCCACGATCAACCCGGCCGCCAGCAACTCGTCGGCCAATTGGGAGACGGTCGTCTTGTGCAGGCCGGTGCGCCGGGCGATCTGGCTGCGGGCGGGGGCGGGCGCGCCGGGAGCGGCCGGGCGGCAGATCTCCGTCAGCACCAGGCCCAGGTTGCGTTCCCGCAATTCCGGCGAGTTTGCCATCTGCCGCCTTCCTGACAGTGCGCGATTGGGACCTTAGGACCCTGCTCCTAGCAGCCCCGATGGGGATAAGTTTATGACATCTACAAATACTCTGACAAGGAGCGTCACATGTCCGGCAGACCAAATCCGACCCCCGCTGACAAGTTTTCCTTCGGCCTTTGGACCGTCGACTGGGTTGGCCAAGACCAATTCGGCTCAGGCTCGCGTCCCCGGTTTGACCCGGTCGAAGTGGTTTGGAAGCTGAAGGAGATCGGCGCCTGGGGGATCACCTTCCACGACGACGACCTGATCCCGTTCGGCGCCAGCGACCTGGAGCGCGAGCGCATCCTGAAGCGCTTCAGACAAGCGTTGGCGGACACCGGCATAGTGGTCGAGATGGTCACCACCAACACCTTCTCGCACCCCATCTTCAAGGACGGCGCCTTCACGTCGAACGACCGCCGCGTGCGGCGCTTCGGCCTGGCGAAGGTGCTGCGCAACGTCGATCTGGCGGCCGAGCTGGGCGCCCAGACCTTCGTCATGTGGGGCGGGCGCGAGGGCGCGGAATACGACACCTCGAAAGACTACTTCGCGGCGCTGAGCCGCTACGCCGAAGGCCTTGACACCGTCGCCGCTTACATCAAGGCGCAGGGCTACGGCCTGAGGATCGCCCTCGAGCCGAAGCCGAACGAGCCGCGCGGCGACATCCTGTTGCCGACCGCCGGCCACGCCCTGGCCTTCATCGAGCGGCTGGAGCACAAGGACATCGTCGGCCTGAACCCGGAGGTCGGCCACGAGCAGATGGCCTGCCTCAATTACACGGCTGGGATCGCCCAGGCGCTCTGGGCCGGCAAGCTGTTCCACATCGACCTCAACGGCCAGAAGTCGATCAAATTCGATCAGGACTTGGTCTTCGGCCACGGCGATCTGTTGAGCGCTTTTGGCACCGTCGATCTGCTGGAGAACGGCTTCCCCGGCGGCGGACCGCGCTACGACGGACCGCGCCACTTCGACTACAAGCCCTCACGGACGGAGGACTCGACCCAGGTCTGGGAGACCGCCGCCGCCAACATGGCCATGTACCTGCTGCTGAAGGAGCGCGCGCAGGCCTTCCGGGCCGACCCGGAGGTCCAGGCGGCGCTGGTCAGCGCCGGCGTGACCGATCTGTCCGAGCCGACCTTGGGGCCGGGGGAGACCATCGAGCAGTTCCTGGCGGACGATTCGGTTTACCGCGCCGCCGACCCAGACGTGCTGGCCGCGCGCGGCTTCGGGTTCGTCGGGCTCAACCAGTTGGCCATCGAGTTCCTGGTCGGCGCGCGATGACCCTGGTGGCGGGGGTGGACACGTCCACCCAATCCTGCAAGGTGGTGGTGCGCGACGCGGCCACGGGGGAGTTGCGCCGCTCCGGCCGGGCCTCGCATCCGGACGGCACCGAGGTCGATCCGGCCGCCTGGTGGTCGGCCTTCGAGCAGGCCGCCGATGCCGCCGGGGGACTTGACGACGTGGCCGCCGTCGCCGTTGGGGGCCAGCAGCACGGCTTGGTCGCCCTGGACGAGGACGGAGCCGTCATCCGGCCGGCGCTGCTGTGGAACGACACGCGCTCGGCGGCGGCCGCCGAGCAGTTGATCCGCGAATTGGGCGGCGGCGACCGGGCGGCCGGGGCCCGCGCCTGGGCCGGCGCCATCGGCAGCGTGCCGGTGGCGTCATTGACCGTCACCAAACTCCGCTGGCTGGCGGAGAGCGAGCCCGCCAACGCCGCCCGGTTGGCGGCGGTGGCGCTCCCGCACGACTGGCTGACCTGGCGGCTGGCCGGGGCTTCAAGCCTCGAGTCCCTGACCACCGACCGCTCTGACGTCTCCGGCACCGGTTATTGGTCGCCGTTCGACGAGTCCTACAGGCTTGATCTGCTGGCGGCGGCCCTTGGCCGGCCGGTCGGCGACCTGCCGCTGCTGCCCCGGGTGCTGGGGCCCGATCAACCGGCGGGCGTGGCCCAGGGCCGGGCCGCCGCCTTGGGGCCGGGCGCCGGCGACAACGCCGCCGCCGCCCTCGGCTTGGGCCTGGAGCGCGGCGACGTGGCCGTGTCGATCGGAACCTCTGGGGTGGTCAGCGCCATCTCGCCGGCGCCGACCGCCGACGAGTCGGGGCTGGTTACCGGCTTCGCCGACGCCACCGGCCGCTATCTGCCGCTGGCCTGCACGCGCAACGGCGCGCGCGTCATCGAGGCGGTGGCTGGTTTCTTGGGCGTCTCCCACCAGGAGTTCGACCGGTTGGCGTTGACGGCGCCGCCCGGCGCCGGCGGCTTGGTGATGGTGCCCTACCTGGAGGGGGAGCGGACGCCGAACAAGCCGAACGCGGCCGGGGCCTGGCACGGCTGGCGGCTGGCCAATTCGACTCCCGCCCACGCCGCCCGCGCCGCCGTCGAAGGCTTGCTCTGCCTGCTGGCGGATTGCCTCAACGCCATCGAGCGCCAAGGCCTCGAGGTCAGCCGGCTGTTCCTGATCGGCGGCGGCGCCAACTCCGAGGCCGTCCGCCAGATCGCGCCGACCGTCTTCGGCCGCGAGGTCATTGTGCCGCCGCCCGGCGAGTATGTGGCGGACGGCGCCGCCCGCCAGGCGGCCTGGGTCGCCACCGGCGAGTTGCCCGACTGGCCGCGCGAGGGCACCCGGACGGTCGCGGCCAAACCGGCCCCGCTGGTCCGCCAGCAGTACGACGAGGTCAAGGAGCTGACGCTGGGCAGCCGCTGACCGTCATCGCCCAAGGCAACCGCCCCCGGCGGCGGCCCTGGCCGAGGCGGCCGCCGGCGGCTCGTGGAGCAGGTTGAGGGCCAGGCGGCCGGCGGCGGCGGCGGCCAAGAAGGCGGCTGGGTCGTCCGCCAGGCGCCGACCCATGGTGCTGAGGTCCGGGACGCGCTCGAGCGCGGCCGTCAGGCCGTCCAGGGGCACGCGGACCAAGCGGTGGCGGGCTGCCAACGGCCGAGCCGCCACCTCGACCTGGGCGCCGAGGGCCGCCAGGTCGCCGTCGAAGATGGGCAGGGCCAGGTCGGCGGGGGCCAGCGCCACGCGGCCGTAGGCGGTCAGCGAATGATGGGACAGCCCCCGATGCCGCGGGCGCCGGTCCGCGCCCGAGACCCGCAGGCAACCGACCGGCCGCCCGCCAAGGACGGCGGCGGCGTTGACCGCCTCGCCCACGGCCACGCCGGAGAAACCCCAACGGGTGTCGCCGCCCAAGTTGCCCGGTCCCTGAACGCAGATGACGACATCGGCGGCGGTGACGTGCCTGGCGGCCAGCAGCGCGGAGTGGACCGAGATGGCCTCGAAGTCGCCGCCAAAAGCCTGGCCGGCCGTGACCGTGGCGGCCAAGGACCCGTCCGCCACCAAACGCGCCACCGTGTCGGAGTAGGCCAGCGGCAGGGCGGCGCCGTCGGTCATGACGTAGACCAGGCGCGGGGGCGGCCACCCCCGCGCGGCCGCGTCGTGGAGGATCCCGGCGCAAATGGCCGGCAGGGACGAGTGCAGGTCCGCCACCACCACCGGCAGACCCGCCAGCGAGTCGGCCCGGCGCATGACGGCGTGGTGGGGCGAGAGCGGCGAGTCGACCCCGGGCTTGGCCACCTGCAGCGGCGTGTAGCGGGCCTTGACCAGGAAGCCGGAGTCGGCCGCGTCCCCGCCCGCGGCGGGGCCGGCGGCGTCAGCGGTCCGGCCGGCCAGGGGAGCGCCGCCGCCGGTCCCCGGTCCGATGACGAAGGCCACGCCGCCGGTGCCCAGACGCAGGGAGAGCGCACGGACGTTCAACCAGACCACCTGGCCGGGGGCGATCTCGCCGACCAACTCGGTGTAGGCGATGGCCGGGATGACGCGGGCGTCGTCCGCCCGGCAGACCAGTTTCTGAAGGCCCGGATGGGCCGCCTCGGCCTCCAAGACGACGGCGCGCGCCCATTCGATCGCCTCAACCATGGCCTCCACGTTATACGTTGGGGGGGTGAGCGCCAGCGACCAGACGGCGGCCCGCCTGCTGAACATGATCATCGCGCTGCAGGCGCATCCCGGCGGGCTGAGCGGACGTCAACTGATGGCGGCCGCGCAAGTGTCCGAGGAACGCACCTTTGAGCGCGCCAAGGACACGCTCCGATCCGTCCTCGGGGTGGCCCTGGAGGAGTCAGCCAAAGGGCATTACAAGCTGGGGGAGGGCGGCTACGCCATGGCGCCGTTGCGGTTCACGGCGCCCGAGCACGCCGCCATCGCCTTGGCGCTGGGCGCCTGGCGGGGCAGCGAGGTCGAATGGGCGGCGCGGGCGGCGCTGACCAAGCTGGCGCCGCTGAGCGACGACCTGGCGCCCGCGCCCGCGCCGCCCGGCCGGCCAGACGCCGCGGCCGGCCTCAACACCGCCCTCTACGCGCCCGCCGCCGGCGCCGGCGAACTCATCGCCGCCATCGCCGAGCGCCGCCGGGTCGAATTCGACTATGTCACCGGGGCCAGCGGCCGCCTGGCGCGCCGCCAGGTCGAGCCCTGGCGCTTGGCCAAGCGCGGCGGCGCCTGGTACCTGCTCGGGTTCGACCTCGACCGCCAAGCCGAGCGCGTCTACAAACTCGGCCGCATGATCGGCCCGGTGACGCTGACCGGCCGGGCCGCCGCCTTCGACCCGCCCGCCGCCGCCTGGGCGAACGCCCGGCTCAAGGCCGCCCTCGACGGCCAGGCGGCCGGCCCGGGGCGGGTCCGGGCCACGCCCACGGCCGCCCGCGTCCTGGCCCTGCAGGGCGCGCGGGCGACGCCCGAGGCGGGGGTTTGGGAGCTGCCCAACGCCGACCCGTTCGAACTGGCCGCCTGGGGGGACCAGCTCGACGTCATCGGACCCGAACGGCTGGGCGACCAAGTGCGTGAGCGTTGGCGCGGGGCGGCGGCCGCCCACGCCGGGACGCCGGCCGCGCCCCAGCCGTACCCTTCGGCGCCGCGCCGGCGGGCGCGTCCAGCCGGCCAAAGCCGGGCGGCGGGCGAGCAGACCGCGCGCCAACCCAAGCAGACCGGCGCCGCCAGGGCCGCGCGGCTGGTCTCGCTGGTCTCTTACCTGCGTGATCGCGGGACGGTCAGGCTGGTGGAGCTGGCGGAGCGCTTCGGCGTCACCCCGGCGGAGGTCCACCGCGACCTCTACCTGCTGTGGATGGATGTGGGCCGCAGCCGCGCCGGCGGTGACCTGCTCGATTTCGCCTGGTCGGAGGACGAGTCGGAGGTGGCGCTGGTCGACTCGCAAGGCCTGGACCACCCGGTGCCGCTCTCGGCGGTCGAAGCCATCTCGCTGGTCGCCGCCCTGCGGTCGGTCGAGGAGGCGGGCGGGCTGAGCGAGTCGACGGCCGCCGGATCGGCCAGGGCCAAACTCGAGAGCGCCCTGGGCGCGGCCAGCGTGGTCGACTTCAACCTGCCGGCCGGGGGGCCGCAATTGGAGACGCTGCGCCAGGCGATCAGCCGCGACCGGCGCCTGGTGTTCGACTACGTCGACCGCGCGGGCGCGCCCAGCCGGCGGCGGGTGGATCCCCTGGAGGTCTTCAACGCCGGCGACCACTGGCTGCTGGCCGCCTGGGACCTGGGCGCGGAGGCCGAACGCCACTTCCGGGTTGATCGCATCACCGACGCGCGCTTGGCCGAGGCGGCCGAGTCGCACCCTTACCGGCCGCGCCGGCGCGGCTGGTCGCAAAGGGCGGAGCTGGTGGTGGACGCGGTCTTCGCGCCGTCAGAGCGCTGGCGGGCCGAGGAACTCGAGACCTTGGCCCCGCCCTTGGCCCTGCCGGGCGGCGCGCTTCAGGTCCGCCTGGGCGTGGTCAACCCCGATTGGATCACCGCCATGGCCCTTGGCGGCGGCGGCGCCATCGAAGTCCTGGGCCCGGCCGAGCTGCGCGGGCGGATCGAGCACGCGGCGCGCTCGGCGCTTCGCTAGGCTATGGGCTCGTGTGGTTTTGGCTCTGGACCGCCCTGGTGTCGGCTTGGCTGGTCGGCGTCTTCTTCGGCTTGCGTTGGCTGTGGCGCCAACTGGCGGCGCTGATGGCGGCGGTGGAGGCCGCCGGGACGGCGGCCGAGGCGGCGGGCGGGCGCGCCTCGTTCACGCCCGCGCCGGTCCCCGAGGTCGCGTTGTTCGCCAGCCCGCAAGCGTTGGCGGCCCGCCAGCAGGCCCGCTGGCGACGCATCAAGGCCCGCCGTCAGCGGCGCCGCGATCGCCATCAGGCAGCCTATGACTCCTGGGCCGTGCTGGCCGGATGGCGGGATTGAGATGGCGATCCTGGGCGTGGTGGTCAACCCGACCGCGGGCAAGGGCCGGGCCGAGGGCGAGGGCGCCAAAGTCCCGGCCCTGCTGCGCGCCCGCGGGCATGAGGTCATCGACCTGTCGGCCCCCGATCTGGCGGGCGCCCACACCTCGGCCCGCCAAGCGGTTGTCGATGGCGTGGACGCCCTGATCGTGGCGGGCGGGGACGGCATGACCCACCTGGGCGTCAACGTGGTGGCCGGCACCACCCTGCCCCTCGGGATCATCCCCTTGGGCACCGGCAATGACGTCGCCCGCATCCTCGGCCTGCCGCGCCACAACCTCGAAGCCGCCGTCGGCGCGATTGAGCGGGCGCTGGCGGAAGGGCCGCGCGTGATCGACGCCGTGCGCGTCACCGACACCGCCCATTCGATGTCGGAATGGTACGCCGGGGTCCTCTCGGCCGGCTTCGACGCCGCCGTCAACGCCAAGGCCAACCGGTTGACCTGGCCCCGGGGCGGGTCCGTGTACGTCCGGGCGCTGTTCCAAGAGATCACGCGCTACCGGCCGTACGGCTTCGAGATCGACATCGACGGGGAGTTGGCCTGGCAGTCGGCCGCTGCGCTGGTGGCGGTGGCCAACGGCTCGGACATCGGCGGCGGGATGCACATCGCCCCGGACGCCTCCCTCGACGACGGCCAACTGGACGTGGTGATCGGCGGCCCGATCTCCACCGCCACGCTGCTGACGGTCTTCCCCAGGGTTTATCGCGGCACCCACATCAGCCATCCGGCGGTGACCGTCCTGCGCGGGCGCGAAGTCACCGTCAGGGCCCGCCCGGACCTCGGCCTGACGCCGCCAGACGCGCACACCGACGGCGAGCGGGTCGGCCCGCTGCCGCTGTCTTGCCGTTGCGAGCCGGGCGCGCTGCGGGTGCTGGCGGCCCAGCCGTGACTTCCCCGTCCGAGGCCTTCGCCGCCTTCAAGGCCCGTCAGGGCGAGGCCCCGTTGGAGCGTTTCGCCGCCGGGTTGGGTTTCCCGCTCGATCCGTACCAGCGCGAGGCGGCCTTGGGTTTGGCGGCCGGGGAGTCGGTTTTGGTGGCCGCCCCGACGGGGGCCGGCAAGACGGTGGTGGCCTTGTTCGGCATCGATCAAGCTTTGGCCGCCGATGCCGTGCCCCCACTCCCAGCCCCGACCGCCTGGCGCGGTCCGCGCCGGGCTTTTTACACCACGCCGATCAAGGCCCTGTCAAACCAGAAGTTCCGGGAGTTGTCGGAGCGTTACGGCTCCGATTCGGTCGGCTTGTTGACCGGCGACCAGTCGATCCGCCCGGACGCGCCGGTGGTGGTGATGACGACCGAGGTCCTGCGCAACATGCTTTACGGCCACGCCGACGCCTTGGCGGGCCTGGCGCTGGTGGTGCTGGACGAGGTTCATTACCTGGCCGACCGCTTCCGGGGGCCGGTGTGGGAGGAAGTGCTCATCCAATTGCCGCCAACCGTGCAGGTGGTGGCGCTGTCCGCGACCGTCTCCAACGCCGAGGAGTTCGGGGAGTGGCTGGCGTTGGTGCGCGGCGCCGTGCGCGTGGTCATCTCCGATCTGCGGCCGGTGCCGCTGTGGCAGCATGTGCTGACCGCTGACGGGATGAAGGACCTGTACGCGCCGACCCCTTCGGGGCTGGCGTCCACCAGCCTCAACCCGGAGCTGGCGTTGGTCGCCGCGCAGGGCCCACCGCGCGTGGGGCGCGCGGGGCGCGCGGTGGGCGCCGGCCGGGCGGGGCGTTGGCGCGGGGCCGGGCGGGCGCCCACCGCGCGCACGCAGCCCCGCTTCGCGGTCATCGAGGCCCTCGACCGGGAGGCGTTGCTGCCAGCCATCTACTTCGTCTTCTCGCGCGCCGGTTGCGAGGCGGCGGCGGAACAGTGCCGGTCGGCCGGGCTGGTCCTGACCAGCCCAGCCGAGGCGGCCCGCATCCGCGAGGCGCTGGAGCGCCGAGCCATGGCGCTGGCCGCGCCGGACCTGGCGGTGGTTGACTTCGCCGGCTTCTCAGCCGGCGCGGCGGCGGGCTTCGCGCCCCATCACGCCGGGATGCTGCCTTTGTTCAAGGAGGCGGTCGAGGAACTGTTCCAAGAGGGGCTGTTGAAGGTGGTCTTCGCCACCGAGACGCTGGCTTTGGGGATCAACATGCCGGCGCGCACCGTGGTGTTGGACCGCCTCGACAAATGGGACGGCGCCGCCCACGCCGACCTGACGCCGGGGGAGTACACCCAGTTGACGGGGCGGGCCGGGCGGCGCGGGATCGATGTCGAGGGTCACGCCGTGGTGGTGGCCGGGCCCCGGGTGGCGGCCGCCAAGGTGCTGCCGCTGGCGTCGAAGCGAACCTATCCGCTGCGCAGCGCCTTCCATCCGACCTACAACATGGCCGTCAACCTGATCCAACGCCTCGGGCCCGAACAGGCCCGCCAGGTGCTGGGGCTGTCCTTCGCCCAGTTCCAGACCGACCGCTCGGTGGTCGGCCTGGCCGACCAGATCAGGCGCCTGGACGAGGCCGTCCGCGGCTACGCCAAAGCCATGACCTGTGATCGCGGCGATTTCGCTGAGTACCAGGGGCTGCGCGACCGGCTGACGGAGTTGGAGAAGTCGACCGCCAAATCGCGGGCGGCCGGGCGGCGCGCCGCCACCAAGGCCGTTGTCGCGGACTTGCGGCGCGGTGACATTCTGCGGCTGGCCAGCGGCAAGTACCGGGGCTTGATGCTGGTGACGCATCCCGGCAAGGCTGGGGCCGGGCGGCCCTTGGTGCTGACCGACAAGGGCAAGTCCAGGCGCGTCGTCCTGAGCGAGGCCGGCCCGGCGATCAGCCGCGTCGGGCATCTCAAATTGAAGGGCTCGGATCAGGTCAAGACGCCCGAGGAACGCGCCCGCATGGCCGAGCGGCTGGCCGCCGCCGCAACCCAGAACGACTCGGCCGATCCGTCCGGCCTCGCCGGCCCGGCCGGCGGCGCCGTTCAAGCGGACCGGCCGGGCGTGACCGGCGGCCAGGCCGAGCCCGGCCGCGAAGGCGACCAGACGGCATCGGACGAGGGCGCCGGCCTGTCCCTGGCGGAGGTCAAGGCGGCCCTCAAAGCCCACCCCGTTCACGGCTGCCCCGATCGGGAGACGCACGCCCGCTGGGCGCGGCGTTGGGCCAGGGCGCGCCGCCAGCAGCGCGGCCTGATCCGCTCCATGGAGGCCAGGACCGGATCCCTGGCCCGCCAATTCGACCTGGTCAGCGCGGTACTGGAGGACCTGGGCTACCTGCGTGGCGGCCAGGTGACGGCGGCCGGGATGATCCTGGCGCGGATCTACGCCGAGCGTGACCTGACCATCGCCGAATGCCTCTGCGCCGGGGTCTGGGACGGCCTCAAACCGGCCGAGCTGGCGGCGGCGGTGACGGCCCTGGTCTTCGAGCCGCGCAGCGAGTTGACGCCCCCGACAGAGCCTCTGCCCCGCGCGGTCCGCGCGGCCATCGCCGCCGAGGAGCGCGCCTGGCTGCGCGTCCGCGCGGCCGAGGAATTGCGCGCCCTGGCGCCCTCGCCGGGCGTGGAGCCGGCGGCGTCGGCCGTCATCTGGCGCTGGGCCTCCGGCTCGACCCTTGCGAACACCTTGACGACGGACCTGCTCTCGCCGGGCGACTTCGTCCGCCTGGTGGCGCGACTGATCGACGTGTTGGAACACATCCGGTCGGTTTCCCAAGGCCAGGGGCTGTATGAGGTGGTGGGGGCGGCCATCGCCGCGATCCGCCGCGGCGTTGTCGCCGCCGATCTCCTCTGAGCGCCTCTCGCGTTGAAGCTGAGCTTGAGACACGCCGAGACCCGACACGAGCGGTTTTGCAATCCCCGGCGTGTCGGGTAGCTTTCCTAAGTGCAGTTCGAGTATGGGTCCCGGGACCACGCTGAGCTATTCGCCCTCGCGTCTTCGCCCAGAACTGCATCGGCGCCCGCCGCTCAGTAGAAAACAGGCTTGACCTGGTCCGAAGGGCGAGCGGGCGCCGCCACGCCAGGCACCCGGTATGATCGGGCGTCATGCCACGACCGCCTGCGCGCTGGACAGCGCCGATCGCGGCGCTGACAGCCGTCGCCGCGGGGTTGGCCAGCTACGCAGCCTTCCGCCCGGACGGCTGGTGGTTCGCGGCGCCGGCGGCCATGGGCCTGCTTTACCTTGTTTTGGCGCGGACCGGCCCCTGGCGCGGGTTCGCCGTCGCCTGCATGTTCGGGCTGGCGCAGTTCCTGCCCATGCTGACTTGGGCCCTGAAGGCCGCCGGATGGTTGCCGTATCTCGCGTTGTGCCTGGCCAGCGCCGCCTTGCTGGCGCTCGGGGCGCCGCTTTACGGCTACGCCCGGCGCCTGTTCGCGGCCCGGCGCGCCACCCCGCCCGATGCCGTCGTCTTCGCTTTGGCTTTCACGGCCGCGGACACCTTCCGCCAGTTTTTCCCGTTCGACGGGTTTCCGTGGGGGAGGCTCGGTTTCAGCCAGGTCGACGGTCCGATGGCGCGCTGGGCCTGGCTCGGCGGCGTCCCGCTGGTCGGATTGGCGGCCGCCCTGGCCGGGCCGCTGGTGGTGGCGGCGGTGCTGGGAGTCCTGGCACGGCATCGGCGGGGCACTGGGACCGGCGGTCCGGGGGCGGCGCGACGGTGGGGGAGCGCGGCCGGGGCGGCGGCGCTGGCCGGGGCGGTCGTGGCCGGTCCGCTGGCGCTGCCCGTCGAGACGGCGGCCGAGGGCGGCGAGTTGAAGGTCGGGGCGGTGCAGGGCGATGTCGAGGTCACTTCGCTGGGGCTGTTCGCCCGGCAGCGCGAAGTCCTGGAGAACCACGTCGCGGGCAGCCGCGAGCTGGCGCAGGAGGTTGGGGCCGGGACGCTGGACGTGGTCCTGTGGCCGGAGAACTCGACCGACATCGACCCCCGCGCCGACGCCCAGGCGTACGCGGCGATCGACTCGGCGGCGCTGGCGCTGGGCGCCCCCGTGCTGGTGGGGGCGATGGAGTACGTCGGGAGCGGGAACCGCTACAACCAGGGGCTGCTGTGGCTGGCGGGCTTGGGGGTGGCCGACGTCTACTCCAAGCGGCACCCGGCGCCGTTCGCGGAGTACATGCCGGCCCGCAGCTTCTTCCGCCTGTTCACCTCCAAGGTCGACCTCATCAGGACGGACATGCTGGCGGGTGACGCCATCGGCGTGCTGGACTTGGAGGCGCCGGCGCTGGAGCGGACCGTGGCGCTGGGGGACATCATCTGCTTCGAGGTCGCCTACGACGACATCGTCGCCGCCACCGTCCGGGCGGGCGCCGAGGTGGTTGTGGTCCAGACCAACAACGCCTCGTTCGGCCTCAGCGAGGAGGCCACCCAGCAGTTCGCCATGACGCGCCTGCGGGCGATCGAGTTGGGGCGCTCCACGGTGCAGATCTCAACGGTCGGCGTGTCTGCCGCTGTCGCCGCGGACGGTTCTTTGATCACGCCTTTGACCGGCCTCTTCGAGCCCGCCTACTTCACGGCCGAGCTGCCCCTGCGGACGTCGCTGACCCCGGCCGCGCTGGCTGGCCGATGGCTGGCCGGCCTCATCATGCTGCTGGGAGCGGCCCTGGCGGTGGCCGGCCCGGTCGCCCGCTTGGCCGCCCGCCGCGGAGCCCGCCGCGGAGCCCGCCGATAGCGCGCCCGGGCTGCCCCGGCCCATCTAGCCGCCGCCTCGCCCCGGCGCGCGGAACTGCCTTGGCGCGCCCCGGCCGCCGCCTCGCCCGGGCGCGCGGAACTTCTTTGGCGCGCCCAAGCCGCCGCCTCGCCCCGGCGCGCGGAACTGCCTTGGCGCGCCCGGGCGGCGCCCGCGGCGATGGCCCGGACGTGGCGAGCGGAGGTGGGCCGATGCCGTC
>JAITJZ010000090.1 GCA_031278655.1 Bifidobacteriaceae bacterium
GGCGAGCCCTCGCGCCACCAATTTGTTCTGGACTTGACTCATCCGGGCGCTTATGAGCAGGTCAGGGCGCAGTTGTTGGCGCTGTTGGGCGCCAACCGGATCGCCTACCTGAAGTGGGATCACAATCGCCTTCTGGTTGAGGCCGGGCACCAGCCGGGCGGCGAGGCCGCCACCCACGCCCAGACTTTGGCGGTCTACCGTCTGATGGACGAGTTGCGGGCGGCGCATCCAGGTCTTGAGATCGAGTCTTGCGCTTCTGGCGGCGGGCGGGTGGACCTTGGGGTGTTGGGGCACAGTCAGCGGATTTGGGGATCTGATTGCAACGATCCGGTGGAGCGGACGGAGATCAACCGGCTGACGCAGTTGCTGGCGGCGCCAGAATTGGTCGGGGCGCACATTGGGCCGAGCCCCTCGCACACCACCGGCCGCGCGCACCCCTTGGAGTTCCGGGCGGCGGCGGCGCTGTGGTGCCACCTGGGAATCGAGGAGGATCTGACGGCGCTGGACGCCGGCGCGCGGGCTGGGCTGAAGGCGTGGGTCGCCTTCCACAAGCGCCACCGCGAGCTGCTCCATTCCGGGACGGTGGTCAACGCCGACACCCCGGGCTTGGTGGTTCACGGGGTGGTGGCCCAGGACCAGTCACGGGCGTTGTTCTCGGTGACGGCGCTGGAGCGATCAATGGTCTGGCCGCGTGAGCCGATCCCGTTCCCCGGCCTGGCCCCGGACCGGTATTACCGCCCGAGCCTGGTGGGACCCGTTGGCGCCGCCGCGGCTGCTGGCACGGCCGGCACGGCTGGCACGGCCGGCACGGCTGGTGACGCCGGCGCCGCTGGCGCGGCCGCGGCCGGGGGAGCGGCGGCCCGCGAGGGTCTGCCGCCCTGGGCCACCGCCGCCCCGGTCCTGACCGGACGCATGCTGGAGGACTGCGGCCTGATGGGCCTGCCGCAATGGCCCGAGACCGCCTACTTCCTGGAATTCACCGCCACCGACTGAACCAAGAATCGGGTATACCCGCATCTCGGCGCAAGAACGCCGCAGCGGACTTTGTGGCGGTCCGGCCGGGCGTGGGGCGCGCACGTAACCCCGGTCAAGTTCGCGCGCCCGCAACTTGACCGGGGTTAGCTGCCCAGCCGCCTGTGCCGTCGCCGTGATGGGGGAAAGTGGGACCGGACATAATGTCAGACGCGACGCTCTGACCTACGCAAATGGTTCACTCTCGCGCTAGGAGGGCGGTGAGTTTTTGGTGGGCGGTGTCTATGGTGGACTGGTCGGGGATCATGACGTAGAGCTTCTGGGCGCCCATCGAGTAGGTGGGGAGGGAGGCGCCCTGGCCGTCGACGCTGATGGATTCGACCTGCCAGGATTTGCCGTCGGCGAGGCGCAGTTTGACCAGGTCGCTGATCTGCTCCAGGGGGATGTTCATCTCCACGGCGCCCTCGAGGGCCGCGAGCAGTTTGTCGTAACGCAGCAGGTTGGAGCGCTCTGAGGCTTTGGCGATGAGGGCGGCGATGACCTTCTGCTGATTCTGGCCGCGGACGCGGTCGCCGGCGGCGAAGGAATAACGTTCGCGGCTGAAGCCGAGGGCTTCCTCGCCGTTCATGTGGGTCATGCCCGGGGTGAAGGTGAAATTGCCGTGAAGCGACGTGAACGCCTGCTCAACATTCACGTCGATCCCGCCCAATGTGTCCACGATCTTCACCAAGGAGGAGAAATTGACGCGGGTGTAGAAGTCGATCTTGATGTCATAGAGGTCCTGAAGCGTGTCGATCGATTTCTGGACGCCGTAGATGCCGGCGTGGGTCAGTTTGTCCTTGGTCTGCCCCTCGGTGCCGTGCAGTTGGACGTAATAGTCGCGGGGGGTGTTGACCAGCAGCACCTTGCCGGTGTCCGGGTTGATCGCCATCAGGATGTTGACGTCTGAACGGGACACCTTGTTGATGGCCCCGGCGGTGTCGATCCCGGAGATGTAGACCACGAATGATTGGCCGGGTTTGGCCGGCGGCTGGGACGGCGCGGCGACGGAGGGCGTGTCGATGTCGAAGGTGTAGAGGATCTGGATCGACGCGAAGAATTCCGGGTCGGATTCCTCATAAAGGGACAGGAAGCTGGAGTCGAGGACGGCGGCGTCAAACGCCGCCGCGGTCAATGAGGACGCAAGCTCGGTCGGGTCGGCGCAAGGAGTGAACTCCACCTCGAACAGAGTCTCGAGTTTAGACTCGACCGCTTGGCGGTTAGGGTCGGAGGAAAGCTCGCCCAGGTTCTCGCCGCGGAGCGAGGATTCACCGGCGGGATGGGACTGGAGGGCGATCACCGCGTACTCGCTCTTGGGCGTTTGCGGGGAGGCGCGGTCGACAAAGCCCTGGACATCGCCGACCACTTTCACGCCCAGCGCCGACCCGGCAATCCCGATCAGCGCCACCAGGCTGAGCGCGCTGAACCGGAACCACGACGGCGGCACCCGCGTGCGCCAGAGCGCCACCCCGACGCCGCCGGTGACCAGGACGGCGGCAAATCCAATCCCCAGCAGCCAGGGCAGGGGCAGGACCCCCACTTTGACCAGCACCGACAGGCCAATTATGGCCGCGAGCCCGAGGGCGATAACCAAAACACGCGCCACCCAAGTGGGGAATAACGCCCGCGTTCTTGTATTGTCAGTTGCGCCGGTCTGTTTCGCCACGTCGTCTTCCTTTTTGGGGTTTGCCTGAAAGTGATGTCGAGTTGGCGAAGCCAATCGGCAGCCCAAGACTAACCCACTGAAGGACAGGGCCCCCCAGGTTGTGCTCAGGACCACGTCAGTAAGGCAGCGACCTATGGTGAGCCAGTCTGCCGCCAGGCGAAATGACGCCGCGCGCGCCCAGGAAGCCCAGGAACCCAGGGAAGGCCAGGAACCCCGGGAAGCCCAAGGACCCCGGGAAGGCCAGGAACCCCAAGGACCCCAGGAACCCCAGGGAGCGCAGAAATCCCAGGCCCCCCCAGAAGCTGCCCGGAGGCGGCGCTTCGCGGCCGCGCGCGGGCCAGCCTTGCGCCTGATTTTCTACTGCGTCGTTGTCGGCATGACGTTGTTCGAGGCGGCGGCCCTGGTGGACACGCCGTGGTTCGCGGCCGCGTTCGGCGGCAGCTTTGGCGGTGATTCGCAGCCGGCCGGCCGGCCGCTGTTGGTCGATCCGCTGGTGCTGGTCTGGGCCGGGGGGACGGTGGCGCTGGCGCTGGCGTCGATCGCAGCTTTGCTGGCGGTCCGCGGCGCGGACGTGCGCGAGACCGCGCAGGTTGAGACCACCCAGGTCAACGCGACCGGCTGGCGCCGGGTTTACAGGCGCCGCCTGGTGTTGACGGACTTGGTGGTGGTCCTGTGGGCGATGCTCGGGTCGCAGGTTCTGTGGTTGGGCTCGGGGGTGAGCGAGCTGGGCTTGTTGAGCGGGAACTCCGTCGCCTACGGCTGGGTCGGTTTGGCGATCGCCGCCGGTTGGGTGGTGTCGCTGCAGTTGGCGGGCGCCCGCGACCCGGGGGTTTACGGGGAGGGCGTGACCGAATATGGTCGCGTGGCGTTGGGGACCTTCGCCTGGTTCGGCGCCCTGGCCATTCTGGCGCTGCTGGTGAAGGCCGATTTCGCCCGCGGTTATGTCCTCATCTCGTTGCCGGTCGGGATGTTGGGGCTGCTGTGGAGCCGTTGGGTTTGGCGCAACTGGTTGGCGACGAAGCGGCGGCAGGGCCTGTATTCCGTGCGTTGCGTGGTGGCGGGGGACGCCGATGCCGTCAAGGTTGTTGTCAAGGAGTTGTCACGCCAGGGGGCGTCCGGTTATCGGGTTGAGGGGATCGCCCTTGACGACACGGCTGATCAAGAATTGTTGGCGTTGGGGGTGCCGATCGCTCGCGTCGATGAGGCCGTGGGCCTGATGCGCCTGACGATGTGCGATTCGATCATTGTGGCCGGCGGCCGGGACCTGGAGTCGGATCGTTTGCGTTCGCTCAGCTGGGAGCTGGAGCCGACCGAGAACCTGATCCTGACCCCGATGCTCCTCGACGTGGCCGGGCCAAGGGTGGCGACCCGCCCGGTCGCGGGCCTGAACCTGATGCATGTGGACGTTCCCCGCTTCACCGGGCCGAAAGCCGGCGTCAAACGCGTGCTGGACCTGACGGCATCGGGCGTGGGCTTGTTGGTGTTGGCGATCCCGTTCGCTGTGATCGCCCTGGCGATCAAACTGACCTCGAAGGGCCCCGTGTTCTACCGCCATGAGCGGATCGGCTGGCGCGGGCAGCCCCTGAAGGTCTGGAAGTTCCGTTCGATGGTTGTCGACGCCGACCAGCTCGAGGTGGAGTTGCACGCCAAACAGGACGCCGGCAACGAGGTCCTGTTCAAGATGACGGACGATCCGCGTGTCACCAAGGTGGGCCGCTGGATGCGCCGCCGCTCGGTCGACGAACTGCCGCAGTTGATAAATGTGCTGGTCGGGAACATGTCCTTGGTTGGCCCAAGGCCGCATGTGCAAGCCGAGCTGGACCAATACCCGAAGCAGCAATTGGCGCGCCGCCTGATGGTCAAACCGGGCATAACCGGGCTCTGGCAGGTCTCGGGCCGCTCGGACCTGAGCTTTGACGAGTCGATCCGCCTTGACCTTTACTATGTGGAGAATTGGTCGATCATCGGCGACCTGCAACTCCTGTTCCGCACCATCAAAGTGGTCCTCAAAGCCGAAGGCGCCTACTGACTGACGCCCCCGGGCCCCGGCCCAGCGCGTGCCTGCGTGCCTGCGTGCCGCGGGTGCCTCGGGTAGGGTCAAGGTAAACGACTGGACCCCGGCGCGGGCGGCGGGCGCGGGGCATTTGAGCGAGGAAAGGGAGTCGCTATGTTGACTGTCACGGTGACGCCCAGAGGGCAGATCACAATACCTTTGGCAGTGCGGCGCAAACTGAGGATCGGGACCGGCAGCCAGCTCGATTTGTTCGATGACGGCTTGGGCGGGTTTGTCCTGCGTCCCCGCTCCCGGCTCCAGGCGACCCTGGCGCAGATTGATGACGGAACCGGCGCGGACGCTGAAGCGGAACACGGGCAAGAGCCTCAGGCGCAAGGTCCTCATCCGTGACGAGCGGCGCACCATTGTGACCACCGGGGTCGCAGGCACCGCGGGCATGACGCGCTCCTTGGCGCTTGGCGCTAGAGCCGGCTGGCCGCTCATGCGAGCGGGTCAATGGTGATCAGGCCCAGCGACTCGGCCGCGGCCAGCAAAGCGGTGTCGTGGCTGGCGACCGTGATGGCCGGGTCGATCGACAGGGCTGTGCCGAGGTGGATCGCGTCAAGGGACTTCACGTGGTGTTGAACGCTCTCGGCTTGGGCCAGGGTCGGGTTGTCGATGTCGACCAAGTTGATCTGGCCGAGCGCTTCCTCGACGAGCGCCGTGTCTAGGCCTTGGCGGCGGACCAGGCGGGCGACCTCGAGGCGGAGCAGCCTGGATGAGACCAGTTGATGCCCGCCTGCCTGAACCCTGGTGAGCCAGCGCGCTGCGCGGGGATCGCCGCCGGGGAGGATCGCGTGGCCGATCACCGACGTGTCGATGTAATAGAGCACGGGGTCACCGGTCGTCTTTCATCTCCGCGATCAGGCGGGTGACCGCCTCCGCGGTCATATCGGTCGGCTGGTCGGGCTGCCTCCACGGGCGCGGCGGGGCCGGAGCGCGGGTGAGGCGCCCAGCGCGGGCGGCGCGCGCGAGCGGGTCGTTCGGCTCGTCGAAGGGCGTGATGCGCCACTTGGGGACCCCGCGCTCGGTCACGGTCACAGCTTCCCCGGTGAGTGTCACTTGACCGAGCACGTC
>JAITJZ010000112.1 GCA_031278655.1 Bifidobacteriaceae bacterium
GGGCAGGGCTCTCCCGGGGCGAGTTCCCCGGCCATCTCCCCGGCCATGCCGGCCAAGCGGCTGTTGCGCAGCCGCAGCTCCGTCGCCTGGGACTCGGTGTAGGCGTGTTTGGCCTGGTCAAGCGCGGTCTCCGCAGCCTGGCAGGCTTTCGCCGCCCGGCCGTGTTCGGCGACGGCCTGAGCCAGCCCTTCGAGGCGGGACACCTCGGCCCTGGCCTGTGGCCCGGCTTGGGCTTCGCGCTCGACGGCCCGGGCGGCGTTGGCCTGGGCCTCAGCGGCGCGCGTCAACTCGGCTTTGAGTCCGTCCAGACGCTCGGCGGCGGATTGGTGCGCCAGGGTGGCCTGGGCCAGCGCCCGGGCGGCCGCCAACCGGTCCGCCTCCCGCCGCTCGCGCGACTGCGCCTCCTCCAACGCCGCCTGACAGGAGGACTCATCGGCCGAGCCCTCGGCCAGCCCGGCGGCGACGGCCTCGGCGCGGGCCTGATCCAGTTCGCGGGCCGCGTCCGCGGCCGAATCCAACAGCCCCGCCATGGGCCCGGCGCGCCGGGCCTCGGCCAACCGCCGCTCGATCTCCAACCGGCGCGGCCGGTCGGATTCAAGATCGGCCAGGCGCAGGCTGAGGCGTCGCTTGGCGGCGGCCGCCTCGGCCGCCGCCCCGGCCCGGTCAGCCTCGGCCTTCAGCCGTCGGGCCAAGGCCCCGGCCTGGTCAGAGGCTGCCGCCAACTTCCCGGAACGGGCCTCGACCGCGCTCCTGACTTGGTTCGACAACTCGACCAAAGGACTGTCTTGCCCCTCCTGCGCGGCGGCGTCAGCGGCATCGGACAGGTTGTCGGCCGTCTCCTGCGGCAGGTCGGCCACCCTCGCCAGGGCGGCCACGGCCATGCGCAGATCGTTGGCGAGGCGCTGGAGGGCGGCCTCGGCGGCGGCGCGCCGGGTCCTCAACTGCTCCGTCAGGCGCTGGTACAACTCACTGCCGAAGATGCGTTGCAGCAGCGTGCGGCGCTGCTCGTTGTCGGCTTTGAGGAAGGCCGCGAACTGGCCCTGCGGCAGGATCACCGTCTGCGTGAACTGCTCGCGGCTGAGCCCCACGCCGCGCAGAACCTCGGCTGAGGCCTCCTCGACCTTGGTCGCGACGACCTCTCCCGCCTGGGCGTCTAGGCTGGCCAGACGCCAAAGCCGGGCGGTGCTCTGCTTCAGCGTGACGCCCTCGCCGCGCCGGCGCGGCCGCTCATAATGCGGCGTCCGCCTGATCCGGTAGATGCCGCCGCCAACCTCGTAAACCAGGTCGACAAAGGATTCGTCCTCGGCTCGCGCGTAATCGGAACGCAGGCGGTCGTAGGCGCCGGCTTCCCCGACCGAGCCGTAGAGCGCGAACACCAGTGCGTCAATGAGCGTCGACTTGCCGGCGCCGGTCGGGCCTTCGAGCAGAAACAACCCGGAGGCCGCCAAATCGGAGAAGTCGATCGTGTGCGAGCCCGCGAAGGGGCCGATCCCCCCGAACTCCAGTCGGTGAAACCTCATGGCGCCTCCCTTTCCCGGCGGGCGGCCTCAAGCGCCCGCCCCGCCTCCCTCAACTCGGCGCTGGTGGGCGGCGCGCCGCCGGCGAACTCGATGAACTCGGCGACCACCTGACTGGGATCGCTGGCGGCGGTGACCCGCCGCCCGGGTCCGTCCAATGCCGGGCCGCTGGGCAGGTGGCGGATCACCAAGGTGTGCGGGAAGCGCCGGCTGAGACGTTGGACGAGGTCCTCGGGGCGGCTCAGATCGGTCACGGTGACCCGCAGCCAGTGGTCGGCAAGGTCATCGAACCGACGCGACTCTAAGTCCGCGATTGTGCCCTCCACCTGCGACAACGGCCTTGGCACCGGGGCCGGGACCAGCTCTGCGTCCGGACCCCCGCCGCCAAGGGTGACGACCGCCGTGGACTTGGTCTGGCCCGCCTCGGAGAAGGAGAAGGCCAGCGGCGAGCCGCTGTAGCGGATCAATTGCGGCGCCGGGGCCGCGATCCGCTGCGGGCCGTGCAGATGCCCCAAGGCCACGTAGTCGATGCCCGCGAACACCCCGGCCGGCACGGTGGCCACGCCCCCAACGGTCAGGTCCCGCTCCGATTCGCTGGCCGCGCCGCCCACCACGAAGGCGTGGCCCATGACGACGGTCGCCGGGCGGCCGCCCGAGGCACGGCCGCCCCCGTCAGCCTTGCCCGATGCCGTCGGGTCGCCTCGCGCTGTGGCGCCCAGCCCGCGCCGGGCCAGGTCGCGGCGCACCCGTCCGAGCGCGGCCGCCGTCACGGCCTCGTGCGACCTGGCCACCGCGGTCTCCTCATCCGAGAAATGATCCGCCGCCGCGTAGGCGTCGAGGAACGGCACCGGGTAGATCAGCGCGCCGGGCCCGCCGTCCGGATCGGCCACTTCGACGGCGGAGCCGATCTGATCCAGGCGGGTGACGAGCTTGATCTCGGGGCGCATCAGCCCGGCGGCGAAGCCGAGCCGCGTGGCCGAATCGTGGTTGCCGGAGATCACGATCACCTGGGTCAGTTCCGCCAACCGGGTCAGGGATTCCTCCAACAACTCGACCGCCGCGACCGGGGGCACCGCCCGGTCGTAGACATCGCCCGCGACCAGCGCCGCCGCCGGCCGGACCGCACGGGCCAGCTCGACCAGGTGATCGAGGTAGGCGGCCAGCGCTTCGGTCAGGTCGACACCATGCAATGACCTGCCCAGATGCCAGTCCGAGGTGTGGAGCAATCTCATGCTCAAAAACCC
>JAITJZ010000040.1 GCA_031278655.1 Bifidobacteriaceae bacterium
CCTTGCGCCCGGGCCCCGTCCGGATCGCGGTCTGGCCGCCGCGCTGACGGCGGCGCCATTGACCTGGGTCGCTCTGGGCCGGCGGGTTGCCGCCCGGCTATGATTCTTTCGGCGCCAAGTGTCCGCCGTCGTCTAATTTGACGATGTTGGCGTCATTGGGGGCGCCGGTGTGGGCATGGTGAAGGGGCCCCCTCGGGGGCCCCTCGTGGTCGCGGCGCCTGGCTGGTGGTCAGGGTGGCGGCCTCATTCGGCGTTGTCCAGGACTGCGGCGAGGGCGGAGTCCTTGTCGACGATGGCCTTGCCGGCGCCGTAGGCGGCGACCATGGCGGCGACGGCGAGGTTGTTGACGGCCCGGGGCCAGCCCATCGAGGCTTGGTGGATCTCGCCGATCGCGTCGTCGGCGAACAGCGCCTCGGCCCGACCGGCCCATGCGAGGTGGGCTTTGATGTAGCCGGTGGTCTCTTTGGGGTCCATGCCGGCCATCTGGCAGCGGACCCCTATTCTTTGGTCCAACGCCGCGAGGACGGCGAGTTTGAGCCTGCGGCGCAGGGTCGGCTGGCCGATCAGGACGAGGGCGAACACCGAAGAGGTGTCCATGTCGGTGTTGGTGAGCATCCGCAGGGACTCCAGCTCCCGGTTCGCCAACAGGTGCGCCTCGTCGATGACGACGACGGGCAGGCGCCCGCGCTCGTCGAGCTCTCCGGCCAGCAGGCGGGCGGCCTGGGCGGCGAGGTCGCCGCCGGCGTACTGGGGCTCCCCGCCCAGGGCGGTGGTGATCAGGGTGTGGATCCCGCGGATCGTGATGGTCGGGTCGGGGACGTATATGGGGAGGTGGCGGGCGGGCTCCAGGGACGCCAGGGCGGCGCGGACGGCGATGGTCTTGCCGGAGCCGACCTCCCCGGTGACCACCGCGATCTGGTGTTGGGCGACCGCCCAGGCGACTCTGGCGGTCGCCTCCTGGAACGAGCGGTGGCGGGAGAGGGCCTCGACGGGCAGGGACTTGCCGAACGGCATCCGGGTCAGTCCCCAGTGGGTTTGGAGTTTGTCGACGCTCACACCAACACCCCCTGCTCCCACCCGTCGCCGTCCGGGCCGTCGCCGCCCAGCGCCCGGTAGTCGATCCCGGCCGCGGCGATCCGACCGCGCCGGTCGTCGGCCAGCAGCCTGAGGTAGTCGATCCCGGTGGCGGCCCCGCCGGCCGGCCCGGCGGCCTCGTCCCTGGCCGCGGCGGCCGTCTTGTGGTGGACGTGGCGGCCGATCTCGAACGGGGCCCCGCGCCCGGCCGGGGCGCCGTCGAGAAACACCTCGAGGCCGGCCCGCAGGTCGTACGGGTCGTAGACGAGCTCCACGCGCCGTCCGGCCAGGGACGGGTCGACCTGGTAGACGTTGCCGTCCAATTGGACGGTGGCGTCCTTGCGGGCCTTGCGGACCGCGGACCACTTGAACGCCTCCGCGATCTCGTCCAGGGACGCGCGCCTCGGGGCGGCCCGCGCCCAGCCCGCCTCCCACGCCTCGGCCGGGGGCCGGCCGGTCGTCTCGTTCGCGGATCGGTGGTAGGCCTCGGCGACCCACGCGTCGAACAAGGAGTTCAACTCCTCCAGCGACGACACCCTGGCGCCGCCGGCTTGCCCGTCGGCGGCGACCTCGGCCAGGAACTGGCCCCGCACTGTCCCGTAGAAACGTTCGATCTTGCCTTTGCCCTGCGGGCGGCCCGGCGCCGAGTGGGACAGGCGGACCCCCAACAAGGCGCACGCCCTGGCCAACGCCTTGTCGACCATCGCCGCCCCGTTGTCGAGCAACAAGACCCCCGGCAGGCCGTGCGCGGCCAGAGCGGGGCGCAGCGCGATCGCGAACCTCGCGTGGTCCTCCGACCACGCCCACCTCGCCCCGACCACGTACCGGGTCGCGTCGTCGATGAACGCCGCCAGATAGGTCTTCCGCCCGCCGACCCTGGGGCCGTGCAGGACGTCGCCCTGCCACCGGTCGTTCGGGAACTCGGCCTGGTAGCGCCCGAACGCCTCGGCCGGCGCGGCGGTGTTCAACCCGAGCCGGCGGAAGTGGCGCAGCAGCGTCGACTCGGACGGCGCGTCCCCCGCCGAGCGGACCATCACCCGGCGCACCTGCGCCGCCGTCCTGGCGGGACGTTCCTTCTTCAACGCCGCCGCCAACTCGAGCACCTCGGGCGCCGTCCTCGGCGAGCTCGCCCGCCCCGACGGGCGCAGCCCCATCAGCCCGCCCGTCCGCCACGCCCTTATCCACCGGTCGACGGTCTCCCTGGACACGGTCGCCGTCCCCCCGTTCGGGCCCGGATGGGCGCGCGAGGCTATCTCCCGCACGACCCGGCCGCGCTGCTTCGCGGTCAGCTCCGGGTCGATGGCGTCGCGGATCACACCCCAACGCCACATCGCCGTCCTGTCCGCCCTCTGGGACCTGCTGATCTCCTCGGCCACGCCGATCGTCCCCCTTCCCGGGGTCGTGTCCGGCGCCCGGCCGGACCCCGAAGGGCCGCGGGAACGCGCCGGGGCCCGGATCTCGGGCCGCCGACCAGCATCACGCCCGCCACCAGGCCGGCGGAAGGGCCAGCTCGTGTTGCGACCGCCCGGCCCACCACGACGCCTGGAGCAGCCGGGACCGGCACACCGCCGCGCCGGCCGCCCACCACGGCGGCGCGTCGCCATGGAAACGCGCGCCCCAAGCCGCCGCCAACGCCGAGCAGACCGCTACCAGGCCCCCCAACCCCGGCCCCGCCGGCCTCGGCGCGACCCGGGCCGGGTCCGGGGCGGCCTCGCAGGCCACCGCCCACAACACCCCCAGCCCCGCCCCGGCCGCGGCCCGCGCCGAACGCAGCCACCCGCGCACCGTGTTCGGCGGACGCGCCAACAACGCCGCGACCCTGCGGAACCCCCGCCCGCCCGCGCCCAACTCGACCGCCCTGGCTATCACCTCCGCCGAGTCCGCCCGCCTGGACAGAAACAACACCGCCAACAGCACATGCGTCCCGCCGCACCCCCGGCAACGCGCCCGGCGCGGAGTCAACGACACC
>JAITJZ010000098.1 GCA_031278655.1 Bifidobacteriaceae bacterium
CTGGCTGACCCCGAGAGGCTTCAGGAACTCGTCGGCGAGGATCTCACCGGGTGGGATCGGGGGATGTGCGAGCGTGGCCATGTTTGCCGTCCTCCTTATGCTCAGTGGTAGTCCACGATCTCGACTTGCCTGGGGCCGACGGCCGACCAAACGAAGCAGATGCGGAATTGGTCGTTGACACGGATCGAGTATTGACCCGAACGGGACCCGACGAGCTTCTCCAGGCGATTGCCTGGGGGGATTCGCAGGTCACGCAGCGTGCGGGCGACATCGAGCATCAGAAGACGCTTGTGCGCCGCCCGTTGGACCGTTGGGTCCAGTTGCGGCACGCGTTCAAGTTCCCACACTCGCCGAGTGGCACCGTCGGCGAAAGACTGAATCACTAGGCGATACTATCATGGCACGATACTACGGCCCAATCGGGCCCGATGACGCGCGGCACGTTGAGACCACGGCGCCCGGCCAGGCCGCCACATGGGTCCGCTCGGCGATCTGCGGGCTGTCCTAGACATTCGCCGAGCCGAGATGGTGATCGTCGCCGTCGATCTGGGTCACCGGTCGTCTGCGCACCGCTAGTCGGATGCGGCCTTCGGGTCGCGGGCCAACTCGGCCTTGATGGCGTCCTCCTCGGCCTGCTCGCGCAGAAGCTCGGCGGCATCAGCCTGGTCGCCGGCCTCCGGCGCGGCGTTCGCCTCGGCCAGGGGCTCGGCCGACTCGACCGCGCCCTCCGGGTCCGCCTCCACGCCCGCCATCGGATCGGCCGCCTCGGCGGCAACACCGGAACTGGCCGTTGCCGCCCCAGCCGACTCGACGGCATCGGACGCCGGGCGGGTCTTCTTCTTGGCCTTCGGCTCCACCGGGTCCATCACCAACTCGATCACGGCCATGGGCGCGTTGTCCCCCCGGCGCGGCAAAATCTTGACGATCCGGGTGTAACCGCCCTGGCGCTCGGCCATCGCCGGGGCGATCTCCGTGAACAGGAAATGCACCACCGACTTGTCGCGGACGGTGCGCATGACCCGGCGCCGGGACGCCAGATCGCCGCGCTTGGCGAAGGTGATGAGGCGTTCGGCCAGCGGCCGCACGCGCTTGGCCTTGGGCAGAGTGGTGGTGACGGAACGGTGCTCAAAAAGCTGAGTGGCCAGGTTGGCCAGGATCAGCCGCTCGTGCGCCGGCCCGCCGCCGAGCCGCGCTCCCTTAGTCGGGGTAGGCATCTGAAAAATCTCCTCAAGGTCTGGTCAGAAAGTGATGTCTTCCTCGCTGAACTCAGGCGTCATGCCGAGCCCAATCGAGTCAAACTCAATCGGCGAATCCTTCAGCGACAGCCCCAACGAGGTCAGCTTCTCCTTGACCTCGTTGATCGACTTGGCGCCGAAGTTGCGGATGTCCAGCAGATCGGCCTCCGAACGGGCCACCAACTCGCCCACCGTGTGAATGCCTTCGCGCTTGAGGCAGTTGTAGGACCGGATGGTCAGGTCCAAGTCCTCGACCGGCAGAGCCAGATCGGCGGCCAAGGCCGCGTCGGTGGGGCTCGGCCCGATCTCAACACCCTCAGCGTCCGGGTTGAGCTCGCGGGCCAGCCCGAACAATTCGGTCAGGGTCTTGCCGGCTGAGGCCATGGCGCTGCGCGGCGTGATGGCGCGCTTCGTCTCGACGTCCAAGATCAGGCGGTCGAAGTCGGTGTGCTGCTCGACGCGCGTGGCCTCGACCTTGTAACCGACCTTCAGGACCGGCGAGTAGATCGAGTCGATCGGGATGCGCCCGATCTCCGCGTCAGCGGACTTGTTCTGCACCGCGGAGACATAGCCGCGCCCGCGCTCAACGGTCAACTCGATCTCGAGCTTGCCTTTGGCGTTGAGGGTGGCGATGTGCAGGTCCAGATTGTGCACCTCGACGCCGGCGGGCGGCGTGATGTCAGAGGCTGTGACCTCGCCAGGACCCTGTTTGCGCAGGTACATGACCACCGGGCTGTCATGCTCAGATGACACGACCAGGTTCTTCAGGCTGAGGATGATCTCAGTCACATCCTCTTTGACGCCGGGCACGGTCGAGAACTCGTGCAGCACGCCGTCAATCCGGATCGACGTCACCGCCGAGCCGGGGATCGAGGACAGCAGGGTGCGCCTCATGGAGTTGCCCAGGGTGTAGCCGAAACCCGGCTCCAGGGGCTCAATCACAAAGCGCGACCGGAACTCGGAAATCGGTTCTTCGGTCAGAGTGGGACGTTGCGCGATCAGCACTGTTGGTTCTTCCTTTTCTCGGGACCCCCGCTATTTGAGGTCTCGTTTCGTGGTTTTTAGTTTTAGACCCGCCGCCGCTTGGGGGGGCGGGCCCCGTTGTGGGCCTGCGGGGTCACGTCCGTGATCGAGCCAACTTCCAGGCCGGCGGCCTGGAGCGAGCGGATCGCGGTCTCACGGCCGGAGCCGGGACCCTTGACGAAGACGTCAACTTTCTTGACGCCGTGGTCTTGGGCGCGACGGGCGGCTTGGTCGGCGGCCAGTTGGGCGGCGAAGGGCGTCGACTTGCGCGAGCCTTTGAAACCGACTTGGCCCGATGACGCCCAGGCCAGCACGGCGCCGGATTGGTCGGTTATCGAGACGATGGTGTTGTTGAAGGTCGATTTGATGTGCGCGTGGCCGTGCGGGACGTTCTTCTTGTCCTTGCGGCGGACTTTCCGCGCTCCTTGACGAGTCTTAGGGGGCATGATCTGCCTGTTTCTCCTTGCTTGCCTGTGGTTTGGTCCATGGTCTGCGGCGCGGCGGCGGTGCCACCGCGCCCGGCCGCTTCGCTACTTCTTGCCGGCCTTCTTCTTGCCGGCCACTGTCCGCTTGCGGCCCTTGCGGGTGCGGGCGTTGGTCTTGGTCCGCTGCCCGTGGACAGGCAGGCCCCGGCGATGCCGAATGCCCTGGTAAGAGCCGATCTCGACCTTGCGGCGGATGTCGGCTTGGATTTCGCGCCGGAGGTCGCCCTCGACACGGTAATTAGCTTCGATGAAATCCCTCAGGGCCACAAGTTCCTGGTCCGTCAGGTCTTTGACCCTGGTGTCCGGGTTGATCCCGGTGGCCTTGATGGTTTCCTCGGCGCGGGTGCGTCCCACGCCGAAGATGTAGGTGAGGGCGATCTCGACGCGCTTGTCGCGCGGCAGATCAACGCCAACTAGACGAGCCATGAGGCTTCAACTCCCTAAAGAGCCAGTGGAGGTCTTGACCCGTCGCCTCTTGGAGCGGTTCGTCTGGCTCCAAGCCCCGGCCTCCAACCGGGGGTGGCCACGCCCACGCCTGGCTCTGGCTCTTGCTCTTGCCTGGTGCGCGCGGTGGCGGCGAGTCTTTGGTTATATGCGGCCTGGTCGGTCCCGCCCACTGTTTGGCGGGCGGCTAACCTTGGCGTTGTTTGTGCCGTGGGTTTTCGCAGATCACCATCACCGTGCCACGGCGCCGGATGACCTTGCACTTCTCACAGATCTTCTTGACTGATGGTTTGACCTTCAACTTCTTCAACTCCTACTTATAGCGGTAGACAATGCGGCCACGGTCCAAGTCATAGGGGCTGAGCTCCACCACCACCCGGTCTTCGGGCAGAATCCTGATGTAGTGCTGGCGCATCTTGCCCGAGATGTGGGCCAAGACACGGTGCCCGTTGCTCAACTCAACCCGAAACATCGCGTTGGGCAGCGCCTCGACCACTGTGCCCTCAATCTCTATAACACCCTCCTTCTTGGCCATGTTCCTCCGCTGTTGCCTGGCTGCTAATGATTGTGCGCACAGCCGAATCAGCCCAAACGGGCCGAGGGCGCGCGCATCCAACCGCACAGTCTACGCCATCCCCCACCCCCTCGCGTCCATCGGTCTGGCGGGCCGGTGCTGCAGCTAACCCCGGTCACTTTCACCCGCGCGCAACTTGACCGGACTTACGCACCCGGTCGCAGTGCGCCGCCGCCGCGTTCCCGTCTGCCCCGCGCGCGCGACCTGGGCTTATGCGTCGCCCCGGGCGCGCTGCGCGCGCCGACCCCGCAGCTAACCCCGGTCACTTTCGCCGCCGCACAACTTGACCGGACTTACGCCCCCCGGCGCAGTGCGCCTGCGCCGCGCCTGTGGCTGGTTCGGCCGCCGAGGCGTTGGGCGCGGCCCGGGCGGTGACATAACCCCGCACACATTGACCCCCGCGCAAACTTGCGCGGGGTTATGTCACCGGCCCACCAGCACACGCGCCCGGCCAAGGCCCTGACCTGCGGCTACGCCAAGCCCGGCGCGCGGGCGGCGCTGGGGCGGTGACATAACCCCGCACACATTGACCCCCGCGCAAACTTGCGCGGGGTTATGTCACCAGCCCACCAGCACACGCGCCCGGCGGGGTGTCAGGCGGGGGCGATTTGGATGCCGCGGGCGGCTAGTTCGGCCTCGCCGCCATCGGGCTCGGTCAGCACCCAGACGCCGCCCTCGGTGCGGGCCACGGTGTGCTCCCAGTGGGCGGCACGGCCGCCGTCAACTGTGCGCACGGTCCAGCCGTCGGTGTCGGTGGAGGTGGCGATCTTGCGTTCGACCACCATCGGCTCGATCGCCAGGACCATTCCGGGGCGCACGCGCGGGCCGCGTTCGCGGGCCGCGAAGTTGACCACGTCGGGCCGCATGTGCATGGCGGAGCCGATGCCGTGGCCAACGTATTCGCGCAGAATCCCGAAGGACGGCTCAGCCGCGCGGACGCGGGCCTCGATGGCGGCGCCGATGGCGCCAACATGGGTCGCGTTGGCGAAGGCGGCGATGCCGTCCCACAGGGCTTGGCGGGTGACCTCGATCAGGGTCTCGGAGCGGGCGTCCAACTCGCCCGCGCCCACGGTGATGGCGGCGTCAGAATGCCAGCCGTCCAGCACCGCGCCGCAGTCGATCGAGACCACGTCCCCGGGCCGGATCGCCTGCGGTCCGGGGATGCCGTGGACCACCACGTCATTGACGGAGAAGCAGAGCGAGGCGGGGTAGCCCTCGTAGCCCAGGAAATTCGGTTCCGCGCCGGCGGCGCGGATGGAGGCCTCGGCCAGCGCGTCAATTGCGGCGCCCGTCGCGCCGGGCACCACAGCCTCGCGGACGGCCGCCAGGGCGGCGGCCGTGACCAGCCCGGAAGCCCGCATGCGGCGAATCTGGGCCGGGCTCTTGAACTCGATCCGCTCCGGGCGCAGCAGGCTCACGCCGGCCCCCGAACACCCAGCTCATCAACGCCCAGCTCATCAACACCCGGCTCTTGAACATCCAGCCCGCGGCGCACCCGCGCGGCCACATCCTCGACGGAACCGACCGCGTCCACCGGCGCCAGCAACCCCCGCCGCCGGTAAACCTCGATGATCGGCTCGGTCTCGGCGTGATAGACGGCCAGCCGCTGACGGATGACCGGTTCGGTGTCATCGGCCCGGCCCTCAATGGCGGCGCGTTTCAACAACCGGTCAACTATCAGATCCTCGGGCAATTCCAGGGACACCGCCGCCTCGACGGCCCAACCGTGCCCGGCCAGGATCTCATCCAAGACCCCCACCTGTGCCAGATTCCGGGGGTAACCGTCCAAAATGAAGCCCCCGACGGCATCGGCGGTGGCCAAACGGGCCTGAACCATGGCGTTGACAACCCGATCCGGCACCAACTGTCCTTGGGCTATGTAAGTCTGGGCCTCGACGGCCAAGGCCGTGCCGCGCGCCATCTGATCGCGGAACAGCGCCCCGGTCGAGATGGTCGGCAAACCAAGCTCGGCGGCCAGCAGCGCGCCTTGGGTGCCTTTGCCGGAGCCTGGCGGCCCCAGCAGCACCAAGCGCCGCGACGTCACCGCAAGAAGCCCTCATAGTGGCGCTGCTGCAACTGCGATTCGATCTGTTTGACGGTGTCAAGCCCAACCCCGACGATGATCAACAATGTGGTCCCGCCGAAGGGCAGATTCTGGGACACGCCCAGCAGCCCGAACAGCACCTGCGGGATCAGGGCCACCACCGCCAGGTACATCGATCCGGGCGTGGTGATGCGGTTGATGACGTAGTTGAGGTATTCGGCGGTGGGGCGGCCGGCCCGGATGCCGGGGATGAAGCCGCCGTACTTCTTCATGTTGTCCGCGACTTCTTGCGGGTTGAAGGTGATGGCGGTGTAGAAGAAGCAGAAGAAGATTGTCAGACCGGCGTACAAGACCATGTAAAGCGCGTCGGTCGAGGACAGGTTGTTGACGATCCAGTCCACCACCGCGTTCTCGCTCTTGACGAATTGCGTCACCATGGTTGGCAGCGCCAACAGCGATGAGGCGAAGATGATGGGGATGACGCCGGCGGTGTTGATCTTGATCGGGATGTAGGTGGTCGAACCGCCGTAGGTGCGCCGGCCCACCATCCGCTTGGCGTATTGGACGCGGATGCGCCGCTGGGATTGCTCCACGAAGACGATGGCGCCGATCACCGCCACGAACACTGCCAGCACCACCACGAAGTTGCGGATGCCATCTGTGCCGCCCAGGATCTGACCCATCGAACCGGGGAAGCCGGCCACGATCGATGTGAAGATCAGCAGCGACATGCCGTTGCCGACGCCTTTTTCGGTGATCAGTTCGCCGAGCCACATGATCAGGCCGGTGCCGGCGGTCATGGTGATGATCATCAGGATGATGGTCCAGGCCGAGGCGTCGGCGTCGATGATCTCAGCGCTTTCGCTGCCGCTGCCGAACAATTGTCCGCTGCGCGCTGTGGTGATGACTGCGGTCGATTGTAGGATCGCCAGCGCGATGGTCAGGTAGCGGGTGTACTGGGTCAGCTTGGACTGCCCGGATTGGCCCTCTTTGTGCAGCGCCTCGAACCGCGGGATGACCACCCGCAGCAGTTGGACGATGATCGATGCCGTGATGTACGGCATGATCCCGAGCGCGAAGACGGACAGTTGCAGCAGGCCGCCGCCGGAGAACAGGTTGACCAGCTGCAGCAGGTCGTTGTCCTCAGCCAGGGAGCTGATCTCCTTGATGGCGCCGTAGTTGACGCCAGGCGTGGGAATGAACGATCCGAGCCGGAACAGCACCATGATGCTGATGCTGAACAGCAGCTTCCGGCGCAGGTCAGGCGTCCTAAACGCCCTCGCAAACGTCCTTAGCACGGGGTTCCTCCTAGAACACTTGGCGACCGCAAGCCCGTCTCACTCTACCGTTCGGCGGTGACAGTTCCGCCCGCGGCCACGATCTTGTCCCTGGCCGAACTCGAGGCCGCCTCGACGGCGACCTCCAGCTTGACCCGGATTTCGCCGTCGCCGAGCACCTTGACCGGCCGCCCGCCGCGCACCACCCCGCGTTCCGCCAGGTCCGCTGAGGTCACCTGGCCGCCATCGGGGTAGAGTTCCGCCAGCCGCCCCAGGTTCACCACCTGGTATTCGACCCGGAACGGGTTCTTGAAGCCGCGCAGTTTCGGCAGCCGCATGTGCAGCGGCATCTGGCCGCCCTCGAACCGCGCCGGCACCCGCCCGCGCGCCTTGGTGCCTTTGGTGCCGCGCCCGGCGGTTTTCCCCTTCGAGGATTCGCCGCGCCCGACCCGCGTTTTGGCTTTCTTGGCGCCCGGCGCCGGCCGCAGGTGGTGCACTTTGAGCACGGGGCCGAGTTCGGCTTTGTCCGCCGATGCCGTCTGGTCGTCTTCCAGCGCCGCGTCGGCTTGGGCCTGTGCCTCTTTGTCCGCCGATGCCGTCTGGTCGTCTTCCGGTGCCGCGTCGGCTTGGGCCTGCGCCTCCTCGGCAGCCTTTTCGGCCTTGTCGGCCTTCTTGGCGGCCCTTTCGGCCTTCACGGTCTGATCGGCCGCGGCGCTGGGCTTCTCAGCCTTGGCCGCCTTCGCGGGCTTCTCAGCCGCAGGCTTCTCAGCCTTCGCGGGCTTCTCAGCTTTGACGGGCTTCTCAGCCGCCGCTGTCTTCTCAGCCGCCGGCTTCTCAGCTTTCGCGGGCTTCTCAGCCTGCGCGGGCTTCTCAGCCTTGTCCTTGTCTTCGGCCACGGTCAGTCAACCTCCTCAACTTTGACCAGATGCGCCACGGTCCTGACCATGCCGCGCACGGCGGGATTGTCGGCCGGCCGCTCCACGGTCTGCCCAATCTTCCTCAGGCCCAGCGTGCGCAGCGTCTCGCGCTGATTGCGCTTGGCGCCAATGCCGGACTTGAGCCGGGTGATCCTCAAAGTCGCCATCATTTCTCCTTCGAGCCTTTGGCGGGCGCCGCGCCCGCCGCCTGCGCCCGCAGCAGCGGGGCCGGGGCCACGTGCTCCAGCGTCAGGCCGCGCCTGACGGCCACCGACTGCGGTTCCTCAAGGGACTTCAGCGCCCTGACGGTGGCGTGGGCTATGTTGATCGCGTTCGACGAGCCGAGCGACTTCGACAAGACGTCGTGAACGCCGGCGCATTCGAGGACCGCGCGCACCGGGCCGCCGGCGATCACGCCTGTGCCCGGCGCCGCCGGGCGCAAGAAAACCACCCCGGCGGCGGCCTCGCCCTGGATCGGATGCGGGATGGTCTTCTGGATGCGCGGCACCCGGAAGAAGGACTTCTTGGCCTCCTCGACGCCCTTGGCGATGGCCGCGGGCACCTCCTTGGCCTTGCCGTAGCCCACGCCCACGGTGCCGTCGCCGTCGCCCACCACCACTAGCGCGGTGAAGGAGAAACGGCGTCCGCCCTTGACCACCTTGGCGACGCGGTTGATCGAGACGACCCGCTCCATGAACTGATTGCGTTCATCGTCGCGCCCGCCCCGGCGCTGGTCGCGGCGGCCGGAATCGCGCCGGCCGCCGGAATCACGCCGGTCGCCGCCGTCGCGGCGGTCGTTGGACTCCCCGCCCGCTCGCTGCTCGCCAGCCATCAGATGCTCTGCCTTCCGTCGTTCTGCTTCATCGATGCTCCTAGAGGGTCAACCCGGCCTCGCGGGCGCCATCGGCCACGGCCGCCACGCGCCCGTGGTACTTGTTGCCGCCGCGGTCGAAGACCACAGCCTGAATCCCAGCCTCGAGGGCCCGGGCGGCCACCAACTGCCCCACCTTCTTGGCTTTGGCGGTCTTGTCCCCCGCCGCCTGCCTCAAGTCGGCCTCCATGGTCGAGGCCGAGGCCAGCGTGTGCCCCACCGAATCGTCGATCACCTGGGCCACCATGTGACGCGCCGAGCGCGTCACAACCAGCCGTGGCCGCGCGGCGGTGCCCTTGACCAGCTTGCGGATCCGGTGATGCCGCTTGGCCCGCTGGACCGCCCGAGATGCCGTCGCCATCGTCACTTACCAGCCTTTCCAACTTTGCGGCGCACAACTTCGCCTTGATAACGCACGCCCTTGCCCTTGTACGGCTCCGGCTTGCGCAGTTTGCGGATATTGGCCGCGACCTCGCCGACCTGCTCCTTGTCGATCCCGGAGACGCTGAAGCGCGTCGGGATCTCAACGGTGAAGCTGATGCCCTCCGGCGGGCGCACCACCACCGGGTGCGAGAAACCGAGGGAGAACTCCAGGGCGCCGTCCTTGGCCACCACCCGGTAGCCGGTGCCGACAATCTCCAAGACCTTGGTGTAACCCTGGGTCACGCCGGTGACCATGTTGGCGACCAAGGTCCGCGACAGCCCGTGCATGGACCGCGAGCGGCGGTCCTCGTTCGGCACGGTCACCACCACGGCGCCGGAGTCGTCGCGGGCGACAGCGACCGGCGCGGGCAGTTCGCGGCTGAGGGCCCCCTTGGGGCCCTTGACCGTCACCTGGCGGCCGTCGATGGCCACATCCACCCCGGCCGGGACGGGAATCGGCAGTTTGCCAATGCGCGATGCCATTTGCTCTCCTCCTACCAGACGTAGGCGAGGACTTCCCCGCCCACACCCTTCTTGGCCGCCTGCCGGTCAGTCAGCAGGCCCGATGACGTGGACAGAATTGCGATCCCGAGGCCGCCCAAGACCTTCGGCAAGTTGGTCGACTTGGCGTACACCCTCAGGCCCGGTTTCGAGATGCGGCGCAGCCCGGCCAGCGCCCGCTGGCGGCTGGCGCCGTATTTGAGATCGACCTTGAGGGTGGCGCCGACGGGCGCCTCCAGCTTCGACCAAGCCAGGATGTAACCCTCCTGGCGCAGAATCTGGGCGATGGCAGCCTTCATCTTCGAGTACGGCATCTCCACCGACTCATGATGGGCGGCGTTGGCGTTGCGGATGCGTGTCAGCATGTCCGCGATCGGATCGGTCATTGTCATGTGGGTGCCCCCACCTTCCTCGCCCCGGTTTCCGAACCGGCCGGACCTTGGGCGTAGCTCATTACCAACTGGACTTCGTGACTCCGGGCAGCTCGCCGCGGTGCGTCATCTCGCGCAGACACACCCGGCAGAGCCCAAACTTGCGGTAAACGCTGCGCGGGCGCCCGCAGCGGGTGCAGCGCGTGTAGCCACGCACCTTGAACTTGGGCGTGCGGGCGGCTTTGACGATGAGAGCCTTCTTAGCCAAATCAGTTCTCCTTGAACGGGAAGCCGAGCTGCCTCAGCAGCGCCCGGCCCTGGTCGTCATCGGTGGCGGTGGTCACCAAGGTGATGTCCATGCCGCGCACCCGGTCGATGTGGTCTTGGTCGATCTCATGGAAGACCGACTGCTCCGTCAGGCCGAAGGTGTAATTGCCGTGCGAGTCGAACTGCCGGTCGCTGAGCCCCCGGAAGTCGCGGATGCGCGGCAGCGCGATCGTCAGCAGGCGATCCAAGAACTCCCACATGCGGTCGCCGCGGAGCGTCACATGCGCGCCGATCGGCATCCCCTCACGCAGTTTGAACTGGGCGATCGACTTGCGCGCCCGGGTCACGGTCGGCTTCTGGCCGGTGATCAGCGCCAGATCGGCGACGGCGCCGTCGATCAGCTTGGCGTCCCTGGCGGCCTCGCCCACGCCCATGTTGACCACGATCTTCGTCAGCCTCGGCACCTGGTGCACATTGCCGAAGCCGAACTCCTGGCGCAGGGCCGGGACGATCTGCTCGCGGTAGCGAACCTTGAGGCGAGGCGGGGCTGGGGCCGACCCGGCGGCATCGGGCGCGACGGCGGCTTTGGTTTTGGCAGGCATCGGCTAAAGCTCCTTACCCGACTTCTTGGCGTAACGGACGCGCACCTGACGCATGCGCCCGTCGCGCTCGACGGTTTCAACGCGGTGGCCCACCCGGGTCGGCTCGCGCGTCTCCGGGTCTACCACCATGACATTCGAGATGTGGATGGGGGCCTCGATGGTCTCGCGGCCGCCGGTCTTGGCGCCGCGGGCGGACTGGCCCACCTTGGTGTGGCGGATGACCCGGTTGACGCCCTCGACTATCAACCGGTCGGAATCCCTCAGGACCTCGAGCACCCGTCCCTGTTTGCCTGTGTCGCGCCCAGAGATGACCTGCACCAGGTCGTGTTTCTTAATCTTGGCCATCGCTACAGCACCTCCGGGGCCAGCGAAATGATCTTCATGAATTTCTTCTCCCGCAGTTCGCGGCCGACAGGCCCAAAGATGCGGGTGCCGCGCGGCTCGCCGTCCGGTTTCAGGATGACGGCCGCGTTCTCGTCAAAACGGATGTAGCTGCCGTCCGGGCGGCGGCGTTCCTTGGCCACCCGCACCACCACGGCCTTGACGACATCGCCCTTGCGGACGTTGCCGCCGGGGATGGCGTCCTTGACGGTGGCGACAATGGTGTCCCCGATCGAGGCGTAGCGACGGCCGGAACCGCCCAGCACCCGGATGCACAGAATCTCCTTGGCGCCGGTGTTGTCCGCCACTTTCAGGCGAGTCTCCTGCTGAATCATGGTTCAAACCCTCCTGGCTACTTGGCCTTTTCGAGAATCTCAACCACCCGCCAGCGCTTGGTGGCGCTGAGCGGGCGGGTCTCCATGATGAGCACCAAGTCGCCGACGCTAGCCGATTCGGCTTCGTCGTGGGCCTTGACCTTGGAGACACGCGTCATGACCTTGCCGTAGAGGGGGTGCTTGACCCGATCCTCCAGGCGGACCACGACCGTTTTGGCCATCTTGTCGCTGACCACCAGCCCGCGCCGCGTCTTGCGCTGCGAGGTCCTGGCGGGAGCGCCGGTCTCAGTCGTCACTTCTTCTCAGCCTCCACATTGGAACTCGGAGCCGTGCGGATGCCCAGCTCACGTTCCCGCAAAACGGTGTAAATGCGGGCGATGTCGCGTTTGACGGCCTTCAGCCGGCCGTGCGACTCAAGCTGTCCGGTGGCCGAGGCGAACCGGAGGTTGAACAATTCCTCCTTGGCCCGGCCCAGCTCCGCCACCAGTCGCTCGTTGTCGAGCAGGTCCAGCTTCTCAGGCATCAGGTCTTTAGAACCCACAGCCATGTCATTCACCACCCTCTCGGCGGATAAAACGGCACTTCATCGGCAGTTTGTGGATCGCCCTGGCGATCGCCTCGCGGGCCAGCGGCTCCGGCACGCCGGCCAACTCGAAGACCACGCGGCCGGGTTTGATGTTGGCCACCCACCACTCCGGCGAGCCTTTGCCCGAACCCATCCGGGTCTCGGCCGGCTTCTTGGTCAGCGGCCGGTCCGGGAAGACATTGATCCAGACCTTGCCGCCGCGCTTGACGTGGCGGGTCATGGCGATACGGGCGGCCTCGATCTGCCGGTTGGTCAGATAGGCCGGCTCCAGCGCCTGAATCCCGTAGTCGCCGAAGGCGATGGTGGTGCCGCCCTTGGCGCGGCCGGACCGCTTCGGGTGGTGCTGTTTGCGGTGTTTGATGCGTCGAGGGATGAGCATGGCTCAGGCCTCCGTTCCGGTTGCGGCGCCTGCCGGCGCCTGATCGGCTGACGATCCCTGACGGCCGGAGTCACGGCCGGAGTCACGGCCGTCGCGGCCGTCTGGCCGGCGGCCGCGCGGCCTGTCGCCCCGTTCGCCCCGCTCACCGCGCCCGCGGGCGGGCCTCGGGGCGGTCGCCTGCTGGCGGGCGAATTCGCGTTCGGTCATATCGCCTTTGTAAATCCACACCTTCACGCCGATCCGGCCAAAGGTGGTGCGGGCCTCGAAGAAGCCGTAGTCGATGTTGGCCCGAAGGGTGTGCAACGGCACGCGCCCCTCGCGGTAGAACTCCGAACGCGACATCTCAGCCCCGCCCAGGCGGCCGGAGCATTGCACCCGCACGCCTTTGGCGCCCGCGCGCTGAGCCGATTGCAGGCCCTTGCGCATGGCGCGCCTGAAGGAGACGCGGCTGGCCAGTTGCTCGGCGATCCCCTGAGCCACCAGTTGGGCGTTCAACTCCGGGTTCTTGACCTCGAGGATGTTCAGTTGGACCTGCTTGCCGGTCAGCTTCTCCAGTTCGCCCCGAATGCGGTCCGCCTCGGCGCCCCGCCGCCCAATCACAATGCCCGGACGGGCGGTGTGGATGTCGATGCGAACCCGGTCACGGCTGCGCTCGATCTCGACCTTGGCGATCCCGGCCCGTTCCAGACCGGTCGCCATCAAGCGCCTGATCTGCACATCCTCGCGGACGTAATCGCGGTAGCGCTGACCGGCCTTGGTCGAGTCAGCGAACCAACGCGAACGGTGGTCGGTGGTGATCCCGAGGCGGAAACCGAGCGGGTTGACCTTCTGTCCCACTAGCGGGTCCTCTCCTTCTTCAGTGCTGGCTGCTTAGCTGGCCGGTTGGCTGCGTTCCGCCGGCCGAGGGCCGCGAGCCCGCGCCGGCCGGCCGGTTTGCTCTGGCCGGTCTGGCCGGTCTGGCCAGCCCGGCCGGTCCGGCCCTTGCGCGCGGCTGCCTCAGCCTCGCGCACAACCAGGGTGATGTGGCTGGTCCGCTTCAGAATGCGGTCGGCCCGGCCCTTGGCGCGAGGCAGGAAACGCTTCATTGTTGGGCCCTCGTCGACATAGGCCTCGGCCACGTACAGGGCGGTCAGGTCGGTGTCCAGACCGGCCTGTTCGCGTTTGTCCGTGAGCGAGTAGATGGCGGACTGGAGCACCTTGCGCACCGGCAGGCTGGCCGCCTGCGGCGCGAACTTCAAGGTCGTGATGGCTTGTTCGGTGTCCAGGCCGCGCACCAGGTTGACCACCCGGCGGGCCTTGGTCGGGGTGATGCGCACATAGCGGGCGCTGGCCTTGCCCATGGTCAGGTCGACCACTCGTTTGTGGGCGGCCTTGCGGGCGCGCTTGCGGTCGAGTTTCGAGGACAGCGACAGCTGTTCGCCGCCGGCGGCCTTGTCGGTGTCGGGGCTCATCAGCGGCGCCGTCCCTTCTTGTCGTCCTTCTCGTGACCCCTAAAGGTGCGGGTGGGCGCGAACTCGCCGAGTTTGTGGCCCACCATCGACTCGGTGACGAAGACCGGCACATGCTTGCGGCCGTCGTGGACGGCGAAGGTCAGGCCCAGGAAATCAGGCGTGATCATCGAACGCCGCGACCAGGTCTTGATGACGGTCTTGAGGCCCTTGGCGTTGTGCTCATCGACCTTCTTCTGCAGATGGCCGTCCACAAAGGGACCCTTCTTGAGGCTGCGAGGCATCTTCTTTCACATCTCCCTATCAGCGCTTCTTGCCGGTGCGGCGGCGACGGACGATCAGCTTGTCGGAGGCTTTGCCGACCTTGCGGGTGCGGCCCTCCGGCTTGCCCCAGGGGCTGACCGGATGGCGCCCGCCGGAGGTCTTGCCCTCGCCACCGCCGTGCGGATGGTCGATCGGGTTCATGGCCACGCCGCGGACATGGGGGCGGCGCCCCTTCCAGCGCATGCGCCCGGCCTTGCCCCAGTTGATGTTGGACTGTTCGGCGTTGCCGACCTCGCCCACGGTGGCGCGGCAGCGCAGATCGACGTTGCGGATCTCCCCGGACGGCAGCCGCAGTTGGGCGAATTTGCCCTCCTTGGCCACCAACTGAATCGAGGCCCCGGCGCTGCGCGCCAGTTTGGCGCCGCCGCCCGGCTGGAGCTCGACCGCGTGGATGACGGTGCCCAGTGGGATGTAACGCATCGGCAGGTTGTTGCCGGGCTTGATGTCGGCGTCGGGGCCGGCCTCGACCTGGTCGCCCTGGCGCAGCCGGTTGGGCGCCAGGATGTAACGCTTGGCGCCATCGGCGTAATGCAGCAGCGCGATCCGGGCCGTCCGGTTCGGGTCGTACTCGATGTGCGCCACCTTGGCGGGCACGCCGTCCTTGTCGTGGCGCCTGAAGTCGATCAGGCGGTAGGCCCGCTTGTGGCCGCCGCCCCGGTGACGCGAGCTGATGTGCCCGGACGCGTCCCGCCCGCCGGTCTTGGTCAGCGGCCTGACCAGCGACTTCTCTGGCCGCGAGCGCGTGATTTCAGCGAAATCGGCCACTGACGAGCCGCGCCGGCCGGGTGTGGTCGGCTTGTATTTTCTAATAGCCATGTCGGTCCACCTTCGCTTTCAGGAGATCGGCGCGCCGAAGATGTCGATGGTGCCCTCGCGCAGGGTCACGATCGCCCGTTTGGTCGATTTGCGCCGCCCGATGCCGAAGCGCGTGCGCCGCGTCTTGCCCTGCCGGTTGATGGTGTTCACGGACGCCACCTTGACCTCGAAGATCTTCTCGACAGCGATCTTGATTTCCGTCTTGTTGGCGTGCGGGTCCACGATGAACGTGTACTTGCCCTCGTCGATCAGGCCGTAGCTCTTTTCTGAGACCACCGGCTTGATGATGATGTCGCGCGGGTTCTTGGGCAGCGCCGGCTTGCTCATTCGGCCTCCTCCTCGGCTGCGTCGGCTGCGTCGGGCACGTCGGGGGCGTCGGCCACGTCGGGGGCGTCGGCCACGTCGGGGGCGTAGGCCACGTCGGGGGCGTCGGGCGTTTCGACGGCGTCAAGCGCCGGCTCCAACCCAGCCTTGGGGCTGGCCAAGAACTCGGCCAGCGCCTCGGCGGTGAAGACGACGTCATCGGACACCATCACGTCGTAGGTGTTCAACTGATCGGCGGTCAAGAGGTGGACCTGCGGCAGGTTGCGCACCGACAACTGCGCCGTCCGCTCATCGCGGGTGGTCACCACCAGCACCCGCGCCCGGTCGGTCAGTTTGGCCAGCAGCGCGGCCCCGGCCTTGGTCGATGCCGTCTCGCCGGTCGTGAAGCCGGCCACGACGTGAACGCGGTCATGGCGGGCGCGGTCGGACAGGGCGCCGCGCAAAGCCGCCGCCTTCATCTTCTTGGGGGTGCGCTGCGAATAGTCGCGCGGCTGCGGGCCGTGGACCACGCCGCCGCCAACGAACTGCGGCGCCCGGGTCGAGCCCTGGCGGGCGCGGCCGGTGCCCTTCTGGCGGTACGGCTTGCGGCCGCCGCCGGAAACCATGCCGCGCGTCTTGGTGGCGTGGGTGCCCTGGCGGGCGGCCGCCAACTGCGCCACAACGACCTGGTGGATCAACGGGACGTTCGTCTGAACGTCGAAGACGGCATCGGGCAAATCGGCGGTCCCGGCCGGAACCCCGGTGGCGTCCAAAATCTCGACTGTCGGCATTTGCGTCAGGCCTCCTTCACCGCCGAGCGCACCAGCACCAGGCCGCCCTTCGGCCCCGGCACCGCGCCCTTGACCAAGATCAAGCCGCTCTCGACGTCGACGGCGTGAACCAGCAGGTTGAGCGTGGTCTGGCGGGCGTGACCCATGCGGCCGGCCATGCGCAGGCCCTTGAGCACGCGGGCGGGCGTGGCGCAAGCGCCGATCGAACCCGGCTTGCGGTGGTTGCGGTGGGAGCCGTGCGAGGCGCCCACGCCGGCGAACCCGTGGCGCTTCATGACGCCGGCGGTGCCCTTGCCCTTGGTGGTGCCCGCCACATCGACCCGCTGGCCGGCCTCGAAGACCTCGGCGGTCAACTCCTGGCCGGGTTTGTAAGACTCGGATTCCGCCAAGCGGACCTCCGCCAGGTAGCGGCGCGGGGCGAGGTCGGCCTTGGCGAAGTGCCCGCGCATCGGTTGGGTGACGCGCCTGGGGTCGATCTGCCCGTAGGCCAGTTGGACGGCGCTGTAGCCGTCGACTTCTTCGGTGCGCACCTGCGCCACCCGGTTCGTGCCCACTTCGATGACGGTCAGCGGCACCACGCGGCCCTCGGCGTCCCAGGCTTGGGTCATGCCGAGTTTGGTGCCCAGCAGCGCCGCCTTGGGGCGTACTTTCTGGGAAACGGTAGTCATGTCGTCGTCAGTCCTCGCCGGTCGCTACAGTTTGATCTCGATGTTCACGTCGGCCGGCAGGTCGAGCCTCATGAGGGAGTCGACAGCCTTCGGCGTGGGGTCAATGATGTCGATCAACCGCTTGTGCGTCCTCATCTCGAAGTGCTCACGGCTGTCCTTGTATTTGTGCGGAGACCGGATCACGCAATAGACGTTCTTCTCGGTCGGCAGCGGCACCGGGCCGACCACTGTGGCCCCGGCCCTGGTCACCGTCTCCACGATCTTCCGCGCCGACGAGTCGATGACCTGGTGGTCATACGACTTCAGCCGTATGCGGATCTTCTGTCCAGCCATGGCGTGACCCATCTCCTACGTTTCGTTCCTGATTGTGGTTTTGACCGCCCCCCGCGCTCGGGCGTGTCGCCCGTCTTAGGCTCGCGCCGAAGGCGTGCGTTCGCGTAGATCGAGGGTTTGGCCCCGGCTGCGGCGACCCCGCAAACGGGCTCGGGCAGACCGACAATCACCCGACCGGCGCCGGGCAACCGGTACATCTTGCCAGAAAACCGAACCGATGTGAAATCCGTCGGCGTTTCGCCCGCCAACGCCATCTCAGCGCCCGATGCCGCCGGGGCCAGATCGCGCGGGCGCCAGACCCAGCGCGCCCGGTTCGGGCGACGCCAGGCGAACCGCGCCGCCGGGCGGGGCTGCGCGGCCCCGCCCGCCGGCGCGACCGCTCAGGCCGCCAACTGCGAATACCCGTGCGGCGCCCGCGCGCGCAGTTCTTTGTGGCGTTCGCCACCGGCGTGGGTGGCCAGCATGCCGGGCCCGATGTGCCCGGGCGTCAACTCCGTCACCAGCAGCGTGCAAACATGCCCCGGCTCGACCACGTCGACGCGATCGCCATCGCGCACTATGGCTTCGATCCGACCATGCCGCTTGGCGTGAAGGCCATGAATATCAATGGCCTGACCAGGAATGATGCTTCCCAACTCAACTAAACCTGAGATCGCCGTCCCCTTGTCCTCGAACAAGAAGACCTGTTCGATCTCGAACTGGAATTCTGAGGGCTGTGCTTCTTCCACTCTTGCGCTCCTCTCTGAGCCGACAGGATTAGAGTCCATCCTAACCGGCTCACGCGGTCCCAGGCGGGCCCATGATTGGCAATTGACACCATCGACCGTAGTACCCGTGACTGTGAGCGCCCTGGAACCAGGGGCCTACCGCCAAACAACCCCGGGACGAGCCCCGCACGCGGCGGCCGCTCACACCAGCAGGCCGGCCCGCCG
>JAITJZ010000111.1 GCA_031278655.1 Bifidobacteriaceae bacterium
CTTGTCAGCTGGGTGGGGGGTGGGAGCGTTTTGTGGTCGACGGCGGCGGGGTTGCGGGTTTTGCCGTACTTCAAGGTTTTCAGGCCGTAGCCGGCGCCGATGTACGCCTCGGGTTTGGTGGTGTACATCACCGCCCCGTAGACCGAGGCGGTGGCGGCGCACATCAGGTCGGTGCGCCTGAGCCCGTGCGGGTTGCCGGACGGCAGGTTGAACGCGATCTCCATGTATCTGCCGAGGATCTCTTGGTCGAGCGGCACCGGCGTCGACAGCCTCCACGAGCTGGCCATGCCGCGCCGCCTGGTCCCGTCCGCGTGGTGCTCGAACATGAGCATGAGTTCGGCGATGACCGCGATGGACACGAAGATCGCGTCGTCGGCGCGGAACTTGGTCGGGCGCAGCCCGGCCAGGAACACCGACAGGTCGGCGGTGGCCAGGCGGTCGGTGGCCGGGTCCGGGCGGCGCGCCCGGAGGTCGTTGCCCCGCAGTGGCCCGGGCTCGCCCAAGGTCACGTCCAACAGCCCCATGGCGTCATCGCGGGCGACGCTCACCACGTCCGCCTCCCGGTTGGGGTTCCAGTAGGCGGGTTTGAACAGGTACCGCCGGTTGCGGGCCACCGCCACCTCGAGTGGCCGGTCGTCCTCGTCGACGGCTGTGTAAGCCCAGGGCAGGTCTTCGGCGTCGGCCGGGTAGCCGGACAAGTCCGGAATCTCCCCGGCCCGCACAAGCGTGCCGTGGCTGTCCACCCGTCCGGGTAGGTGACCCGGGTTGGGCAGCCCCGCCCACAGGTAATCGACCGGCTCCAACTCCAGCAGTTCAACCTGCCGCCGCGCGCTGTAAACACCCACGGGCCCAAGTGTAAGCCCTGCACGGACCTAGCGAGGGCTCGGGGAACATCTTTACGATGGCATGGCGCATTGGTATGTTTGACGGCGACCCTCCCCTGCGCGCGACAAAGGAGTAGACCAATGGCCCACAAGCCCCTTGCGCGATTTAGTAAAGCTCTTTGCGGTGCAGTTGCAATTGCCTTGGTCATAGCCGGTATTACGGTGCCGGCGCCGGCTGCGGCCACCGGCGAGGCGTCAATTCCATTGGACTGGCTGTACGGTCTGACAAACAACGAATGCCTTCCCACCGCAGAATCCAGCAACGCCAGGACTAGCGGCACCCGATGCGTTAACGGCACCCGGGTCCGCTCCCGCGGGTTCAATCGTTGCCTGCGTCTTCATCAGCACCCGCCGGCCGTGGCGGTGTACGCACACAACGAGTGCTACGGCAGCACGTGGTCGGAGTACAACTACATCGAGGCGATAGCCCAGGCCCGGCTGGTGCAATGGTTGAACGAGGCGATGCTCGAGGCGTATCCGGGCGAAGGTGTCTATCCGCTTGAAGTGCGTGATGTGGCGGGAGACAAGAACAACACGGCGGGCACTGCGGCTGACAGGTTGTCGGCGACCGTAAACCAGAGCGATGGGATTGTCACCGGCTCTATACAGTGGGAACTGCGTACCAGTAGGCCGCCTGGGGAGACGCATGAGCCCGACTCGTCCTGCGCCGATGCCGAAGAGGTCTGCACGGACCCGGAACCGGGCGGCGACGGCCGCGCGGATGTCGTGATGGTTGGCCCCGATTGGAAAGACTCGAAGCACAACACTGTCTGGGTCATCGAGTTAAAGCAAGGCCGACTCAACTCGTCAACGGCCAAGGATGCTCGGCTCCAGGCGGGCAGCTACGTGTCGAAGATGCGCGCCAACTTAGGTTGGTACGGGGCGCGGGTGGCGGACATGAGCGGCTATGAGGACCAGTTTCACGTCGCTGTCGAATGTAAGGACGCGCTTGGCCAAGCTGTGACGTCTGCCCTCTGGACATTCTATGTCGGGGGAGGTGACGGGGGCGAGGTTATGGTCTACAGCGAGAAGGACCCCGACTGCGCCCGGGAACTGGCGAAGGATTCCAGCAAGTACCAGACAGCCCGGGACCGGGTGAACGCAGCCCAGGCGACTGCTGCGCGGCCGCAGGCTCTGCCCGGTCCACTCCAGCCGCCGGCACCGTTCGGCGGGGACGAGCACGGGAACGTCTCCCCGATCGAAATAGCCACTCTGATCAGGGCGGCGGCTGGTCTGGCCCAGCAAGCGGCGCGCTGGCAGTGGATCAAGGATACGATCTGTTTGGGGCCCGTGAATGTCGCGGTGAGGACCGCCGGCGATGGGTCTGTGTCGGTCGCGGCTTTGCAGTGCTTGGAAGCCGCCAATCTGGTGCAGTTGGCTAGCGTGTTTGACCGCGCGGCTGCTTTTGTGTTCACCGTAGCGCAATTCGAATTGATTTATGACGCTGTTTTTGGCGAGGGGGACCAGACCTCACCGGTAGCCGCAGCATGCGGGCTTGACGACCCGGTTGCGAAGGCGGCCGCCTTTGTGGCGGCTGGTTACCCGTTCACGCAAGTAGACGCTGTGAACGTGTGCACCGCGCGCACGGGCGGGGGGAGCGGTGGCGGCGGATCTGGAACTAGCCCTGCCGCAGACCCCAACGTTGGAGGTTCACAAGATGGGGCCGACCGGGCGGAAGACGAGGTACCTGCGGTGTCGTCGGACCCGATCATCGTCGATGTCGCCGGCGATGGGTTTGCTCCCACGACAGTCGCGGCGGGGGCATACTTTGACTTGAATGTTGATGGTTACGCGGAGCGGATCAATTGGATACAAGCCGATGACCAGGTCCTGGCGTGGGACCGTGACGGCAACCGGAAGATCGACAACGGGCTGGAGGTATTCGGGGACTCCACCCGCTTGGCCTCTGGCCAGATGGCGGGATCCGGATATGTAGCGTTGGCCGAGTTGGATTCCAACGGCAACAACGCCATCGACCCAGGTGACGCCCATTGGGCCGACCTGGTGTTGTGGGCCGACTCGGCCAATCCGGGCAGGACGGACGTTGGCGAGCTGCAGACGTTGGACGAATTGGCAGTCAAGTCAATCTCTTTGGAGACCGTGCGGATGGACCAGTCGGTCGACGTCGGCGTGGTACTGGGAGAAGCCTCAGCAGTGGTGATTGGCGACGGCTTAATTCACCAAGCGGCGGAATATTGGGTCAGCACGGTCCATTGGGACACCGTGGAAGCGGACCTCGATGACGGGTACGGCATCCCATGGGATGTGCTGGGGCTACCGAATGTACGGGCGTTTGGTACGGTGCCATCGTTGCACCGGGCAGTGATGGCGGACTCAACCGGCCGGGTCCGGGAATTGATTGAGGGGTTCGGGGCGTCTGGGGAGACCGCCGAGCGTGAGGCACTGGTGCTGGAGCTGGTGCTCAGGATCACGGCTGCGGACCAGGTGCCGCCGGGGAGTCGGGGGACGAATTTCGATGCCCAGAAGCTGGCGGCTATTGAAGCGATCCTAGGCCGGAAGTTCAACGGTGCTTCGGGTCCGAACCCGAACGCACAGGCGGCCATGAGTTTGGATGGCGTATGGACTCGGCTGTACGAAGTCTATTATTGCGAACTGTTGTATCAGACACACCTGCGGGATTTCCGGGAAGTGCTGGCAGCGAGCTTGATCACGGACGGGCGCTTGGATGTCTCCGGATTGGTTGAGGCCGTGCAAGTCCTGGATGGTGAAGCTCCGGAGACAGAACAGTTGCTAGCCGATTTGGGCCGACTTTTGTTCTATTTTCAACAGGGCCATATCAGCGGCTTGGCTGATCTGGTCGCTGCAATGGGGCCGGCCAGCATTGCTCTTTACCGCGATATGCCGCAGATCAGCTCGATGATGTGGTTCGGCACTGACGGAAAAGACACGATCTCCACCACGGCTGGGTGGCCAACCGCCTACGGAATGGGCGGCAATGACACGCTGAACGGCTCGGCCTGGGCCGATGCGCTGTATGGCGGTGCTGGGGATGACGCTTTGAGCGGAAACGCTGGAGATGACTTGATCGATGGTGGCGCTGGTGATGATTCGGTGTGGGCTGGTGATGGGGCGGACGTGTTGGTCGGGGGGCCTGGGGACGACAGTTTGTCGGGCGGGAACGGGTCTGACAGGTATGAGTTGTCGGGCGGCGGGGCTGATGTGGTGGTGGATTATGACTCTGACTCGGTGGTGGTCATGCCGGCGGGGGTCGGGCCGGGGTCGGTGTCGGCGGCGCGGTCGGGTTCTTATGGTTTGGGGTTGTCGTGGGGTTCGGGTTCGGTCGTGTTCTATCGGTGGTTCGCCTACACGGACGGTCGGGGCAAGTTCGCGGAGTTGAGGTTCGACGACGGGACGGTGTGGACGGTCGAGGACGTCAAGGCGTTGGCGCCGGTCTAGCCGAACTCAAGGCTGGTGAGCCTGGGCGGGTTCTGGTTGGCAGCCGCAGCGACGATCTGCCCCGGGGCACGGGCTCCGGCGCAGGGGTTCAGCGGGGGACGGGGTCGGCCGGGCCGCCCAGGGGGAGGAGTTGCCGCGCGGGCGCGGCGCCGGGCGCGGCGTCCGGCGCCGGGGCTCGGTCGGAGGTGGAGGCGGAGGCGGGGGCGGCCGCCAGGCGGGCCGCGGCCAGGAGCAGCTTGATGCGGTTGAGCTGGTTGACGGGCGAGGCGCCCGGGTCGTATTCGATGGTGACTATGTTCACGCCCGGATGGCGGCGCATGATCTCGCGGAACATGCCCTTGCCGGTGACATGGTTCGGCAGGCAGGCGAACGGCTGGGCGCAGATGATCGAGCGCACCCCGGATTCGATCAGCTCCAGGATCTCAGCCGTCAGCAGCCAACCCTCTCCGGCCTGGTTCCCGAGCGAACAGATTTCGCTGGCCGCGCGAGCCATGGCGGGCATGTCCCCGGGCGGCGGGAAATCGGTCTTGGACCGCCCCAGCGCCCGGCGCACCGGGTCGCGGTAGCGCTCCAGCAGCCAGCGCACAAACTGCTTCAGCCGCAGGGTCTCGCGCCCGGTCCCAAGCGTCCGGTAATTCCATTCGACAGTGTGCATCCCGTTCAGCACGAACTCCATCAGCCCCGGCAGGCGCGCCTCGAAGCCCTCCGCCTCGATCACGTCGACCAGGTGGTTGTTGGCGTCGGGGTGGAACTTGACCAGGATTTCCCCGACGATGCCGACGCGCGCCCGGCGCTCACCCGTCACCTTGGGGAGGGCGTCGAATTGGCGGACGACCCGGCGGACCAAGCGGCCAAAGCCCGGCCCGCCGCGTGTCAGCAGGCGCCGGCCGGCGGCGTCGAGCCGCCGGTACAGTTCGACGGCCGCGCCCGGTTCAGCCTCGTAGGGGCGCGTTCTGAGCAGGGCCGATTCGAGCAGATCGCCCAACACGATCGCCTGCATGCAGCGGTGCATCAGCCCCAGCGACAGCTTGAATCCGGGGTTGCGCTCAAGCCCCTGGGTGGAGATGGCGATCACCGGCACCTGCGGGTGGCCGGCCTCGGCCAGGGCTTTGCGCAGCAGGCCAACATAGTTGGTGGCGCGGCACATGCCGCCGGTCTGGGTGATGACGACCGATGTCGTGTCCGGGTCGGCCCGCCCGGCGGCGAACTCGGCGACCAACTGCCCCACCACCATGATCGCGGGGTAGCAGGAGTCGTTGTTGACGTGGCGCAGCCCGGTCTCGACTTCCTCCGGCCCGATGTCGCGCAGCAGCCTCAGGTTGTACCCGGACCCCCGGAAGGCCGCCTCCAGCAGCGAGAAATGCACTGGCGACATCTGCGGGGCGATGATCGTGTGGCTGGCTTTCATCTCCTTGGTGAACAGGCGCCGCCGCGCCCGGTAGGGCGCCAAGTGGGCGCCCGCGCCGTCCGCGCCCAGGGACGCCTCGCGCTGGGCGCGCGCCCCGGCGGCCGCCGCCAGCGACCGCAGCCGGATGCGCGCCGCCCCCAGATTCGAGACCTCGTCGATCTTCAACAAGGTGTGAACCCGCCCGGCCGAGCGCAGAATCTCCTGCACCTGATCAGATGTGATGGCGTCCAGCCCGCAGCCGAACGAGTTCAACTGCACCAGCTCCAGGTTCGCCCTTGGGCGCACGGCCGCCGCCGCCTGGTACAACCGCGAGTGATAAGCCCACTGGTCGCGGGCGCGCAGCGGCCGCTCGACGGCGCCCAACTGGCAGATCGAGTCTTCCGTCAACACGACCATGCCGAGGGCGGTGATGAGTTCTGGGATGCCGTGGTGGATTTCCGGGTCGACGTGGTAGGGCCTCCCGGCCAGGACAATCCCGCGCCGCCCGGTCCGCTCGATGAACTCCAGCGCCTCGCGGCCGGCGGCTTGGACGTCAGCGGTGAAGGCCGCCTGCTCGGCGTAGCCGGCCGCCACCGCCGCCCGCGCCTCCTCGAGGGTCACATTCCAATCGGCCAATTCTTCGACCAGACGCTCGGCCAATTTGTCCGGCAGCGCCAGATTCACGAACGGGTTTATCAAACGGACGGAGCCGTCCCGCAAGGACTCGACGTTATTGGCGATCACCTGCGGATAGGAGGCCACAACCGGGCAATTGAAATGATTGTCGGCGCCTTCGGCCAATTCGCGTTCGTAAGCCACCGACGGGTAGAAAATAGTTTTGACGCCGCGCTCCACCAATTGCTCGATGTGCCCGTGGACCAATTTGGCCGGATAACAGATGTTCTCCGAGGCGATTGAATCCATTCCGGCCACGAACAGGTCGTGGTTGGACCGCCCGGACAACATCACCCGGAATCCGAGTTTTGTCAGCACCGTGAACCAGAGCGGGTAATTCTCATACATGTTGAGCGCCCTGGGGACGCCGATCGATCCCCGCCAGGCCGCTTTCTCGGTCAGGCGGCGATAAGCGAACAGGCGCTTGTACTTGAAATCGAACAAATTCGGCAGGTCGGATTTGGCCCGGTCGCGGTCGCCGGCCCGCTCGCAGCGATTCCCGGAAACATGCTGCGAGCCGTCCGGGAACTCAGAAATGGTGCATTGGCAATGATTCTGGCAAAGCCGGCAAGTCTCCGTGTGAGTCTTGACGTCAAGAGAGCGCAGCGCCAGCGGCGGCAGCAGCCGCGAGGGCGCGCCCGGCTGGAACCGCGACCGGGCTATCAACGCGGCCCCGAAAGCGCCCATCAAACCGGCGATGTCCGGACGGGTGACCTCCAAACCGGTCAACAACTCGAAAGCCCGGAGCACGGCATCGGACAAGAAGGTGCCCCCCTGGACAACGACGTGGCCGCCCAACTGCCCGGCGTCGCGCAACTGGATGACCTTGTAAAGGGCGTTGCGGATGACCGAATAGCTGAGGCCGGCGGCGATGTCGCCAACCGAGGCGCCATCCTTCTGGGCGGCCTTGACCGATGAGTTCATGAACACGGTGCAGCGCGAGCCCAGGTCCACCGGCGCGAAGGAGGCCAGCGCGGCCTGGCAGAACGCCTCCACGTCGAGAGACATGGTTTGGGCGAAGGTCTGCAAGAAGCTGCCGCAGCCGGACGAGCAGGCCTCGTTGACGCGGATCTCGTCAATCGCGCCGTCGACTATGCGCAAGTACTTCATGTCTTGGCCGCCAATGTCGATGACGGAGGTGACCTCCGGGTCGAGGAATTCGGCGGCCCGGTAATGGGCCATGGTCTCGACCTCGCCGTCATCGACGTGGAGGGCGGCGCGGACCAGGCCCTCGCCGTAGCCGGTGACGCAGGCGCGGGCGATGATCGCGCGGCCGGGCAGGGCTCGGCGGGCCTCGGTCACAATGGCGGCCGCGGCCGCCACGATCGAGCCCTGGTTGGGGGCGTAGTGGGTGTGGCAGATGCGCCCCTCGGAATCGATGACGACCGCTTTGATGGTGGTCGATCCCGCGTCCAGTCCCAGGAAGCAGGCCCCGCGGGCGTCCTCGGCGGCGATCTGGGGGACGCGGGCGCGGTCGTGGCGGGCGTCGAACTCGGCCCGTTCGGCGTTGTCGTTGAACAGGGGGCGCAGGCGCCCGGCCGCGCCGCCGCCGCGCTGGTGGGTCTCGTGAGCGCGGCGGGCCAGGTCCTCCAAGGCCAGCGGCGCGGCATCGGCGGCGGGTTTGGCCCCGGCGGCCCCGGCGGTCCCGGCGGCCCCGGCGGACCCGCCGGGCGTGGCGGGCGTGGCGGGCGTGGCGTCCGCCAGGTAGGCCGCGCCCAACGCCACCGCCAACTGGCCCTTGGCGGGCGCCGACAACTCCGCCCCTGTGTCCGCCAAGGCGCGCCCAAAAGCGGCCCTGAGCTGCGGCAAGAAGAACAGCGGGCCGCCCAGCAGGACCACCCGCCCCCGGACCGGCCGCCCGCAGGCCAGCCCGGCGATGGTCTGGGTGGCGACCGCCTGGAAGATCGAGGCGGCCAGGTCCTCGTGGCGGGCGCCGTCGTTGAGCAGCGGCTGGAGGTCGGTCTTGGCGAAGACGCCGCAGCGCGAGGCGATGGGGTAAAGGGTCTTGTAGCCGGCCGCGAGCGCGTCCAACCCGGCCGCGTCGGTGCCCAGGAGGGTCGCCATCTGGTCGATGAACGCGCCCGTGCCGCCGGCGCAGGTGCCGTTCATGCGCTGCTCAACCACCGGCCGCAGGTAGGTGATCTTGGCGTCCTCGCCGCCCAGTTCGATGATCACGTCCGCCTCCGGGTCGAGGCGGCGGATGGCCTCGGTCTCGGCGATGACCTCCTGGGCGAAGGGCACGCCCAGCGCCTCGGCCACGCCCAGGCCGCCCGATCCGGTCACCGTCACGCGCGCCTGGCGGCCGGGGAACCGCCGCGCGACGGCGCCGATCAGTTTCGACAATTCGATGCGCACGTCGGCGTTGTGGCGGCGGTAGTCCTCGAACAGGATTCGGGGGTCCGATGCCGTCACGCGGTCCGATGCCGCCACTCCCGTTGGGCCGCCGGGCTGGGTTGGGCGGCCGGGCTGGGTAGGGCCGCCGGGCTGGGCTGTGTGGCTGGGCTGGGTCGTGTGGCCGGGCTGGGTCGTGTGGCCGGGCTGGTCGGGAGCTGTGGCGGGAAATGGCGCCGCCGCCGGGTCTCCCGGGTCGCAGAGGTCGATGAGCACCGCCTTGACCGTGGTCGAGCCGATGTCAATGCCGAGCGCCAGCGGGCGGTCCGGCGGGATCGGGAGGCCTGCCCCGGGGCGCGGGCCGGTCACGCGAACTCCTGCGGCAGCGGGCTGGTCATCATGAAACGCATGGTGGGCGTCATCAACGCCACCACCTGCTCCTGTGTCAGCGACGCGAACATGGACTCGGGGTCGAAGCGGCGTTGCAGGGCGATGGCGGCCATGAACCCGACCATCATGCGCAGGCGCAGTTCGGGATGGTCCGTGCCCAGTTCATCGACCAGCGGCTGGCCCACCCAGGTGTACATGAAGCGGGCCATGGCCTTGGCGGCGGCGGTGTCGTGGGCGGCCTCGAGGACAATCGTGGACAGGGCCTGGGCCACCCCGGGCGTGTCCCAAAGTTTGACGTACATGACCGCCAGGCGTTCGACCGGGTCGCCTTGCGAGCTTCTGAACTCGGCCAGCGCGGGTGTGTCCGGGCTGAGCGGGACCTCGATGGCGGCCTCGAACAGGCCCCTCTTGGAGCCGAAGAAGTGGGCGATCAGGGCCGGGTCGACCCCGGCCGCCTCGGCGATGGATCGCAGCGACGTGTTGGCGTAGCCCCGGCGTGAGAACTGCTCCCGGGCGTGGGTCAAGATGGCCTGGGCGGTGGTTGTGGGGCCGGGCCTGCGTCCGAGCGCCCCGTGGGCGCCCGAGGCGCCGGCCGCGTTCGAGGCGTCAGGCGCGCCAGGCCCGTTGGGCCTGGCGGGGACATCCGTCTGGGGCATGGCGCTCCTCGGTTGGGAGTGGCCGAAACAACTCCCGCCACACTATCTCAACGCCCGATGAATTACCAGACCCCGCATCAGGGCTCGACTTCGAAACTCGACCTCGAAAGGCGGCTCGGCCAACCCCTTGTCTTGGCGCCGGGCACTCTCCTTGCCGGGTGCCGGGTGCCGGGTGCCGGGCGGCGGGCTCCGGGCGCCGGGCGCCGGGCGTCCAGCGCCGCAGCCGGCTGGCCGGGCTCAGTTGCGGGCTTGGCCGGACTCGCCGTGGCGGATGTAGTCGAACTCCGGGTCGCGCGGTCGGCGCGGCCAATCGAAGTCCTTTGACCGCCAAACGCAGATGACCACCGCGGCGACGGTCAGGAAAGCCGCGATGAAACCCACCGCCAAGGTCCAGCGCGCGCCCAGCGCGTCCCCGACCCAGCCCAGCAGCGGCGAGCCGATCGGCGTGCCGCCCAGGAAGATCGCCATGTACAACGCCATCACCCGCCCGCGCATGGCCGGGGGCGTGGCCAGTTGGACGGATGCGTTCGCCACGGTCATGACCGTCAGGGCGAAGAAACCGGTCGGGACCAGGCAGACGGCGTAGAACCAGATGTTCGGCGCGAAGGTCAGCCCCGCCACGCAGACGCCGAACCCGGTCATGGCCGCCATGATGGTGCGCATGCGCGGGTGCGAGCGCTTGGCCGCCATCAGCCCGGCCGCCAGCGAGCCGACCGCCATGACGGCGCCCAGGAAACCGAATTCCTCCGAGCCGACTTTGAACACTTCGGTCGCCATCAGAGCGTTCGTGATCTGGAAGTTCATGCCGAAGGTGCCGAGCATGAAGACGGTGAACAGAAGCAGCATTGTGCGCGGGTTGCGCCGGACGTAGGCCAGTCCGTCGCGCACCGGGCGGTCGACTTTGACCCTGGGGGAGGGGTGCAGTTCGGCCGGGTTCTGCAGGGCCAGGGCCCAGATCACCGGTGCGAAACTGAGGGCGTTGATCACCAGCGCCGGTCCCACGCCCCACCAGGCGATCATCAGGCCGGCGACGGCCGGGCCGATCAACCGGGCGGCGTTGAAAGAGGTCGTGTTCAACCCGACCGCGTTCGGGATCAGCCGCCGAGGCACGATCTCCGGCGCGAAGGCCTGGCGCGCCGGGCCGTCGAAGGCCGCGCCCACCCCGGCCAGGAAGCTGAGCAGGTAGACGTGCCACAGCGCGACCACCCCGGTCAGCACCAAGACGGCCAGCGCCAGCCCGGTCACCAGCATGGATGCTTGTGTGACTTGCAGCAGCCGGCGTTTGTCGAAGCGGTCGGCCGCCACCCCTGCCAGCCCGGCCAGGGCCGCCACCGGCAGGAATTGCAGGGCCGTGGTCAGGCCCAGCGCGGTCGACGAGTTGTCGGTCAGGATGGTCAGCACCAGCCAGTCCTGGGCGATCCGCGCCATCCAGGTGCCAATGTTGGAGACGAAACCGCCAACAAAGAACAGGCGGTAGTTGCGGATTTTCAGGGAGGCGAACAGCGCGACGTTGTCAGCCTGTCTGCCAGGGGTTCTTCGGCGCACGATGCCGTCAAGCCTACGCCCGCCGCTCAGCGCCCGTTAACTTGGTTAATTGTGTCCTTCCAGACGGGCCGCGGGGCCGTGCTTGCCCAGGCCGGGACCTCGGGCCCGTCGGAGATGAGATGATAGGGACGGCTCCGGGGCACAATCAGGCGGCGTGCGCCGCCAAGGCGCGCTCGCGGAGCCGAGGGCGCGACCATCCCCGAAGGAGGTATCCCGTTGACGAGAGCTCGCATGTCGGCGCTGGCCCTGGGCGCCGCCGTGATCCTGGCCGGGACGGCCTGCAGCGGCGCGGAGCCGGACGCGGGCGCCGCCGGCGGCTTCGAGGACGACGGCTGCACGCACCTGGTGGCGGCGGTCTCATCGGAGAAGGTCAACCTGTTCGCCGAACTGGCCGCGGCCTTCGGCGAATCCCCGCAGGCCAAGGCCCTCGACACCTGCGCCACGATCCTGCCCGTGGACGTGACCTCCGGCGACGCGACCCGCTACCTGTCCGCCGGCGGCGACTGGCCCACCACCACCGACCGCGAGCGTTGGCCGGCGCTGTGGTCGCCAGCCTCAATGGTCTGGGTCGACCGCGTGGCCGCCGCCGCTTCGCCGGCGCTGGTCGCCGGCGCCGAGTCCTTCACCCACACCCCGGTGGTCCTGGCCATGCCGGAGTCGATGGCCGACGCGCTGGGCTGGCCGGACACCGAGATCGGCCTCGCGCAGGTGGCCGAAGTCTGCGCCGACCCGGCCGGCTGGGGCGGCATCGACCCGGCCAAGGCGCTGTGGGGGCAGTTCCGGATCGCCAAGACCAATCCGAACACCTCCACCACCGGCCTGGCCGTGCTGTTGATGCAGGCTTACGCCGCGGCCGCCAAGACCGACGCCCTGACGCCCGATGACGTCGCGGCGGCCAAGGACTTCTCGGCCGCCTTCGAAAGCTGCGTCATCCACTACGGCGACACCACCGGCAAAGTCCTCCAGCGCCTCTACGACGAGGCCCAGAACGGCGCCGCCGGCTCCACCTACGTCTCGGCCGTGGCCCTGGAGGAGACCTCGCTGCTCAATTACAACCAAGGCAATCCGACCTCCAAGGTGATCGAGCCGGGCGAGAGCCTGACCGAGCCGGGGGAGAAACTGGTGGCGATTTACCCCAGCGGCGGATCGCTGTGGTCCGACAACCCGATCGTGGTCCTGGGCGCCAGTTGGGTCACCCCCGAACAGAAGGCCGCCGCCCAGGCCTTCGCCGAATTCGTCCACACCAAGCCCGCCCAAGAGATCCTGCCCCGCTACGGCTTCCGCCCCCTGGACGCGTCCGTCCCGCTCGGGGACCTGTTCACCCCGGAATACGGTGTCACCGCCGAAGGTCCGGCCGTCACCCTGCCGCAGCCGTCGGTGGCGACCGTCTCGGCCGCGCTCGACCAGTGGACGCAGATCCGCAAGCCGTCATCGGTCATGGAACTGATCGACATCTCCGGCTCGATGGAGGACTCGATGGGCGGGGGGCGCACCAAGATGGACGGCGCCATCGAGGGCGCCACCAACACCATCGAGCATTTCCGCAGCACCGACGAGGTTGGCCTGTGGGTTTTCACCACCAATCTTGCGGCCGACCCGGCGGCGGTCACCCTCGCGTTGAGGGAGGTCACACCGTTGGGCTCGGATCGTGAGACGCTCGCGCGGTCGCTCGGCGACCTGCGCCGCGCCGCCAAGTCCGGCACGCCTTTGTACGATGCCGTCGCGGCGGCTTTCGATCACATGGCCGCCCGCGCCGAGCCCGGCCGCATCAACGCCATCGTGCTGCTGTCAGACGGAATCGACACCGACTCGACCATGTCGCTCGACTCGCTGGTGGCGAAGTTGGCGGCGGCCAACCGTGAGGGCGGCAACGACGCGCCGGTGCGCATCTTCACCATCGCCTACGGCGCGGACGCCGACCAATCCGCGCTCCAGCGCATCGCCACCGCCTCCGGCGGGCAGATGTTCGACGCCTCCAACCCGGAGCGGATCGACTTGGTGTTCGCGTCCGTGATCAACAACTTCTGATGGGAGCCTAACCCGATGAACCGACGCCAGCCCAGTCCCGGTCCAGCCCGCCGCCGCGTGGCGGCGGTGATCGGCCTGGCCGGCCTGGCCGGCCTGGTCGTTTCGCCGCTGAACGCGCCACCCGCCCACGCGGCGAGCTATCTGGCCAACGCGATTTACGGGCTCGCGGACGCGCGCGGCTGGATGTCGGAAGACGTGACCGCCGAGGTCGACCTGCTAAAAGTGCTGGCCGCCGACCCGACCGGCGAAATCGCCGTGGCGGTGGCGCCGCCGGAGGCGTTACTGGAAATCGGGGCCGCCGAGATGGCCCAAGAGTTGTTGTGGGGGACCGACTGGA
>JAITJZ010000120.1 GCA_031278655.1 Bifidobacteriaceae bacterium
ACCGGTTCCGCAGGAGCATGCGCAACTCCCTATCCGGCCACGCCATCCGGTCGAAGAACGACCCGAAGGCTCGGCCCGAGGCATCGGCGGACACGCGTCGGCCGCGATCGCGGCCGGCGTCGACCCGAAAGTCGTTCAAAAGATGCTCGGCCACGCCTCCGCGGCGATGACCCTTGACGTCTACGGGCACCTGTGGCCCTCCCGCCTCGGCGAGGTCGCCGACGCCATGGAGACCGCCCGGAATTCAGCCCTCAGAGCCCCGAACCCGGCCCCGCCCACCCCGCCCGGGCCGGCGCTGGGCATGTGAGCGGATGCGGATCATTGCCGCCGCTGCCCAATGGCATGTGCCCAAAATGTGCCCAAAAGGCCAATCCGGGGCAGGACAGCAACCAACGGCCCAGTGTATCCGCTGGTCAGAGCCCTACAGTGTCGGGGTGGCGGGATTTGAACCCACGACCTCTTCGTCCCGAATGTGCATTTGGCATGGTCAGGGCGGTTTTCGTGCGGGAACACCTGCGTCCTGGGTGGTCCTCTGCGACCTGGATCAGCGGAGCGGGTGACAATCAGGTGACAGAGAACTTAGCTGCTCCGAGGGCTTACCCGTACCGGCCGGCGGGGCCGTGCGAGCATCCTTACACGTCCGTTGACGAGTACACGGGGGAGGTCACTTCGATACGGTGCGGGTCGCGGTTGGCAAGGCGGTGCAAGTCGTGCTCCGCCTTGGCGAAAAAGGACTATCAGAAGCTCATCGCCGGCGGCTTTCTCGACGTTGACCCAACCGAGTACCGCTTCTTCTTCTTGACGCTGACCGCCCCGTCCTTCGGCCCGACCCATCGCGTGCCGAAGGGGGGCCGTCCGCCTAGTCGGTGCGCCTGCGGCGCCTTGCACGATCCTGTAGCCGACGCAGACATGAAAGGCGTCCCCATCGACCCGGACACGTACGACTATGACGGTTGCGTGACTTGGAATTACCACCTGGGGAAGCTGTGGGATTCGACTAGGGCGAGCCTGTCGGCGGTGTTCCCGGGGGCGTCGTACGCGAAGGTGGCTGAGTTCCAGGCGAGGGGTGCTCTCCATGTGCATGCCCTAATCCGATTGCCCGTCGCGCTCCGTGTCGTTTACCGCACGGGCGGACAGTTGTTCACAGGGTGCGGCGCGGTGCTTGAAGTCGCGCGTTCCACGGTGATGCGGAGCGGCATGAGATGGGGCAGCCAAGGTGATTGCCGCGTCATTCGGCGTGTCGGGAGCCGTGACAAATCCGTCTACTACATGGCCAAGATGCTGACGTATGTCACCAAGGATGCCAGCGGAACGGCTAAGGGTGTTCCCGTCGCGGCGCGTGACCACTTCGACCGGCTGGACAAGGCCGCGCGGGACATGCGGTGTGATCGTTGCGCGCATTGGGCAGGCGGCCCGTGCGGCGCGCTGCCTCATCGCCGCTGGGGCGCGCGGTCGTCTGTGCTTTCGAGGTCGAGGAAGGCCAAGACTCATCTTGCCTGGTCGTCCCTGCGCCGGATGGACTTGAAGGCTCGGCGGGCCGAGTTCGCGAAGAGGGCCGAGCGGCTGAGGATCGCTCTGGGCACGTTCGCGCGGATGGCGGCGAGCGAGGCGCGCGGCCTGAGCGGGCTATCAACGGTGATGCGGGTGTGACAGCGGGCAGCGCAGCCAAGGCGGGATGGGCGAATCCCGCCGCTTCGGCGTGCCGTGATGGCGCTTTCTGGCTGGTTTAGGATTACTCACCGCTGATATGGCTTCACATACTGGGGCCGGGGCCTGAGTTCCTTACCAGGCCCCGGCCCGCGAGGCCGCGAAGCGGCCTCGCCCTTGATTTAGTAAGGAAAAACTCGAAAGACAGGGGCAGGAATCAGGGCATGCGGCCTCGGTCACTCTGGGTGAGGCACGGATCAGCGGGCGGATTGCGGCCACGCAAGACCGCAGATCGGGCATTTAGACGTTATAGGTTCTTGTGGAAGTCATCCGCACCTGGCACTCGTCGCTTCCGCTTCGGATCCTTGGAGTGTGGATGACAGCCTCAAACGCCGCGTTGGGCGCAATCTCACGCTCGACAGCGTTGACTCGCTGGCGCAGCGGCTCGGCGCTGACTCGCTTACCCTGGTGGTTGGAGAGGCAGACGGGCCAGCAACGGATCAGGCTTCGATTAGGGCGAGCTCGCCGCGTCGAAGATGGCATCAACGAGCATTTCCCTGGTCGGCAGTTGATTACTCGGCACTAGATCCCAGTCAATGCGAGATTCCTTCAGATTAGATTCGTCCGGTTGAGCTTCTTCGGCGGGATGCGCTCGTTCTGCCAACGAGTCCAGGAAGGCCTCAAAGATCTTTTTGGCGGCTCGGGATGGATCAGTGGGCAGCTGATCCAAATGGATGCTGGCCGAGGTCGAGTCGTAGTCGTAGATCCAGTTCAGTCTTCGCATTGCGTTCGCAAGGGTTCCTACAGGCAGCCCGGTAGAGAAAAGGCGGCTGAGAAATGGCACTACAATTGTGCCGTTATCTGTTCCCGGGCTGGCTGGATTATGGGCGTCGGTGCGCCAACCGAATCGTCGCGCGACCTTTCGAACCAGTTGTTCATCGGTCAAGTTTTGGAGAGCGATGCTTCGTTCCGGAGTGGAGTCTGGCGGGCGCTGGCGGCTTCGCTCATGTTCGATGGCGTGTAGCATCTCAAGGATCGCTCTTGCGGCCTGTAGTCGGTCGGGCGGCAATAGGTCCCAGTGAATACTGGACGAGGTCGAGTCGTAGTCGTATATCCAGCCCAACCTTCGCATGGGGTCGACAAGGAAGTCCGCGCTCACGCCTTCGGGCAACCCGTGATCGGTGAAGGGTACCCAGACCCGATTGCGACGTTGATCTGGGGTGTCTGAGTCACTGTCGGGGGAAACCCACTGGAGTCGCTCGGCGACGAGTTCCACCAACTCTTCATCGGTGAGATGAAGGCGCGCGGTGAGTCGGTCTGGTTCGAAGTCGTCGGGGTCGCGGAAGCCTTGAGACCAGCGGTTAATGGTGCCTTTCCCAACGCCAAGCATTTCGGCGGCCTGTCGTTCCGTCAAGTGAGCCCTCTTCAAGGCGAGCATGACGAAGACTCTCTCAACATCGCCGTATAGGGGGCGGAATGTCCCGAGACCTCGGACAACGTCTTTCATAGTGGGAATGTCAATGGGCCCCGAGAACGCAGCGTGGCCGCGGGTGAGCCTTGACAGCGAGTGGAGCTTCCGATTGAGCCACGCCAAGTGAGTCGCGTAGATCTGGATGCGGGCGGACTCGTCGGAGGTCCACTCGCCAGGGGATGAGTCGTCCGGATTCCTTGGCCTTCCTGCCATGGAAGACGAGTCTACCGGGTTGCCCCATCGTGGACCGGCATGCTAGGCTGGCCATGCTGGTCCAAACTGGGGCAACATCGAGAGAGGTGAAATCATGGCAAGCTTGAGAATTCCAGTCGACGCAGGGCGGTTGGCTCTGATCCCGACCGGGCAAGACACCCGCGAGATCTTCGAGTACCAAGACGGGAAGCGCACGAACAAGCCGATAATGGTCGGCGGGCAGCCGGCCTACGCCTTCGAGGCGGCTGTCGCGCTCGACGGCAAGGGGATGGGGTCGGCGCGGGTTGAGAGCGGCACGGCAACACTACCGCCACTTGACTTCGGCACCGTGCTGGGCGTTCAGGGGTCGGCGGCACTGGTGGTCTCGCCGTTGGACCAGTTCCATTTGCGCCTGAAGTTGCTGGCGGATCGCGTGGTCAGCCGGACGTCCGGCGGCGGGCAACCCGGCGATGCCGCGCCGCAGCCGTACCGCGCCCCAGCCGTACACAAAGCGTAGGTGCGATCGTGACACTCTCTGAGATTGCAGGCGAGATCGCTGGTTTCCTGCTGTGGGTTGGGTTGGGCCTCGGCATGGCCTTGGTGGTGCTGCTGGTCGCCGTGATGTGGAACCTGCGTCTGTTGGTGCTGCGGTGGCGGCTCGGACGGTTCTTTGACGGCGACGGGTTGGCCACGGTCTACAGGCCGAACGGCCCCTCCGGCACAGTGCATTTCCGGCCAAAAGTTCGCCGGTATAAGCGCACGTCTTACGGCTACCAGTTTGTCACCAGGATGGCGAATGGGCTGACTCCGGAGGCGCTGGCAGATAGGTCAGTGGCGCTGGCTGAACACCTGAGGATGGCGGAAGTGACGGTGGAGTCGGCTGGCAAGTCGGGATGGGCGCGGGTGCTCGTGTATAAGAACGATCCCGCTCCAGCGGCATTCGGTCTTGCGGACTTCCGGGAGGCGACCAGCGCCAGCCCATCCGGCACGCTGGCCATCCCGCTTGGTCGCAGGGACAATGGCGAGGTGTTCACCGTGGGGCTCGGGCACACCCTAGTGGTCGGCGCGACTGGTTCCGGCAAGGGCTCGCTGTTGTGGGCTTACATCATCGCGGCGACGGCGGCTCTGGGACAGCAGGGCAGCGGGCTGAAGTTGTTCGGGTGGGACCCGAAGCATGCCGAGTTGGCGGGAGTCGGCCTTGGGCGCTTCGAGAGCATCGCATTCGACCCCGGCGAGGGGCTGGAACTGCTCAAGAAGCTCGTTGTTATCATGCGGGAGCGCCAAGCCTTGGGCCTGAGGGCGTTCGAGGCCACTGCGGAGCGGCCCTTCATGCTCTTGGTGGTGGATGAGTTCAACAGTTTGATGGCGGCAGCGGACGCCGCTTGGCGGCGCGAGGTGCGCGAACACCTGAGTGCGCTGTTGTCGCAGGGCCGGTCGGCGGGGATATACGTGCTGGCCGCCGCGCAGCAGCCCCAGAAGGAGAGCCTCGGGGAGCACCGGCCCCACTTCATGAACCGTGTGTGCCTGCGGGTCGAGACCTCGTTGGAGGTGAACATCGTGCTTGGAGCCGGGTCGGTCGATGCGGGCGCGAAATCTCACCTGATCGCCCCGGCTACCGAGTCGAACGGCTATCGGACGGCAGGGATCGGGTACGCGCGCTCGGATGCTGAACCTATCCCGGTTCGATTCCGCGCGCCAAAGATCACTGATGAGGACATCATGCGGTGGTGCCAGGGGGCAGCAAACCATGGATAACAACCGGACCAAGCGGCTGAATGATTACCCGCCGTTGATGAAGTGCCGTCAGGTGGCCGAGGTGCTGGGGGTGTCCGAGTCCACCCTTTCGGCTTGGCGTCGTCATGGCACTGGCCCGATTCGGCCCGTCATCAGCGAGGGGAAGACCATCCGCTACTCAAGGACCGATATCAAACGCCTAATCGAGACAGGGGTATCGCCATGAGCATCCGCAAACGCGGCAGGAGGTACCAGGCGCAGGTCAAGGCCCATCAAGAGGTGGTCGCATCCCGCACATTTGACACACTCGCCGCAGCCAAGGCTTGGCACGATGCCGAGGTGTTGAAGTACAAGGATTCGTCATACTCGATCCAGTTGGGCAAGGCGAAGGCAACGGACGTGATCGCGCAATGGCTCCCTGCCCGAAAACCGCAGGTGGCGGAGTCAACCTACGCGACCGATAAGCAGGTGGTCAGCATGCTGCCTGATTCTCTGACCGGGAAGCAGGTCCGGGCCATCACGACAGCCGACCTGCAACGGCTTGTGAACATGTGGGCGGCGACCAGGAAGCCGTCCACGGTGACGCGGTACGCGGATAGCGTCAAGGCGTTCTTCGCCTGGTGTGTCAGGCGCGGCTTCGTCGCTCAAAACCCCGTCGTGAAGGTGGATATCCCGAAGCGGCGCAAGGAGCCGCGACCGATGCGGCCCCTGGATGAGAACGAGTTGACGACCTTGGCTGAAGGTGTCGGCGGGATTTACGGTGACGCCATCGCCATTCTGGGTTTCTCCGGCATGCGGTGGGGTGAGGCGCGAGCGTTGCGGGTGGGCGACGTGCTGTTGGGCGACGAGTTCCCCCGTTTCCACGTTGTTCGTTCCCAGCCGGAAGGCAAGGCTGAGAAGCTGCCAAAGTCGTACCGGGGCCGGATGGTGCCAATCGGCCCGCAGATCGAGCAGCGGGTCAAGGGGCTGATGGAGGGCCGGGGCAAAGACGATTACCTGTTGTCTCGCGACGGGGAGAGCCAGCTTTGGCGGTCGCGGTTCGTCCGGGCCACCGGGTGGGCCGAGGCGGCGGACGGGCGGACTATCCACGACTTGAGGCACAGTGCGGCGGTCAACTGGTTGAGGCGCGGCGTGCCCGCCCACACGGTGCAGGCATGGCTCGGCCACTCCGACCTTGCGATGACGACTCGGTACACGTCTTTCCTGGGGATGGACATCGATCAGGCGGCGTTCGCCAAGCTGGGCGGGTGACAACCAGGTGACAAACACGCGATGCGGGACCCACTACAACAGAACCGGGTCTGACCGTTTCAGCAGGCCAGACCCGGTTTTTACCAAAGTCGGGGTGGCGGGATTTGAACCCACGACCTCTTCGTCCCGAACGAAGCGCGCTACCAAGCTGCGCCACACCCCGTGGGCCCCGCGGCGCCTGGAACGCGCGGGGACCAGCAGCCGAGTCTACCCGGCCAACGGCCAATCATCATACCCAGGTGTCCGATGCCGTTCGCCCACACCCAGCCCCGGGTCGCCGCCCGCTGCGGCCGGGAGGGCGCCCATCTGGTCACGCCTGCCGCCGGGATCAGGCCAGAGACACGACCAGCCAGAGACACGACCAGCCGGCCGCCGGAGCGTCCTCACCAGAGGCGTTCAAGCTCCGGAACTGAGTCAAAGGCCGCATCCAGGCTGAGCAGCGCCGCCTTCTCGGTGATCGCTTGGGCGGCCAGAATCCGATCGAAGGGGTCCGCGTGGTCCCATTCCAGACGCGGGGCGAGCAGCGCGTGGGCCGACCCGACAGCCAGTTCCACGGCCATCAGCCGGTCGATCAGGCCCGGCCAGTCGGCCAGCAGGGCATCGGCCTCAGGGAGCCGGCCCTCGGCGAACTTGATCCCGAGTTCCCAGCACGACGCCGCCGACACCAGCCGCTCGGTCGCGGATTGCTCGATCAGCCAGCGGGCCTGCGCGCCGAGGCGGTGCGGCGCCCGGGCCGCCCACAGCAGCGCGTGGGTGTCGAGCAGAACCCTCAAGTCAAACCCCAGGCGGCCAAGTCTTCATCGTCCAGCGGCTGAGCCGCCTCGTCGGAGACCTCGGCCGGCCAGAAGCCCAGTTCGACGCCCGCCCCGGCCGCTGGCGCCAGTTCCGCCACGGGTCGCCCGCGCCGCGCGATGGTGACGCGCTCACCCCGTTCCACCAGCGCCAACAGCCGCGACAAGTGGGTCTTGGCCTCCTGCACGTTGACCTGAGTCGCCATGCTGGTCAGGTTATCACGGTCAGACCAGCTTGGGTTGGTCCGTTCACGCGCGGTCCGGTCGCGCCCCGCAGGTCGCCGCCGGCCCGGTGACCGATGCCGTTCGCCCACACCCAGCCCCGGGTCGCCGCCAGCCGGGCCCCGGCAGGGCGCCCGCCGGTCACGCCCAACGGCGGGCGGCGCCCGCGATCAGGGCCCCGGCCGCGATGGCGGCGAGAGCCGCCAAGGGCCAGCGCCCGGCCAGCGGGCCGGTGCCCGCCAGGCCGCCGCCGGGCCCGGCCCCGGGCCCAGAACCAGCACCCGACCCAGAAACAGAACCAGACCCAGAACCAGAACCAGAACCAGAACCAGAACCAGAACCAGAGTCGGCGGACGGCGAAGGCGAAGGCGGCGCGGGGTCAGAGGAACCGGCGGGCTCGATCATGAACACGGCCTCGACCGGCGCGATCCCGCCCGAGAATTCGACGCTCAAGACATGCGCGCCCACCGGCAAGCCGTCCAGACACGCCGCCAACAAGCTGGTCCTGGTCCCGTCCCCGGCCGACAAGTAATCGGCGCCCGGCGCCAACACCACGCCGTCGACCCGCACCACGCCGGTGTGCAAGGACCAATCGCGGGCGGCGATCAAGGTCAGACCAGCGGCGGAGCCGACCTGATGGCTGTCCAATCCGGACTCGAACCAGTGGCTGCCATCACCGACCCCCAGGGCGTCGCCGGCGGCGGCCAAGGCGGCGCCGGCCGCGTCCAACTGGTCCTGGGTGGCCGCCGGGTCGCCCAACACATCAACGGCTGCCTGACGGGCGGCGGCGAAGTCCGCCCAGGCCCGGGTCAGATGAACCCCGCCGTACTCGATCGCGTCAGCCTGGGTCAAGGCCTCGGCCAGCCCGTCTTTGACCGCCACCGCCACGCGCAAACCGACGGCCTGGAAGTTGCCGCCGTAGACGGCATCGGGCGTGAAAACAACCTCCTGGTCCCCGCCCGGCGCGACCGGCGCGGCTGGGTCCGCCCAGGCGAACAACCCCGCCAAGACCGTGCCATCGAACTCGACCGACCCGCCCGTCAAAACCGACCCGGCGAGCCCCTGACCAGCGTAAATGCTCGACGCCTGAGGTGCCTGCGCCACCACCGGGACAGCTGGGTCAATGTCGAACGGAACTGTCTTCACGCCGGTGTAATTGCCGCTCCCGGTCAAGGTCAGGCTGCCGCCGTCCGCCACGGCGGTGTTCGCGCCCCAACTGACGGCGTAGTCCGCCGCCGTGATGGCGACGGCGTCCTCGACCTGGAACGCGGGGGTGAGTTGGTGGCCGGTGTAGACAGCGGGCCCGGTCAGTGTCACATTCACGCCGCCGATGCCGCGCGGCCCGACGATGATCGTCAACGTCCCGGAACGCTCGTTGTAGTTCGCGTCGGTGGCCTTGGTGGCCGTCACCTCCGCCGACCCGGCGCCCTTGATGCTCACCCGCCCGTCCGCGGCCACGTCAACGCAGTCGTTGGCCGGCGCCCAGAACGAAACCCCGCCCGTGCCGCTGCCGCTCGACCCGATCCCCAGTTGGAACGGCGCGTCCCCGTAGACCTTGTCCCCCGGGGGGATGATCACCACCGGGTCTTGGTCGGCCTTGGACACATTGTGGACCAGCTCGCCCATAGCGGGGTTGTAATCCTCGGAGCCGCCGTAGGCGGCCTCGAAGCGGTGTTCGCCCGCGCCCAGCACGGTCACCGTCACCGCGGCCTGCCCGCCGGCCAGGGGCACATCCGACCCGCCGGGAACCACATTGCCGTCGAGTCTGAAGGTGACGGGGCCAGCCGGCGTGGCGCCCTCGCCGGTGACGGTCGCCGTCAGTGTCACAGCGTCGCCGTGGGCCGACCCATCCGCCGGGTCCGCCTCCAACACCACCACTGGGTTCGCCTTGCCCACAACCACCAGCCCGGAAGTCACCGATCCGCCGTTGTGCGAGCCGCTGGCGGCGACGGACCCGGCGATCCGGAAGCTCCCAGCCCCCAGGATTGTGACTTGGCCGGTGGCCGGGTCCACGCTGGCCGCGGTCCCTTCGGCCACAGAGAAGCTGACCGCGCCGTCTCCCGAGACGCCGCTCAAACCGACTGTGAACGGCGGGTCGCCGTAGGTGTAAGCACTCGCCAGGCCGGTCAACGCCAGCCCGGACTGGTCGGCTTTCTCGATGGTGTAGGTCCCCAGGCCCAGGCCGCTGACCGGGAGGTACCGGCTGCCGGCGTCCCACGCCGTGCCGGCCACGTCGATCGAGACGGCGTAGGTCCCGGCGCCGGTCGGCGCGGTGGTCGATTTCTGATACGCCGTGGTGCCGGTTCCGGTGTAGTAGATGGTCAGGGCGCCGGCGCCCTGAGCTGTCGCTGTCATTGGTGTGACCGTCACGGCCTGCGGTTGGCCGTTGTGAACCACACTGGTCGGGGACATCTGATAGTCGCTGGCCGCCGGGCGGAAATAGTTCAGCGTCGCGGTCGCGGCCGCCGGGGTCTTCAGTTCGACTGTCACGCCTGTGTCCGCGGAGTCCGCCAACACGGGGTGAACGCCCGTGAAGCCGGTCACCGTGGCCGTGCCGTCGCCGTTGGATGTGACCGTCGCGGACTGGTTGGCGGCGCTCGGTCCAACGCCGATGCCGTCAGCGCCTTCCAGCCACAGGGCCTGGTTCAGCCTCACTTCCACAGTGCCGTGGGCCGGCGTCGAAGACTCCGGCAACAGCGTGATGGCGGCGTTGTTGCCGGTTCCCACCGTGGTGGCTTCGGCGGTGGCGTAGCCGGTCGACCCGACGATCAGCACGATGCCGTCCGCCCGAGTCCCAGCGGGCAGCCAGGCGTAGACCTTGCCGCCGTCGCGCGTCACCACGTCCGTCACCCCGTAGGGTCGGGTGGTGATCTGGGCGGCCACAACCCCGATGCCGTCGCCCTCTCCTTGCAGCGTCAACGCCGCCCGGTAGACCGGCGAGCCATCGGCGTTCACGGGCTGCGGCACAGGCGCCGAAGCGCTTTTCACGCTGCCGCCGGTGATGACCACGCTTCCCGCCGCGCCCCCGGCACCAGGGCCGATGCCGCCCTGGTCGCCGCCGTCGCCCTTGACCGCCGTCACCGTGCCGCCGCTGATCGTCACACTCCCCCCCGCGCCGCCGCCGCCGGAGCTGCCTTTATAGACGCCGCCGCCGCCGATACCCGCAGTGGCACTGCTACCGGTGTTCGACACAGTGCCCCCGATGGCCGTCACACTCCCGCCGCCGATGACCACACTCCCCCCAGCGCCGCCCGTGCTGCCGCTGCCGCTGCTGCCGACGCCCCCGCCGCCGATGCCCGCGCCGGCCCTGCCGCCGGTGGCCGTCACACTCCCGCCGCTGATGACCACACTCCCCCCAGCGCCGCCCGTGCTGCCGCTGCCGCCGCTGTCGACGCCCCCGCCGCCGATGCCCGCGCCGGCCCCGCCGCCGGTGGCCGTCACACTCCCGCCGCTGATGACCACACTCCCCCCAGCGCCGCCCGTGCTGCCGCTGCCGCCGCTGTCGACGCCCCCGCCGCCGAT
>JAITJZ010000052.1 GCA_031278655.1 Bifidobacteriaceae bacterium
CGGGACCCGGTGAGCGGCCGGATGGCGTCCGGCGCGTACGAGCTCGACTCGGCCGCCGTCGCCTTGCTGGCGCCGGTGCGCGGCCTGGCGGACCAGGCCGCCCGCGGCGCGTCGGGCCCCGGCCGGCGGCAAACCCCGCCCCCGGGGGCCGGTTGGGGGGCGCCCGCCCCGCCGGACGTGTTCGGGCGGCCCGGCGGGCCAAGCCGGGTCGAGGGGCTGGGCTTGTGAGCGGCGGGCCGGCGCGGACGGCCGGGCAAGGCGTGGACCGGCGGGCGCGAAGCGGGAGCGTAGCGGGAGACGGCGCCCCGGGCGGGCGCGACGCTGGCCCGGGCGGGCAGGTGTCGCGCGTCGCGGTCGGGGCGGTGTTGTTGGACGGGTGGTCTGGGCGGCGCCCGGCGGCGGTGTTGGTGGACCGCGACCGGGACCGGTTGGCGCGCCGGTTGGCGGCGGCGGCAGGCGAGGCCGCCGCCGCTTCAGGGGACCCGGCGTGGGCGGGGTTCTTGGCCGGCCGGCCCGTGCCCGGCCCGGAGGCGACCCCGGCGCAGGTGGGCGCCTGGCTGGGGTCGGCGCGCGGGGTCGGGGCGATGGCGCTGGTCCGCGAGGAGGCGCTGGTCCCGGGTCTGGGCGGCCAAGCGGCGCGGGTGCATGTCGCGGTGATGAACGGGGACGACGACTGGGTTGGGCTGGTGGTCGCGGACACCGACCCCGGGCGGTTGCGCGCGACGGTCGCCGACGTCGTCTGGGACACCTGGATCGACCGGACCGGGATGCCCGAGTCGTTGCGCGCCGACGCCGACGACGGACGCCTCGCCGAGTTGACGGCCTTCATCGCCGCCGCCGACCTGCCCGCGGCGGACACGCCGGCGCGCTCCGCGGCCGCGGCGCGACCCCGGCCCGGTCGGGGCCTGGAGGGGCGCCCGGTCGCGCGGTCGGCGCCGTTGGGCGTTTTCGGGAACCAGGCCGCCGCGCCCGCCCGCCCGTCGGCGCCGGGTCTTTGACCCGTCCCCGGCCCGCGCCTGGCGGGCCGCCCGCCGACCGCCTGCCCGCCCGTCGGCGCCGGGACGGCGCGTGCGCGTCTGTGATCAACTGTTTTTTGGCAGTGTGAGCGGCGGGCTGCGGCTGGCCGCCGGAACTTCCGCGCGGCCCTGGGCGGGGCGGCGCACCTGGGGGGTGTGGACGAGTCAAACGGCCCGGGAGCCGGCGGCGGGGCGGGGTTTTTGATCCCGGCCCAGCCGGTCGACCAGATCCAGGCGGGCGGGGTGTTCAGGGCCGACCTGGGAGACGTGGGCGCCTTGGCGGACTCGATCCGCCGGTTGGGGTTGCTCTGCCCGGTCGTGGTGACACCCGCCCTGGGGCTGGTCTCGGGGGCGCGCCGGCTGGCCGCGGTGGCGACGTTGGGTTGGCGGACGGTGCCGGCCTGGGTGGCCCGCGGCGTCTCGGACAGGTTGACCCAGGTGTTGGCGGCCCGCGACATCGACCAGCTCCGCAAACAACTCACCCCGGTCGAGCAGGCCCAACTGTACGCGGAACTCGAGGAACTGCTCGCCGCCGAGGCCGCCCGCCGCAAACAAGCCACCCAATACAAACCCGCCCGCCCCGCCGACCCCGCCGCGGGACCAGAGGAGGCGACGGCCGCCGCCGGCCCCGGTCCCGGTGAATCACCGGGACCGGCGGGGCCAGGCGCGGGCGCCGACGGGCCAGGCGCGGCCGGTCCGGGGGACCCGCCTGCCGCGGGCGCGGCCGCGCTCTTCGGCGGGGCGGGGAGCCGGTCCGGGGAGGCGAGAGTCGAGGCGGCCCGCCGGGTCACCGGCCGCGACTCGCATCAACGCTTGGAACGGATCAACGAGCTGGGGGCGATAGCCGCCGACCAGGGCGAAGACCCGCTGGTCCGGGAGGCCGCAGCCGACGCGCTGGCCGAGTTGGACCAAGACGGGAAGGTCGACCCCCGCTGGCGGCGGGTCAAACTCGCCCAAACCCTGGCCGGCCTGCGCCGGACCGCCCAAGACCCCGCCCGGCCGGACCAGGAGCGGGCCGCGGCCAGCGCCGGCGTCGAGGCCGCCGCCAGGCAGACGGGCGTGGCCGACGCGCTGCGCCAAGCCCGGCAGGCCGCCGCCGACCTCGCCCGCCTCCAAGAAGCCCGCCAACCACCGCGCAAGACGGCGGCGGCGGACCCGGACGCGGCCGGGCGCCGCCAGGTCCGCCAACTGGTCGATCTGCTGCGCCGCGACCACGGCTGGTGGGACCGGTTCGACCCGACCACGTTCGGGCGGCTCGCCGACCAAAACCAATGGGCGCTAGCCGTCAGCCACATCACCTCGGCCGCCCGGTTCCTAACCCAAGCCGAGACCGCCCGCCCCGGGTGACCAGCCCCCAAAGCCGGCCCCGGCCGGCCGGGCGCGCCGGCTCGAACAAGCCGCCCGCCTTCGCGGCCGCCGCCGGCTTGGGCGCCCCCGAGCGGCCTACACGGCGGCCGACATCAACACCCGCAGCATCGCTTCGGCCTCGGATTCGGTCGCCGACAGATCGAACCGCAGCTTGACCGCCAGCTGCATCAGCACGTACCTGGCCCGCCAGTCGTGTCTCGGGTTGCCCGGCAGCCACTGGGCGGCGTTGCTGTCCCCCTTGGACTGGTTCGCCCAACTCGACACGGCCAGCAGATTCCCAGGCCAGTTGCAGAATTGCACCCACCTGGGGTCGTCAAGGGGCCACAGGCAGCCGCCCGAGACCCAAGCGTCCGCCACCGGCACCACATGGTCGATGTGGACAAACCATTGCGACCTGTCTTCCGATTGGCGGAAGCCGACCCGCTCGCCGGTGTACGGGTCTTCCGCCAGGACCCCGGAGAGCGGCGTGAAGCTGTCGGCGTCGTAGACCCGCTCGTCCAGGTCCCGGGCGAAAATGTAGTCCTTCAAGTCCAAACCGATCGGTTTGAACGTCGGCATCTTCACGACAAGCTGCCGCGTGTACTTCTCCGCCGGGCTCCAACCGTCCACGCGGCGTCTCAACGCCTCCCCCACCGCCGCGAGCCCAAGATCCCGCTCGTCCGCCGTGATCTCCGGGACGTGACGGGTCGACAACGCGCGGGCCTGCCCGGTCATGCCAACACCCCGCGCCCCTGGCGGGCTGGCCGCCGCAACCCCGCCCGGGCGCGCCCCAACCCGCCGCCCGCCGCCAACTCAACCGCGCCCATAACCGCCTCCCTCATCCTGGAAACAACGCCACGCCGCGCTGCCAGATCAAGGCTACCCTCGGGGTGTCTGTGATCATCAGATTCTTTCCAGTGTCGGCGGCAAGCAGTTGCCGCTTTCAGCCCGAAGCGCTTTCCAGCGCCGCCCGGCAACGGCGACACCGTCGTCACGACCGCGGGCGAGCCGCTTCTCGCCTTCCCCAGCTCGCACCGACCAGCCGTTGCGCCGCCGGCTCCGTTCCGGCGCCCAAGCGCCCCCTGACCTGCTGGGCCGCCCGTCGCGGGCTTCCTCCTGCCAGGCAGCGGACGGCGGCACAGCAATCCCTTCCCCGGCGTCGCGCCGAGGGCCAATCAAGGACCTGCGCGCTCGTGCTGAAACTGGCACCCCCTGACGACTGAAAGTGGCAAAACAGCACCGCCGAGACTGGCAACCGTCCCACGCCGAAACTGGCAAAAGGATCACGCTCAAACACACTCGGGCCGCCCGCCTGTTCGGGCGGCAGGGACGGGCGGGGCCGGGGTCCTCGGCTCGTTCCACGGCCGCCCCGGGCCAGGGGAGCGTCCAGCCCCGGCGCGTCTTGCCCGGCGGCGCGTGGCGCGCCGACCAGGCGACCCCGAGTCCCCCTCGACCGCCGTCCAGCTTGGCGCCGGCTGGCGGCAGGCCCGCCGGCGCCGCGCGCCCCGGGCCGGGGCCCGGCGCGCACCTGGCTGTCGAAACCGACCCCCGCCCCGACGGCGGGGTCTTCTGCGCCAACCCCCGGGCCCCTGCGCGCCTGGGAAGGGAAGGGGCCGTCATGGCAAAAGACCAAACCAACACCTTTGAGCGGACCGGCCGCGGGCGGCATCGGACATGGCGGGGGGCGAGGCTGCCCAGGATGGCTTTGGCGGCTCTGGTGGTCGTCGCGGCGGCGGTCGCGGCGGCGCCGCCGGCGTCGGCGGCGGAGTATGTGACCGGGGAGTGGGGCTCCTATCAGGGGTTGCGGACTTTTTGGGGGAACATGAGCGTGGGCGGGACGTACGGGTTGTGCGTCGACCCGGGCGCCGAGCCGCCCGACTCTTTGGACCCGGCCCGCGCCCGGAAGGTGTGCGGGACGGTGGCGGGCGGCGTCGCGGACAAGACCGCCCAGACCGCGTGGCTGCTCGCCCGCCACCTGAAAGACACCGACACCCAAACCCTGGTGTCGTTGTCGCAGTTCGTCCGCGCCGGGTACCACTCGGGCATCCCGGTCACCTACCCGGCCAGGTTTGACGAGTTGGCCGCCGAGGCGGCCCAGGCCGGCCCGAAGGACGCCTACGTCGAGGTGGACCTGGCGGCCGGGAGGGTGTGGTTCGGGCTGGTCGCCCAGGGCCAGGCCGCCCAGATCACCGGCGGGGCCTTGGGGCGGGGGGCCGCGGCGCACACCCCAGGGTTCGCCGCCACCGTGGCGATCACCACCCCCAACGCCAAGTTCGCCGACGGGTCCAGGGCCAAGACCGTCACCACCGCGGCCGGGGCCGGGTGGCTGGCGTTCACCGCCACCCACGACCTGATCGCCGGCGAGAAGGTGTCGGCGTCGGTCACCGTCGCGGGCGTGCCGCAAACCTGTTTCACGCTCTATGAGGAGGGCTCCTACCAGCGGGTGGCCACACCCTTGTCGGTTGACTTGTCGGGTTCGCACGCCGCCACCCAGGACAAGACGATCTGGGAGCCGCGGCTCGCCACCGAGGTCGCCGCCGCCTTGCCCGATGCCGCGGGGCGGGTGGTCGACAAGGTGAAGGCCGACGCGATCAACGGCTCGCAGTGGCCGGTCAAGGAGTGGGCGGACGCGGACCAAACCAAACCGAAGACCTACTTCCAGTTCACCGCCGCCGGGCAGATCATCCGATCCGCCAGCCCGCAGGCCGCCTCGAAGACCCTCCCGGCGGGGGCGGAGGTTTTGGATGGGACGGCCGCCGCGGTGGTGTCCGGGCCGGGCGCGTGGGAGACCGCCAGCGTGGCCCTGCCCGCCGGCGCCGGGTCAGGGTGGTATTCGCTGAGGTGGTGTTTGGACAAGGCCGACCAGGGCGCGAACGCGAAACACCTGCCCGACGGGGGCCCGTTCTGCGACGACTATTTCTCGGCCACAGAGAGGTTCACCGTCCCGATGACGCTGGGCGTGTCCACCAAGACCCCCGCCAGCACCGTTCTGAAAGGCGAGGCGGCGGACGACACGCTGACCGTGTTCCTGCCAGGGGCCGCCGATGAGTGGATGGCGGGGGCGGACGGCAAACCCGTCACGGTCAAAGCCCGCGGCGTGCTGTACGGGTCGAGCCAGCCGTTCGCGGAGCAGCCCAACCCGCCGGCCGGGGCGGCGATCCTGGGGGAGGCCGCGGTGGCGGTGACCCTGCCGGTCTCGGGGCGCGACCCGGTGACGGCGGCGGCCCCGGCCGGGTTCGACATGAAGGGCGCCACCCATTGGTCGTGGGTGTGGGAGATCCGCCGCGCCGACCAGACCCCGGCCGTCGCCGCCCTGCTCGCCGCAGACGCCAAAGACAGCTTCGGGAAGAAAGACGAGTCCGGGCACACCCCGATGACGTTGGCGATCAGCACCAAACTCCCCGACCAGCGCCAGGCGAAGAACACCGCCCCGGACGACACCATCACCGTCAGCCTGCCGGACGAAGCCGACCAGTGGATCGCCCGCGCGGACGGGAAACCAGCCACCGTCAAAGCCGAAGGGACCTTCTACGCGGGGTCGGCGTCATCGTTCACCATCAGCCGGGAGCCGCCCGCCGACGCCAAAATCCTGGGCGCCGCGTCGGCGGACGTGACGCTGCCGACCTCGGGGCGCGAACCGGTCACCGTGGCGGCGCCGGCCGGGTTCACAGTCCCCGCCTCCCAGTACGGGACATGGGTGTGGCGGATCGACCGCGCCGACCAGGCCCCGGAGGTGGCGGCGTTGTTCGACAACGACCCGGCGGACTTGTTCGGTCAGGCGCTGGAGACCCACGTCACCCAAATGGAGTTGACCATCCAATCCGAGGTGCGGGACCAGGCGGTGGCGGAGCCGAAGGGCGACGGGACGGTCCAGGTGTGCGACCGGGTGTGGGTGGAGCACACCTCGCCGGCGGACTTGTGGTTGAACCAGTGGGGAACCGGCCAACCCGTCGAAGTCGCGGTCGGCGGGAAACTGCACCGCTCGGCGGTGCCCGGACCCCAAACCACCGTGATCGGCGGCGACGCGCCGGTTGTGGGCGAGTGGGGGTTGGTGTTCACCGCCGCAGGGGAAGACCACGCCCAGACCGTGTGCCACACCGTCGCCCACGGCGGGTACGGGGCTTACGGGTTCGCGTGGGGGATCGACCTGGACGAACAGCCGGAGAAGACCAGGGACTACCTGTCGAAGGGCGCGACCACGCCGTTGTGGCTGCCCGCCGAGACCACCATCGTCAAACGGACCCCGGTGATCCACACCACCGCCACGTCTTGGACCGCCACCAACGACGGCGAACAGGCGGTGTTCTTCACCGACGAGGTGTGGCAGACCGACTGGCCCGACGGGCCCGAGGACACCGACCTTTATGGGGCGGTCGGGCACGGCCAGTGGGCGGGCTACGGCCCGTGGCAGGCCGACGGCGCGACGATCCGGGTGGAGTTGTGGCGGATCGAGGGGGAGGTCACCGCGGAGTCTTGCGACTCGGGCAACCCGGCGGCGAAGCTGATCGCCTCCAACGAGGCGACGGCGGCGTTGAACACTTGGGGCGCCTCGCAGAGAGTCTCGGGGTCGCGGTTCAAGGCGGAGGGCGGCGACGCCACCTACACGTTCGTCGTCACATATCCGGGCGACGCCCGCACCGAGCCGTACCAGTCGGTGTGCGGCGAGGAATCCGAGACCATCACCCTGGTCCACGAGGCCCCCGAGTTCGCCACCGAACTGTTGACCCTGGCTGACGCCGAACAGTCCGACGGGGTCGGCGCCGACCGTGAGGCCGCCATCGTGGTGGAGCCCGGCGCCGACCTGGTGGACGTGCTCCACGCCGCCTTCCCCGACCAGGCGCGACGCCGCGCGGACATGACCGGGTGGGCGGCCACCTGGGACGTCTACTTCGTGGCGTCGGAGGCGGGCGGCGAACCGCCCGCGGCGGTCGAGGACGAGACGGGCCGGTGGGTGTACGAGGGCGCGGTGTGCGCCCCGGAGACCCTGCTCGCCGCCAGCGGGGAACCCGTCCCGGTCGAGGGCGACGGCGACCACCTGTCGCCGGTGTTCACAGCCCCGGACCGGCCGGGGATGGTGTTCGCGGTCGAGACCGTCACCGACGGCCAAGGCCGCACCGTCAGGCGCGGGACCTGCGGGCTGGCACCCGAGTCCGCCCTGGTGGCGGCGCCGCCCGTCCCGGCCATCACCACGACCGCCCCGACCGGGGCGGTCGTCGGGGAGAAGGTCACAGACGAGGCCGAGTTGACCGGTCCGTTCCCGGCGGGCACGGTGGTCGAGTTCTGGTACCAGTCCACGCCGTTCACCGACCCGCTGGCCGCCCCGGAGGACCTCGCCTGCGAGCCGCCCGACCCGCACGACATGGAAGGCGCCACCCGGATCGGCGCGGTCACCCTCGACCACGCCATCAACGCCGATGACGTCGAGAAGCTCCACTCCCCGGAATTCACGGTGGGCGAGCCGGGCTGCACCTGGATCAAAGAGATCGCCTGGGCGCCAGGCGACGGCCCCGAACGGGAGGTGTTGGCCGAGGGCCGGTTCGACGCCGTCAACGAGCGCACCATCTGGCAGCCCCCACCGCCCGCGGAACTCCCCCGCACCGGCGCCCAGGTGGCCGGGGCAGCGGGCCTGGCCCTGGTCTGCGTCGGCCTCGG
>JAITJZ010000083.1 GCA_031278655.1 Bifidobacteriaceae bacterium
GTTTCGGTCGACGTGGCGCCGGCGGACGCTTTGAAACCGCTATTCCGCGAGCGCGCGCTCGCCGAGGCGGTGCCCCTGTGAGCCGTGGCGACGCCGCACGTTTGAACGACATGTTGGCGACCCGGGCCATGGCCCGTGCCGGTCGATCATGCGCCACCAGTCCGGGCGGACCGTGAAGCGGGCGGTCCCGGCGGCCCTCGCGGGGGTGTTCCGGGACCGCGTGGGCGCGTGGCAGGCATCGGAGTCTTCCTGATCCGAGTGCTCTGCAGCCGGTTTCACTGATCCCAAATCGCGGAGATCGGGAGCGCCCGCAGGCGGTCCCCGAAGCTGTCCGCGGTGGCTCCCGTGTAGAGGACTATGCCGAGGCGGAAGTTTGGTCCGACCCGTTCCGCCAGGTGTTTCAGCCCTCGGAAATCCTCTCCCCGGACCGTTGACGATGCCTTGACCTCAATTCCCACGACTCGACCCGCGCGGTCCTCCATGACCAGGTCGACTTCGGTCTTGTCCTTGGTCCTGTAGTGGTACAGCATGGGGTCTGCGAGCGACCAAGTGGCTGCTCGGGCCAACTCCATCGCCACGAAGCTCTCCATCAGGCCGCCCAGCGCGCAGCTGTCCCGTATCAGTGACCGCGCATCCTGCCCGAGCACCGCCGCTGCCAGGCCCGAGTCGACAAACGCGAGCTTCGGAGTCTTGATTGCCCTGGCGCTCGCTCCGCGCGACCACGCCGGGATGATTTTGATGGCGAAGACCTCGTGGAGTATGGCAAGGTAGCGCGACACCGTGTCTTTAGCCAGGCCGGTGGCGCGCGAGAGGTTGGCCGGCACCAACAGGCCGCCGATGCCCGCCGCGGCGAGTCGCGCCAGCGTGAGAAACTCAGGGCCGCGCTGGACTTCGGCAACCTGGGTGACTTCTCGGTTGATCAAGTCCGCCAGGTAGTTGCGGTAGAAGATGGACAGGCGGCGCCCGCGTCGGTTCAAGGCTCCGGGAAAACCGCCCGCGGCCGCGGCGGCGGCGTAGTCGGCCTTTGCCATGGCGGAAGTCAGCTCCAATGAGTCCGGATCTGAGAACGCGCGGTCAATGAAACTCTGAGGCGTGCCCCGGATCTCTCCCTGCGACAGGGGCCACAGTTCTATGGTCTCGGCCCGTCCCGGCAATTGGTCCGGCACCGCGCGCAGGCCCATGACCCGCGCCGAGCCGGTCAGCAAGAAGGAGCCGGGCCGCGGATCGGCGTCCACGCGTTGTTTGATGGCCAAGAGGATCTCTGGGTACCGCTGGACCTCGTCTATCGCGATCATGCGGTCGGAAACCACGAATCCCTTCGGATCGAACCGCGCGGCCGCAACAGTCTGCGGATCGTCAAAGCTCCGCCATTCGGCGCCGTGGCGGCGCGCCACCGCCTGCGCCAGGGTGCTCTTGCCGACCTGCCGCGCCCCATTGATGAGGATCACCCGAGTATCGGAAATGGCCTCCTCGACTAGCTGTTCAGCCCGGCGCGGGACCAGGCCACCCGGCCCGGAAGATAGTTTCGACATGGGTCAACTCTAGACCCGGCTCGACAATGGCCGCACCGTTCGCTCGACAATGGCCGCATCGTTCGCTCGACAATGGCCGCATCGTTCGCTCGACAATGGCCGCTCCAGGGGCGTCAGGAGAACCCGACCACCCGGCGGGCCAAGCGGTAACCCGCCAGCGAGGCCCGCCGGCCAACCCACCCCGGCAGATTCGCGGCCGTGCCCAGCAGGCTCCAGCGCAGCCGGCGGTGCAGGGCGGGGCTGAGCTGGCGCACCTCGCGCCAGAACTCGCGCCGGCGGGCCAGGCTGCCCGCCTCGCCCGAGCGCAGCAGCAGACTTGATGCCACAGTGCAAACCAGGTCGAGATAATGCAGCAGGTAGGCGCGCTGGCCAGGCTCCAAGGCGACAGGCGAGCGCATCTGGTTGAGCATCTCGCGGGCCACCTCAAGCTGTTGGTCAAGCCGCTCCAGCATGACGCTTTCGCTGACCGACTGGCCCGGCCGCCCAATCAGATACTGGTAGAGATCGACGTCGAGATAGTACAGGCTGCGGGCCTGGAACAGCGGTGTGAAGGCGAAGAGGCAGTCGACGTAGAAGGTGTGCTCCGGCAACGCCAGGCCGCACCCGCGCAGCAGTTCGGTGCGGTAGGCCAGCGAATGCATCATCAGGTACTCGCGCGGGCGGAAGCGCCGCACCTGGCGCCAGCTGATCGGCCCGCCGGCGGGCAAGGCGCGGGTGTAGCGCACCGGGACGGGCCGGGCGCGGGCCACGTTGTTGTAGACAAAGTTGGTCACCACCACGTCGATGGCGGGTTTAAGGCCCGCCAGGTCCGCCAAGACCGCCAGCAGGCAGGCCAGCGCCTCGCGGTCGAACCAGTCGTCGGCGTCCAAGACCTTGGTGTAAAGGCCGCTGACGGCGGCCAGCCCGGTGTTGATGGCGCCGCCGTGGCCTTTGTTCGGCTGGTGGATGACGCGCAGGCCCGGCTGGGCCCGGGCGGCCGCCTCGGCTAGCTGCGCGGTCGAGTCCTGCGACCCGTCATCGACCACCACCACCTCCAAAGCCGGGCCGAAGCCTTCCACCGAAGCCAGGCAGCGGCCCAGGTAGGCGGCGGCGTTGTAGGCCGGGACGATGACGCTCAGCAGCGGCCGGCCCACGCCGCCGCCCGCCGCCGCCGAATTGGACATGCCTGGCCCCCGGCCGATCCGCCCCGGCCTAGGCCGCGCCGCCCGGCTGGGGCGCTTCCTGGACGGCATCGGGCGTCGCGGCGCCTGGAGCCGGGGATGGAGCCGGAGCGGAGGGGTTGGACCGGAAGATGACCCGGAAGATGGGGAAGAAGACCCAGAACGACAAGGCGGCGTTGATCAGCATGGTGATGACATCGGCGGTGACCTCGCCGGCGGCGCCCCAACCCCAGGTGGTTATCAGCAGCCGGTAGATCGGGGCCTTGTAGAACCCCTGGAGGGCGGCCGCGCCGATGGTGATGGCGACGTAGGCCACCAAATACCAGAAAGCGGCCTTGGCGATCGAGTTGTTGGCTTTGAAGGTCACTCCGCGCTGGGCGAAGAAGTTGACCACCTGCGCCACCAGCAGCGTCAGTTGGACCGCCAGGAAATAAGCCAGGCCGCCGCCGCCATCGGGCAGCGGCCCGGCGGCGTAGTCGAAAATGTAGAACGGCGAGCCGTCCACCTGCGATCCCACCGGCCAGTGCCGAAAAGGCGTGTCCACCAAGGCGGTCTGGCCGAACCAGGCTTTGACGGCCGGCATCATGGCCAACTGCAGCACCGTGACGGCGTTGGAGATCAAGAAAAAGACGGCGAACTGCGCCACCCCCGGGTGTTTGCGCTGGAAAGAGCCCCAAACCCGGCGCCAGCGCCTCATGCCGCCGGACCTTCGACGCAACCGGCAACCGACCCCCCGGCCGGACCCGCCGCCAGGCCCGCGGCGGCCGCGCCAACCCCGGAACCGGCGCCGGCCGGGAGTTGAGCGGCGGCGCCAAGGCGGCGCGCGGTGGCGCGGTTGGCCCGGCGGTTGGCGCGAAAAGCGCGCAGGCAGGCGCCAAGACCGCGCCAAAACCGGCCATTGGCAATCAGCAACAACCCGGCCACGACCTCGCCGTCAATCAGGCCGCCGGTCAGCTTCGCCATCCGCGCGAACGGCTGATTGAGGATGAACAGCATGTCGTGGGTTGGCTTGCCCACGGCC
>JAITJZ010000085.1 GCA_031278655.1 Bifidobacteriaceae bacterium
CGCGGTCCTGGACCTGGGGGCGGCGCGCGGGCCGGTGCCCGCGCGCCAGATCGACCTCGGCCCCCCCACGGCGGCCGGCGGCTGGTGGCAGTGGTCAGACGCCAAGACGGCGCTGGAGTGGCTTTTCCGCCGCGGCCAAGTGGCCGTGGTGGCCCGCAACCGGCAATTCGAACGTCTCTACGACCTGCCCGAACGGGTCATCCCCGCGGCCGTCTTCAACGCGCCGCCGCCGGACCGGGAGCAGGCGCACCGCGTGCTGATCGGGCGGGCCGCCGCCGCCCTGGGCGTGGCCACCGCCCCGCACCTGGCTGACTATTTCCGCACCGGTTTGCCGGAAACGCGCGCCGCCATCCAGGCGCTGGCGGCGGACGGCCTGCTGGAGGCAGTGTCCGTGGCGGATTGGAAAGGACCGGCCTGGCTCTGGTCCGCCGCGCCGAGCCCGCGCACGCTCCAAGCCAACTGCCTGATCAGCCCGTTCGACAACCTCGTCTTCGAGCGCCGCCGCCTGGCCCAACTTTTCGAAGTCGATTACCGCCTCAGCCTCTACACCCCGGCGCAGCAACGAACCCACGGCTATTACGTCTACCTGTTCCTGCGCGGCGAGCGGTTGGCGGCGCGGGTGGACCTCAAAGCCGACCGCCAGCGGTCATGCCTGCTGGTCCAATCGGCGTGGCTGGAAGAAGCCACGCACGCGAGCCGCGAAGCGGCGGCGGTGGCCGAGGCGCTCGCGGCCGAGTTGCGGCGGGCCGCCGCCTGGCAGGGCCTGGCGGAAATCGCGGTCGCGGACAGGGGCACATTGGCGGCGCGCCTGCGCGCCGCCCTGACCAAGACCGACTGAACCTTGGCGCCGAAGGGCGCGACAATCCCCTGACCGCTTGAGGTCAAGAGGCGTCGCTGGGGGCGAAGGCGATCCCGGCGGCCCGGCCACACGGCATCGGCGGCGGTCAGGGCAACTCGACCTCCCCGACAAGGTGAACCTGGACGCCGAGCCGGTCCAACATGGCGGCCTTGGCGGCGAGCGCGGCGTTGGCGACGGCCGCGCCCGGGGCGTAAACCACCTGGACGTGGTTGGCCTTGTGGCGGGCCATGAACTGATCGCGGGTGACGCCGCGCAGGACCACATGGGCGATGGGCCACTCCGGGTTGGTGGCGCGCTTGCGGCGCTCGGATTCGGCCGGCGCCAGGGCCACCGCCTCGCCCCTGAAGATGTCGGCCTGGAGGCGGCCCTCGGCGATGAAGACGCGGCTGAGCACCAACTGGCCGGGCTTGGAGACGCCGTTGATGGTCGACCCGCCCGCCGGGAAGAACACCGGCCCCTGCCGCCAGCCTTCGGCGTTCTGGTATCCGCCCAGGTGGGAGGCGGGAACCGCGCCCGAAATCTCGTACGCCCAGACAAAACGGCCGTCGTGCTCGGCGCCCCAGCGGACATCATGCAAAGTGGTGTCCGGCGTCAGCCCCATGGCGCGCCAAACCCGGTTGGTGACGAGCGCGTCCACGGCCGCGCCCTCGTCGGCCTCATTGAAGTGGGGCAGGGCCAACCCCGCGTAGAGCTCGCGCCGCCCGTCGCGGCTCATGACCGGCGGCCGGTCGGTGGCGTTGAGCAGGCCTTCGGCCAGGTCAGAGGCGGGCGCCAAGTCCTTCAGCCCCTGCTGGTATTGGATGCCGACCGCGTCCAAGCCGAAGTCGTCCGCGATCCGCAGCGCCGCGATGTACATCTTGAACTGGCCCAACAATTGTGCTTCGGTCAGATCGGTGGCCTCGTCGGGGCCGGTGCGGAAGGTCATGCCGCGCTGGCGCAGCCAACGGCCCACGCCTGCCGCCTCGGCGTCTGGCGTCCTCAGCATCTCGGCGTAGAGCGCCGACTGCGACAACCGTTCCTTGAAGACGCCGATGGGCCCCAGCAGCGCGTCATCGAAGATGGCGTTGAACATGCCCATGCAGCCCTCGTCGAAGACGCCGATGATGGCTTTCTCGGCCAGCAATTGTTCGGCCAGCGCCCGTCCGAGGCGAACCTCATCGCAGTCCGCCAGCGGCGGCAGCGGGCGCACGTGGCTGAGGTCGTGGTCGATCCGCCGGGTCTCGATCCAGGCCGCCAGCCCGTCCAGGAACCACTGGTCGGCGCAGTCCTGCGACCACAGGGTCGAATACTCCCGCCCCAACTTGGTCAGCCCCGCGTTCAACCCCAGCAGCCCCACCAGCCCGGGCCATTCGGGCGCGAAGTTGCCCACGGTCAGGAGCGGCCCGCAGTGGCTGGCCAGGCCGGGAAGGACGTGGTGCGAATATTGCCAGACCGCCTCCGCGACCACCAGCGGGGCCGCCGGCGGGATGGACCGGAAGACCTCCAGGCCCATCCGCTGCGACGAGATGAAGCCGTGCCCGGTCGCCGGATCGATTGGGTTCGCCCGTTGGAGGCGCCAGCCGTTCGCGGCGAACGCCCTGGTCAGAGCCTTCTCCAGGGCCGCTTGAGTGGGCCAGCCGGCGGTGTTGGCGCTCTCCCGCAGGTCGCCGCTGGCCACCAGGTAAGCGGTTTTGTCCGCCAGCGGCGGCGGGGTGGCGGTGGTTGGGAACCGGTAAGCGCTCATTGGCTCTCCTTCGAGGCGTCGGGTCACAGGCGGCGTCGGGTGACGTCTTTGGCGCCGGCACAGTCGCCTTGTCCGATGCCGTGCGCCCGGCTTTTCGAGGTCGCGTCACGTTTGCGACCCCGACGGTTGGGCACCATTCTAGTGAAATCGATTTCAGTCAGTCAAGGGCGCGACGAGACTCACAGTTACGTTGCTCGCACCATAAAGGTGAGGCAAGCCATCAGAGTTCGCGATCAACTGCTGTGAACGAAACGCGCTGACCAGCGCGTTTCGTTCTGTTCAGACGGTGGGATCCGGCGCCCCGGTTGGCTTGACATGAGGCAAGACGGGGCGCGTCGCTGTTCAGCCGGTCCGAATGACCCTGAGACAGGCCGCCCGCCGGGCGGCCGCACCGGCCCTCGGGACCCAGTCCGGCGGCGGCGGCCGCCGCCGCCGCCCCATGACGCGGGCGGGCGGCCGGACGGTCCCATGTTTCCGGCAAACAGGTGGTCCCATCCCCCTGGCAGGAACCGCCCCGCGATCACCCGGATCCATCGAAACCAACATCTCGCGCCCGAGCCTCGGCGTTTCCGCACGTCAGCACCGAGCCCAGGCCCCGGGCCGTCTGGGCGCGGGCCGGGGCGAGTGGTCAAATTGACCACTCGAGGGCGAAAACTGCGTTGTCATGTCTCGGGACTTCGTGGATGGTTTCGTCTCATGAGTTCGTGGACGGTTGTGTCTCGTGGCTTCGTGGACATTTGTGTCTCATCG
>JAITJZ010000137.1 GCA_031278655.1 Bifidobacteriaceae bacterium
CGCGCGCCGCGCGGCCCGGCCCCCGCGCGCCCCCCCCCCCCCGGCCCCCGGCCCCCCCGGGGGGGGGGGGGGGGGGGGGATAACAGGGTGGTCGTAACCGGTCACAGGGACACACTATCGGCTGGTGCGAACCGGGGCGGGTCAGGGGCGGCGCCGACGGAAAGGCGCGCCGCGCGGCATCGGGCAAGTTCGGCGGCTACGACGGCGGCGGGCGCTGGGCGAATTGATTCGGCCGCGGCCGGGCCGATGCGCTAGGCTATGGGGGTTTCCCCCGCGCCTGGTCGCGGGACCACCCAATACATCAGGAGTTTCATCGTGGCTGCCAAGTGCGAAATCTGCGGCAAGAAGCCCGGCTTTGGCTTCAGCGTCTCTCACTCGCATCGCCGCACCAAGCGGCGCTGGAATCCGAACATTCAGCGCGTCCGGGCCAAGGTCAACGGCACCCCCATGCGGCTCCACGTCTGCACCAGTTGCATCAAGGCCGGCAAAGTCACCCGCTGACTGACTTCACCACAATCTCGCCGACGATCGGCGAGAAGGTCCAGCCGTCGGGCTCACCGACTGGGACGCTGGCGGCGGTCGCGTCGCCGCTGACGGTCACCGACTCGATCACGTAAAGGCGCCCGGCGTGGGCGATGGGCCAGGTGGAGCCCGTGGCCTGGCCCAACACCAGAGTCCACAACTGGGGATCATCGACCCGCTCAGCCGAATAGGCGCTCAAGGCGGCGCCGTCCAGCGACAAGAGGTACACCACGTCGTAGGCGCACTCAAACAGGAGACCCTCGCCCTCGTTAGAGATGACCTCTCCGTCTGATCCGTCCAGCACCGTCACCGACACCAGATAACCGCTGTCGCCGTTGCTGGCCACATTCCCGTTGCCAGCCAGGCACGCCCGGCCCCAGACGGCCGCGTCGGAGACCCGCTGGCGCCAGCGCTCCGCGCCGGTGTCCGCGTCCACCGCGATCACGTCCGCGCCGTCGAGCAAATACAGCCTCCCGTCCCCCGCGCCGACCCAACCGCTCAAGGCCACCGGCTCGTCCCAGAGCTCTTGGCCGTCCCGGCCCACCCGCATCAGCTTTTCCGGCCCGCCGAACGAGCCGCCGTGGAAGGCCACAAAAAGCAGATCACCGTCCGCCAACAGGTATTGGGTTGATGGCTCCACGGACCGCTCGAACCCGACCGCTCGGCCGGTCGCGGCGTCCAAGACTCCTTCCGGCGTGACCACCCAGGTTTCCTCCCCCAAGTCGGTCACCAGGCAACTCCATTCGCCGCAACTGGCCCGCCACAACAACGTTCCCAAGTCGTCCAGCGCGCGAGCCTCGACCGCCTCGTGGTCGGGAGCGATCTCGGTGGTGCGCACCAGCACCACCTCGCCCGCCAGGGTGGCGTTCCACAGACTGTTATCCGGCAAGTGGTGCGACAAGACCCGGCCTTGCGCGCTGACGGCGACCATTTGCGGCTGACCGGTCCGCCCGTCTTCGTCAGCCAGCCTGACCTTGAAGATCATGTTGCCTCGGGAGTCGGCGGCGCTGAGGTCGAGTTCCCCCGGCGTCCCCGCCGCGGCGCCGAGGACCGGCGCCAAGTCCAGCGTCCAGGCCGGGGCGCCCGGGGAATTGACATTGACCGCCGCCAAACTGAGGGAGCTCCAGGCGTCGCGGGGGCGCTGCATGACCAGGAAGTTGTCGTCATCGATGAATTGGGTGAACTGCGGGTTGTCCCAGTCCGGCAACAGATCGCGCAGGTCCACCAGCGGTGCGATGGTCGCCTCCCCGGCGGTGCCCGGCGCCTGGGGCTGGCCAGGGTCCGAAGTCTGGGGGCGGCCGGGCGCCGCCGCCTCGGGACGCTGCGCCGCGAACCACACCGCCCACCCCGCCGTCACCGCGATGACGGCCGCCACCAGCGCCAACGGCCAACGCCGGCGGCCGCCCCGGGTGGCCGCTGGGGCCGATAGCGAGGCGGCCGCTGAGGCCGATGACGAGGCGGCCGCTGGGGCCGATGGCGAGGTGCCGGGCAGGGCAGCTGCCGGGGCCGATGGCGAGGCGGCCGCTGGTGCCGATGACGAGGCGGCCGCTGAGGCCGATGGCGGGACCGCCGCCAGGGCCGATCCCCCCGGCCCCCACTGCGCCGCCGACCACTGCGCGGGCGGCGTTGAACCGCCCGCCAGCGGCGGCCTCCACCACAGCCCCGGCTCGGACGGCGCCGGCGTGCCCGCAGGCGGCGCGCCAGCCCCGCGCGCCCGGCGGCCGTCAAGCGCGGCGTCCACATCCGCCCGGCGCAGCGCCCGCAACCAGCGTTCCAACTCCGGGGGCAGGTTCGGGTGCGCCGCCACCTCGGCGACCAGCCGGGGGAAGGACCTGGCGACCACCACCAGGTCGGCGCCCCGGGCGTCACGGTCGGCCAGCAAACGGTGCGCCGCCCATTCGCCCTGCGCGGGATCAAAGGCCATGTGGGGCTCCTTCGGCGCCGAAGAACCAACCCATCAAGCTTATGGGCTCCCCGCCCAGGGCGGTCAAGGCCGCCCCAGAAGACGAAGCCGGTTGGGCCGGGGCCGCCGGACGGCTCGCAGACCACTCCGACGCGGGCGGCGACCGCCGTGGCAGTCGGTCAGCCGAAGTGGTCCCAGCCCTGGGCCACGCTCGCGGCGCCGAGGACCCTCGCGCCGGGACCGCCTTCGCCCGGCGCCACCACCTGTCCGATGCCGTGCCACCCGTCCGGCAAACCGTTTTCAGCTGGGAAGGTGGCCAGCAAGGCGTGGTCTTCTCCCCCGCCCGCGACCCATTCGCGGGCGTCCGCGCCGAGCGTCCGCGCCAGCGGCGCCCAGGTCCTCACCGCCTCCGCCAGGACTGGACTGGCCAGGTCGATCAGCAGCCGGGCGGCGCTGGCCCGGGCCATCCGGCCGGCGTCTTTGGCCAGCCCGTCGGACACGTCCATCATCGCCGTGGCGCCGCCGGTGGCGGCGCGCTGACCGAGGTCGAGCGGAGGGTCGGGGCGCAGGTAAGCGGCCACGGCGGCGCTGATCAGCGCCCGATCAGGGCTCGCCTGCCCCGGTGGCGGCGGCCCCCCCGGTGGGGGCGGCGCCCCCGGTGAGGGCGATCCGCCAGCGCCGGTTGGCCCCCGCCCGCCGGCGAGCCGGTCCCCGGGGTTGCCAGCGATCCGGTCCCCCGGATTGGCGGCGAGCCCGTCCCCGGGGTTGGCGTCGAGCCCGTCCCCGGGGTTGGCGTCGAGCCAAGCCAGCCCGGCCGCCGAACCGCCCAAAGCGCGGCGGAACGGCTGATCGTCAAAGGCGGCGACGGCATCGGACAACGCCACTACGTCGCCTGGCCGGGCCCCCGACCGGGTGACGGGCGCCCGGCCCTCCAAATCCCCCAAAGCCGTGCCCGAGGCCGTCAGGACCGGCGAGCGCGACAGGTCGCCGCCAACCACGCCCACCCCCCAGCGGCGGCAATAGGCGTCCAGGCCGCGCGCGAAACTGGCGCCCCACTCGCCACCGAGGCGCCCGGGCGGCCCGGCCAAGGCCACGACCAGGTACTTCGGCGTGGCGCCCATGGCGGCGGCATCGGCCAGGTTCTGAGCGGCCAGCCGCCAGCCGACGTCGAAACCGCTCGACCAGGCGTCGCGGAAGTGGACGCCCTCGACCAGGATGTCGGTGGTGACGGTGGCGCGCCCGTCCGGAAGGGCGACCACGGCCGAGTCGTCGCCCGGCCCCAGCAGCGTCCCGGCGGCCTGCGGCAGACCCTTGGTCAGGGCCGCGATGACGGCGTCCTCGTCCACACTGCCTCCGGCGCGGGCCCGGTCAGCGCAACCCCACCGGGCGCTCGAGCGCCAGTTCGATGAGTTGGCTAATGAGGTCGGTGTAGCTGAGGCCGGACGCTTGCCACATGCGCGGGTATTGCGAGATCGGCGTGAAGCCCGGCATGGTGTTGATCTCATTGACGACCAGCGGTTGCCGGGCGGCTGGGTCGTAGAAGAAGTCGACCCGCGCCAGACCCTCGCCGCCGATGGCGTCGAACACCGCCGCCGCCATCTCACGCACCGCTGCGGTCGCGGCGGGCGGCAGGTCGGCCGGGCAGCGCAGGTCGGCGCCCGCGCTGTCGAGGTACTTGGCCTCGAAGTCGTAGAACTCATGCCTTCCCTGGACCACGATTTCCGAGGGCAGCGAGGTCTTGGGCGGGGCGGCGCCCGGCGAGCCGAGCACCGCGCACTCAATCTCGCGGCCGGACGCGGCCCGTTCCACCAGCACGCGCGGGTCGTGGCGGCGGGCGGCGGCGATGGCGTCCGGCAGTTGGCGGGCGTCGGTGACCTTGGTTATGCCCAGGGACGAGCCCCCTCGACAAGGTTTGACGAACAGCGGCAACCCCAGGGCCTGAGCGGCTTCGAGGGCCGCTGGGCGGGGCGCGTCCCCCGCCCAGTCGCGGGCGGTCATGACCGTGTACGGCTGGACGGGCAGGCCATTGGCCGCCAGCAGGCATTTCATGTAACCCTTGTCCATGCCGACGGCGCTGGCCAGGACGCCCGCGCCGACGTAACGCTGGTCGGTCAGCTCCAGCAGGCCCTGGATGGTCCCGTCCTCCCCGAACGGGCCGTGCAGCAGCGGGAAGACCACGTCGATGGGGCCGAGGTCGCCAATGGCGCCGTCTTTGGCGGCCAGGCGCCATTCGGCGGACCCGGCGCGGGTCGGCGCCAGCACTTCCGGCCCGTCGCCGGCCACCTCCGGCAGCCGCCCGCCCACCAGTTTCAGCCGCGCCGGGTCGTCCGGCGCCAGCGTCCAGCGACCATCGCGGGTGATGCCGACAGGGATCGGCTCAAAGCGGTCGCGGTCGATCGCCTCCAGGATCGATCCGGCCGTCAAGCAACTGATGGCGTGCTCACCGGAGCGACCGCCGAACAACAGCGCCACCCGGACCAGCCGCGCGCGAGGGGTTTGATTCATCGCCCTCAAGGCTACCCGGCTGATGCTCCTATCCTCGTCAAGCCGCGAGTTGGGGGGCGTGTTGGCGGCGGTTGATCCAAGAGTCGTCTCGAATCGACGCCACGACATCTCGTTGCCGGGCGCGGAAAGCGCGCGGGGTCGCGGTCTCGGTCAGGACTTGTCGGTCACCTTGCGCGACTTCAAGACCTGGTCGATCATGCCGTATTCGAGGGCCTGCTCGGCGGTCAGGATCTTGTCCCGCTCAATGTCGTCGCGGACCTGCTCCGGGGTGCGCTTGGAGTGCTTGGCGATGGTGTCCTCGAGCCACTGGCGAATGCGCAGGATTTCATTGGCCTGAATCTCGATGTCGCTGGCCTGGGCGTAGGCGCCACCCTCGAAGGCCGGCTGGTGGATCAGGACGCGGGCGTTGGGCAGGGCCAGGCGCAGGCCGGGCGTGCCGGCCGCCAGCACCACCGCCGCCGCCGAGGCGGCCTGCCCCAAGCAGACCGTCTGGATGCGCGGCGTGATGTACTGCATCGTGTCGTAGATGGCGGTCAGCGCCGTGATCGAGCCGCCCGGCGAGTTGATGTACATGGTGATGTCGCGGTTCGGGTCCTGCGACTCCAGGACCAGCAATTGCGCCATGATGTCATCGGCCGAGGCGTCGTCGATCTGGACCCCAAGGAACACAATGCGGTCCTCGAACAGCTTGGCGTAGGGATCCTGGCGTTTGAAGCCGTAGGGCGTGCGCTCCTCGAAGGACGGCAGCACGTAGCGCGATCGCGGGGCCAGGCCTCCACCGAGGGCCAGCGGCGCCAAAGAACCGTAAGTCGAGCGCGGGTCGATCGTCATATCCCTCATGCCTTCCGCTTGGACGGGCGGACCACCGATTCATGGGTGACCACCTTGTCGATGAAGCCGTACTCCAGCGCCTCGGCGGCGGTGAACCAGCGGTCGCGGTCGGAGTCGCGGTTGATCTGCTCGACGGTCTTGCCGGTCTGCTCCGCGATCAGCTCCGCCAGTTGGCGTTTCATGTGCAGGATCAACTCGGCGTTGATCCGGATGTCGGTGGCCGTCCCGCCTATCCCCCCGGACGGCTGGTGCATCATGACGCGCGCGTGCGGCGTGGCGAAGCGCTTGCCCTTGGCGCCCGATGACAGCAGGAACTGCCCCATCGACGCGGCCATGCCCATGGCCACCGTCGAGACGTCCGGTTTGACGTATTGCATGGTGTCGTAGATGGCCATGCCGGCGGTGATCGAGCCGCCGGGCGAATTGATGTAAAGATAAATGTCGCGCTCCGGGTCCTCCGCCGCCAGCAGCATCATCTGGGCGCAGATGGCGTTGGCGTTCTCGTCGCGGACCTCGCTGCCGAGCCAGATGATGCGTTCGCGGAGCAGGCGGTTGAAAATCGAATCGTTCAACCCCATGCCCGGTCCGTCGGGCGCGGCCAGCGCGGGTGATTCCAGGCTCATGTCCGAACTCTCCAAATCTTGATCGGTCTTTTCCAGAACACGACCCTAACGTTGATCGACCCGGCCCGCTGACCGCCCGCGCCGGGTTTCGCTACAGGCGTGGCGATTTGGGGTGTGATCGCCAGCGCCGATGCCGCCTGGCCAAGTTTGGCGGGCCCCTCGCCCGATGCCGTCCGGCCGGTTTGGGCCGCCCGGTCAGGACCCCAGGGGCCAGCCGAGCGCCCAGCGCGCCTCCCGTTCGAGCAGGCGCAACCGATCAGCGCCATAAGACTCGACGCCATGCCCCAGGGCGTTGTAAACCATCCGGCTGACGGCCCCGCCTGGCTGCGCGACCTCGTCCGCCCAGGCGAGCGGATGGGACCTGCCCTCATGGTGATGAGTCAGGTAAGGCCGTGGCTGCCGGTGGATGACGAGGGCCGTGTAACGCTCGTCGTAGGTGTCGAAATCGGCCAGGCCGGCCGCGATCGGGTGGGCGGCCGGGACCGCCTGGATCCTGGCCTTGCTGATCGGCGGATGGTACGAGGCGCCGTCCACCCATTGCGCGCCGACGAACCGCGCCCAGGCGGGATTGTCGCGGAAGGTCAGCGCGGCCGAATGGAGCGCCAGGACCGGCCCTCCCCGCGCGATGTGCGCGGCCAGGCCCCGCCGCGCGGGTTCCCAGACGGCATCGTCCCCATCGAAGTCCGCGTCCACGCGACCTCCGCCCGAATTGACCACCAGCAGGTCAACCGCGTCCAGACCGGTCAACACGTCCCTGGCCAACCCGTGGACGGCGACCTCCAAACCCAAAGCGGCCAGCGCCTTCGCCACCACGTGCGAGGTGCCCGCGTAATCGTGCCACTGATCTTCATAGCGTCCTTGCCCGCTCAGGACCACGGCCTTCGCCATGCCGACTCCTTTCGTCAAAACTCAGCGCCCGGGCGCGTCGCCCAGGCCCGCCGCAGCGCCGGCGCCGTCAGCAAAGAGGCTAACGCCAGCAGCCCGCCAGCAGCCGCCTCGGCGGCGATGCCCGCCCGGTAACCGCCAAGATCGACCAGGTGACCCGCGATCGGGGCGCCCACGGCCGCGCCGACGCCGATCGCCGCCGCCACGAAGGAGAGCCCTTGGGTCAGGCGCTCGCGCGGCACCAAGCCGCCGACCAGCGCGTTCGCGGAGATCATAGTCGGAGCGAAGGTCGATCCGACGAAGAATCCCCAGGCGGCGCGTTGCCAAGGCGCCGCCGGGAACCAGAGACTGGCCACCGCCAAGCCCATCACCAGCGATGACACTGTGAAAAGCGAGCGCGCGTCGCGCCGCCAAGTGCGTGTTCCCCAGACCAGGCCGCCGATCCCCGAGCCCAGGGAGATCACCCCGGCGACCACCCCGGTCAGCGCCTTGGCGCCCCAGGCCTCCGATGACGCGATGGTCGAGACGTTGATCGCGCCGAAGGCCAATCCGACCACGAAGCAGACCACCACCAGTAGCGCGACACCGGGGCGGGCCAGCGCCGCCGGTCCCCGCCCGCGCTGGTCGCCAGGCGGGCTGAGGTCCCGGCGACGCTCCGCCACCGGCGGTTCGGAGCGTTTCAGGGAGTAGAACCAGGCCGATCCGACCGCGATCAACGCCACTGGCGCCGCCAGCCCCGCTGTCGGGCTGACCGCTGTGGCCAACGCTGTCGCCACCGCCGGTCCAAACACAAAGGTGATCTCCTCCAGGGTGGCCTCCCAGGACAAGGCCGTTCCCACGCGGCTGTCGCCGCCGGTGACGTACACCCAGCGGGCGCGCGCCAGCGCGCCAGGGGACCCGGCTGTCAGCCCGGCCAAGGCGGTGGCGACGAACAGCCATCCGACCGGGGCTCGCATTTGCGTCAGCACCGCCAAACTCGCCAGGCTGGCGACTGAGACGGCGGCGCACGGCGCCATCACGCGGCGCTGCCCAAAGCGATCAACCGGCCCGGCCAGCAAGGCTGTCCCCACGGCCACCGCGACGCCGTTGACCGCGCTGAGCGCCCCGCCCAAGCCGTATGAGCCGTAAACGGCGCGGATCGCCAAGACGATGGCGAAGCTGACCATTCCCAGACCGAACCGCGCCACCAAACAGGACAGCGACAGCGCGGCGCCGCCGGGGACGGCCATCAATGCGCGGTAACGCCGCATATCGTCTCCCTAGCGCGGCCGGGGGCGGGCGTGGAAGGGCACGGGCTCAACGCTCCGAGTAACCGCTGTGGTTCGGGTTGGGGACCAGTTGGTAGCCGCCGGGTTGGCCGTCGGCCACCACGACCAACTGCGACATGCCGCCGGCTCGCTCGATCACGGCGTAGTCTTGGCCGGCGTCTTGGTCGTAGCAAAAGACTGTCACCAGGGGTTCCGGGCCAGTGTTGACCGAACGGTGAATCCAATAGCCGGGCACGTGGACCGCCACCCCCGGGGACATCTCCAGCGCCTGCGAGCGCCCGTCGACCGTGTCCATCAGCATGACGCCGCGCCCGGCGACGCAATGGTAAATCTCAGCGCGCGAGGCGTTGCGGTGGATGTGCCCCCGGGTCAGGGCGAACTCGCGGCCGATCCGTCCCGGCGCCACCGTCGATGTGCCCAGGACCAGCGCCCCGGGGCCGGAGCCGACCCGGTTCTCCTCGACGCGGTAGACCAAGGTGTCGCCGCCCACAGCCGCGACCTCGGCCCGGTAGGCCGCCTCGTCCTGATAGACGCCCGCCAGGTCGCCCAGAGTCTTGTCGTATTCGCCGTTGCGTCCCGTCATGGCGCCGGTGGCCGCGATGACCACCGCCGTTGGCGTCGCCACCTGGTCCGGGTCGGCGGGCAAGTAGAGACTCATGATTCGTCCTCCAGGCGATTCGGTGTCGGTTGTGGGGTGAGGTCCAGCCGGTGATCGGCCACGCCGCTGCGCACTCATCCCTTGACAGCGCCGTGCATGATGCCGGAGACCAATTGCTTGCCAGCCGCAACGAAGACAAAAACTAGCGGCGCGGTCGCCATCAACACTCCGGCCATGATCAAGGAATAGTCTTTGAAGTACTGGGCCTGCAGCAGTTGCGTGGCCACCGGCAGAGTCGGGTTGGTCGAGCCCAGCACGATGAACGGCCAGAAGAAGTTGGTCCAGGTGCCAACAAAGGTGAACAGCCCCAACATGGCGGCGGCCGGCCGCGAAGCCGGCATGGCCACGTGCCAGAACGTCCTGATCATTGAGCAGCCGTCGACTCGGGCCGCCTCGATCAACTCGTAAGGCAGCGCCGCTTGCAAGTACTGGGTCATCCAGAACACCCCGAACGCCGTCACCATGCCCGGGACGATCACCGCCTGGAGCTGGCCTTGCCAGCCCAGTTTGCTCATGACCATGAACAGGGGCACGATCCCGAGTTGGGTTGGGATCGCCATGGTGGCGATGACGAACACCAGAAGTTGGTTGCGACCCCGGAAGCGCAGTTTGGCGAAGGAATAGCCCGCCAATGTCGAGAAGAAGATGACCGAGACGGCGGTCAGCGCCGAGACGATGACCGAGTTGAGCAACGCCTGCCAGAACTTGATGTCCGCGGCCAGCACCCGGCCCATGTTGGTGATGAACTTCCCCTGCGGAATCATCGACGGGATGGCGTGCTGGGAGATGTAGGCGGCATCGGCGGATCCAAGGAGGAACGTGTACCAGAGCGGGAAAGCCGATGCCGCCAAAACGACTGCCAGCACCGCGTAGGTCAGCCAGCCCGGGCGCCGGCCGGCGCCCGTGGTGGTCAACCGTTGGCGGCGCCGCCGGGCGGCGTTGGCTATTGACTTGCCGTAGGCCTGCTCAATGGCGGGGATGGACTCCAGCGTTTTCGGGGGTTTCATCGTTTGACCGCCCCTCTGGTCTTGGCGGTTTTTCGAACCTTCGCGGAATGGTCCGGCGAGTCGGAGGCGATGCGCCGGGTCAGCGCGAAGTTGAAGACCGCGATCACCCCGATGACCATGAACAACAGCCAGGCCACGGAGGCCGCCCGGCCGAAGTTCATCTCCTGGTTCCAGCCCAGTTGGTAGAGGTACAAGGTCGCGGTCATCCATTGGTGATCGGAACCGCCTTGACCGAATTGATCGTACATTCGGGGTTCGTCGAAGATCTGCAGGCAACCGATGGTGGCGGTGATGATCACAAAGATGATGGTCGGGCGAATCTGCGGGATCGTCACCGAGAAGAACTGCTTGGCCTTGGAGGCGCCGTCGATCACCGCCGCCTCGTAAAGATCGCGCGGCACCGCCTGCATGGCCGCCAAACAGATCAAGGTGTTGTAGCCGGTCCAGCGGTACCAGACCATCACCGAGATGACGAAATGCGACGCCAGCGGATCGGCGTGCCAGCGGATGGGATCGATCCCGATCCCCCCGAGAACCGAGTTGACCAGCCCGAACTGGTCCGCGAACATGCGTGAGAAGATGACCGACACCGCCACCGGCGCGACCACATAGGGAAGCAGCACCCCCATCCGCCAGAAGGTCTTGGCTCGAATGTTGGCGTCCAGCACCCAGGCTATGCCGATGGCGGCGGTCACTTGCGGCACCGACGAGATGACGAAGATCGACAATGTGTTCCGCATCGCCACCCAGAAGTTGTGCTGGCCGAGGATGAACTCGTAGTTGCCGAGTCCAACGAACTCGCCTTTGCCTCCCAGCAAATGCCAGTCGAACATGGACACGTAGGCGGTGTAGAGCAGCGGGAACATGCCCACCACCGCGAACACGATGAAGAACGGCGAGACGTAGAGGTACGGCGAGAGCTTGACGTCCCACCGTCCGAGTCTCTGGCGGAAACCGATCTTGCGGACGGGTCGCCCGGCCTCGGGTCTTGTCGCCTTGGTCTTGGCCATTGGCTGCCTTCCTGGCGCGAACCGGTTCAGCTTGCGATCCGTGGGAGCGGCGGGGCCGACGGCGTTCAACGCCGCCGGTCCCGCCCCTCGGACGCCGCTGGGCGACCGGTTCTAGTTGTGCTGACCGGGTGTCCTACTTGTACTGCTGGATTTCGTCGACGAACTTGTCCCAGGACGCCTGCGCGGTGTCCGTCTTGTCCACATCCACCCGACGCAGCGCCGGGATCATGGCCGTGTTTTGGACGGCGAAGTAGTTCGGGCCCTTGTGGGGCAGGACAGTGACGGCCTCAGCGCGTTCGGCGTAGATCTCACCGGTCGGCGCGTTGTTGAAGAACGTGTGCGAGTAACCGGTGACTGCCGGATCGGTGGTGGCGTCCGGAGTCGACGGGAACAGCCCCGCGTTCTCGAAGGTCTTGACCTGCTGTTCCGGTGCGGTCAGCCAGAGCGCGAAAGCCTTGGCCTCATCGAAATGCTTGGTCTGAGTCGGGACTGTGGCGTAGGAGCCTCCCCAGTTGCCGCCCCCGCCGGGGAAGACGTTGGCGACGTCCCAACCGGTCACACCCGCGGCGTAGTCCTGGATTGGGCCGAGGATCCACGACGGGCACAAGATGGTGGCGAAGGCGCCGTTCTGGAAGGCCTGGCCCCAGTCGTCGTTCCATTGGGCCAGCCCGGCCGACAGGCCGTCGTCCAGGGCCGCGGCTGTGACCTGGTCGTAGAGGGCTTTGACGTCCGGATTGGTGTCGGCGATGACGTTGTCGTCCTGGTCCTCGTAGGGGTATTCGAGCTGGTTGACCATGCCCTGGTAGATCGACGCGGCCTCGTCGAACCACTTGGAGCCGTCGGGCGCGGCTTGGAGATACTGCCGCCCGACCTCGAAGTACTTCTCCCAGCTGGCGTTGTCGCCGCCGAACAGCTCCGCCACTTCGGCGCGGTCGGTCGGCAACCCGGCCTGCTCGAACAGGTCGGCCCGGTAACAGATCGCCTCAGGACCCACGTCGAGTCCGTAGCCGATCAAGCGTCCCTCGGCGTCCATCCCGCCCTTCAGCTTCCAGTCGAGCCAGCGGCCTTCGACCGCCGGATCGCTCAGGTCGTTGAGATACTCGGAATATTTCAGCAGTTCCGGCATCCAGTCGACTTCGACGTATTCGATGTCGGAGAGACCAGATCCAGCCGCGATCTTCGAATACATGTTCTCGCGCGCCTCATCAGAGGTGGCGGCCCGCTTGTGTTCGATCTTGATCTCGGGGTGGAGTTGCTGGTACTCCTCGATCAACGGATCCATGCCGAATTCATTGAAGGTGGCGATGGTCAACGTGATCTGCTCGTCCCCGCCCGCTTCCTTGCCGTCCCCGTCGGAGCCGCCGCAGCCGACCAGCGCCAGGGCGGCGACAACGGACACCGCGACAACAGCGCCCGCCCGGCCGTGAGTCTTGTTCATCATATTGATCTCCTTGTCTTCGCTCGGTTCACGTGCTCGCGGATTTGTCGATCGGCCGCCGCCTCGGCGGTCATTTGTACTGTTCAATCTCAGCGACGAACTTGTCCCAAGAACTCTGCGCGGTGTCCGTCTTGTCCACGTCCACCCGACGCAGCGCCGGGATCATGGCCGTGTTTTGGACGGCGAAGTAGTGCGGGCCCTTGTACGGCATGACCTTGACCGCCTCGGCCCGCTCAGCGAAGATCTGGCCGGTCGGGGCGTTGTTGAAGTAGGTGTGCGAGTACTCGGTGACGGCCGGATCGGTGGTGGCGTCCGGGGTGGCGGGGAACAGGCCCGCGTTCTCGAAGGTCTTGACCTGCTGTTCCGGAGCGGTCAGCCACAGCGCCAAAGCCTTGGCCTCATCGAAGTGCTCGGTCTGAGTCGGGATCGACAGGAACGACCCGCCCCAGTTGCCGCCGCCGCCGGGGAAGACGTTGGCGACGTCCCAACCGGTCACGCCCGCGGCGTAGTCCTGGATTGGGCCCAGGATCCACGACGGGCACAAGATGGTGGCGAAGGCGCCGTTCTGGAAGGCCTGGCCCCAGTCGTCGTTCCATTGCTGCAACCCGGCCGACAGGCCGTCGTCCAGAGCGGCCGTGGTGACCTGGTCGAATATCGCCTTGACGTCCGGATTGGTGTCGGCGATGACGTTGTCGTCCTGGTCCTCGTAGGGATATTCAAGCTGGTTGACCATGCCCTGGTAGATCGACGCGGCCTCGTCGAACCACTTGGCGCCGCCTGGAGAGTTGGCCACGAACTGCTCGCCGACCTCGAAGTACTTCGCCCAAGTGGCGTTCGCGCCGCCGAACAGCTCCGCCACTTCGGCGCGGTCGGTCGGCAACCCGGCCTGCTCGAACAGGTCGGCCCGGTAACAGATTCCCTCAGGGGCTATGTTGACCGGATAGGCGATCTGTCGGCCTTCGGCGTCTTTGCCGCCTTCCTCGGCCCAGCCGATGAACCGGCCTTCGATGGCGGGATCGGCCAGGTCATTGAGGTACTGGCTGTAGCCGCGCAATTCCGGCATCCAGTCAATCTCGACATATTCGATGTCCGCCAGCCCCGACCCGGCGGCGATCTTCGAGTACATGTTCTCCCGCGCCTCATCCGAAGTCGCGGCCCGCTTGTGCTCAATTGTGATGTTGGGGTGGAGTTCCTGGTATTCCTCCAGCAGCGGCTCAATGCCGAAGTCGTTGAAAGTGGCCACCGTCAGGGTCACTTTCTCGTCGCCGGCATCACCGCCGGCGTCCTTTTGGTCGCCGCCCCCGGCGCAACCAACCAATAGGACCGCAGCGGCGGCGCCGAATGCTGTGAGAGCCAATAACGGCCTCGATCGGGGTTTCATCGTGTTTGACTCCTTTGTCACTGGTACGGCGCGAGGTCCACGCCTCAACATATCCTAACGTCCTGACACGTAAAGTCGTCAACATCTCGGCGAACGCGCTGGTAAAACGTGCCCAGATCGTTACAAAGCCTGCAAAGCCACGCCACGAGCGGCCTGTTTTCAGTCACTCATCAGGACATGTCTGCTAGACTCGTCGCGTAATCGAGCCCAACATGAGGGAGAGCAAGGCCGATGAAAGCCCTTGTCGCCCACGGACCCGGCCAGTTGGCCGTGGAGCACCTGCCAACGCCCAAGCCCAATCAGTTCCAAGCCCTGACCAGAACCGTCAGTTGCGGCATCTGCGCGGGCACCGACCAAAAGCTGATCGACCACCACTTCAAAGGCTTCGAAAACTATCCCGCCGCCATCGGACATGAGGCCATCGGCGAGGTGGTCGAAGTCGGCGCCAAGGTCACCAGCTTCCGCCCCGGCGACCTGGTGACACTGCCGTTCCTGTATGAACCGGTCGACGGCGTCACGCCGGCCTGGGGCGCCTTCGCCGAATACGGGTTGGTCGGCGACGCGGCGGCCTGCGCCGCGGCCGGGCTCACGCCCGGCGACCCCGAATTCGACACCACCTACCTGGCCCAGAAGAAGATCGCCGTCACCCCGAAGCTGTCGGCCGTGGAGGCGGCCCAAATCGTCACGCTGCGCGAGGTCTATTCCGCGGTCAGGTTCTTTGGCCTGCGGCCCGGGCAGACGGCCGTGATCTTCGGCGCCGGACCAGTCGGCCTCAGCTTCACCCGTTTCGCGGCACTGACCGGCCTGGCGGAGATCCTGGTCGTGGACGTCAACCCGGCCAAGACAGCCGCCGCGCTGGCCGCCGGGGCGACTGACGCCTTGGACTCGACCGCCGCGGACCCGGTGGCCTGGGCGGCGGAGCGCGTCCCGGGCGGCGTGGACGTCGTCATCGACGCCGTCGGCGTCACCGCCTTGGCCAGTCAGGGCCTGGCCATGATCAAGGACCGCGGCAAAGTCTGCGTCTACGGCATCGCCCCCACCAGCCAAATGAACCTGGACTGGTCGCGCGCGCCGTACAACTGGTCGTTGCAGTTCCAGCAGTTCCCCCGCAAAGCCGAAGAAGGCCAGGCGCACGCGCAGATCATCGACTGGATCGAGGCCGGCGAACTGGTGCTGGCCGACTACATCTCACACGTCATCGCCTTCCAAGACGTGCTCGACGCCTTCGCCCTGGTGGCCGAGCGGCGACCGGAGACCAAAAAGATCGTCATCGCCTACCCGACCTGAGGAGCCAGCCGTGTTGACCCCAAGCCTGTTCTCGATCCTGCCGGACTACGTCGTCACCCCCGACGGCATGCAGCCGCACCCGGACGGCGACCTGGTGCTGTCCTGCCCCAATTTCGCCGATGAAGCGATCTCGGGGGTCGTGGTCCGGATCACCCGCACCGGCGAGGTGACAAAGTGGTTCGACGTGCCCCGGCATCCTGAGACAGGAGTCGCCCGCAACATGGGCCTGGCCCTGGGCCCGGACGGCACTTGTTATCTCTGCGACAACCAGGGCTGGTCGGGCGAAGACGCGCTGGCCTTCAAAGGGCGGCTGCTGGCCGTGCGCGCGGGCCGCGACGGCGTCATCGAGAGCCGCACCGTCGCCTGGGGCATGGAACACCCGAACGGCGTTCGGATCAAGGGCCGCCACCTTTACGTCACCCAGTCGTTGCTGACCCGCGAACAAGACCCGTCCGGCCAGGTCGTCTCAGGCGTCTACCGCTTCGACCTTGAGGACGATGACGTGTTCGTCACCAACACGCGCGAGGACCCGCAGTTGATCGCCACCTTCACCACCCGCGACCCCGAAGTCCAATACGGCGCCGACGGGATCGTCTTCGGACCGGACGCAAGCCTTTACGTGGGCAACTTCGGCGACGGCGAGGTCTACCGAATCACCTTCGACGCGCGCGGCGAGGTGCGAGCCAACCAGCCGTTCGCGCGCGACCCGGAGCAACTCCGGTCAACCGACGGCATGATCTTCGACGAACTGGGCAACCTCTACGTGGCGGACTTCTCCGCCAACGCGCTGGCTCGCGTCCGCCCAGAGGGCCAGGTCACCCGGATCGCCGAAAGCCCCGACTCCGACGGGCTGGGCGGAGAGTTGAACCAACCCGGGGAGCCGGTGATCTTCGACGGCCGGATCATCGCGTCCTGTTTTGACCTGGTGACCGGGCCTGACAAAGTCAACACCGGGCACTCGCTCCCGGCCACGCTCTGCCAGGTGCCGCTGGCCGCCGCCCAGGCTTGGGAGAGGCCCACGTGACCCATATCCTCGCTCACGACCTCGGCACCAGCCAGAACAAGGCCGCGCTGTACCGGATCGATGATTGCTCGCTGGAATCAGCGGTCACCGCCTCGTACACGACGCACCATCCGGCGCCGGGTTGGGTCGAGCAGGACCCCGCTGACTGGTGGGACGCAGTGGCCGCGTCCACCCGGCAGTTGTTGTCCCAGGCGGGCGTCTCCCCCACCGATGTCGCCGTGGTCACCTTCTCGGGGCAAATGATGGGGTGCCTGCTGGTGGACGGCGCCGGCGAGCCTCTGGGGCGCTCCCTGATCTGGGCAGACACACGCTCGACCGAGCCGGAGGCCTGGATGAACCAGCAGGTCGGGGAGGACCTCGGGTACAGGATCACCGGCCACCGGCTGTCGGCCAGCTATTCGGCGGCCAAGGCATTGTGGCTGAAATGGAACCGGCCCGAGTTGTTCGCCCGGGCGGCCAGGATGCTGAACGCGAAGGACTACATGGTCTATCGCCTGACCGGCGAGTTCTTCACCGACTATTCGGACGCCTCCTCGACCAACCTGTTGGACATCCGGCGGCGCGCCTGGTCAACCGATTTGACCGAGGCCTTCGGGTTGCCGGCGGCGCTGCTGCCGGAGTTGCGGGCCTCGGCCGAAGTCGTCGGCTCGGTCTCGGCCGAGGCCGCCGCCGCCACGGGACTCGCCCAAGGCACGCCGGTGGCGATGGGCGGCGGCGACGGATCTTGCGCCTGCGTCGGCGCCGGCGTGGTCGAACCCGGTCGAGCCTACAACGTCATCGGAACCTCGTCGTGGATCTCGCTGGCCGCCCGCGAACCTCACTTCGACCCGGCTCGGCGCACCTTCAACTGGGTCCACCTGGACCCGGCCTTGGTGACGCCCTGCGGCACGATGCAGGCGGCGGGGTTCTCGTACGGGTGGTATCACGACACGTTTTTCCCCGGCGTTGACGATGCCGTCTTGGCGGCTCACATCGACGCCGCGCGGCCGGGCGCGGGCGGCGTCGTCTTCTTGCCATATTTGCTGGGCGAGCGTTCGCCGCTGTGGGATTTGAACGCTCGCGGGGCCTTCATCGGCATGGGCGCCGCCACCAGCGCGGCCGACATGACCAGGGCCGTCTTCGAGGGAATCGGCTACAACCTGCGGCTGATCCTTGAGATCCTCGACCAAGCCAGCCCCATCGCCGCTGTTCGCATGATCGGCGGCGCCGCCCGCAACCGTTCTTGGACGCAGATGCTGGCCGACATCTGGGACCGGCCGCTCGAGCTTCTGGCCGATGTCGAGACCGCGACTTCGCGCGGGGCGGCCGTGGCCGGCGGGATCAGCGTTGGCGCTTACCCGGATTATTCGGTGGCCGCCGAATTCGCCCAAGTCAGCCGACGGGTGGCGCCCATTGCCGGGCGGCACGGCCATTATGAGGTCCCGTTCGCCCGTTTCCGCGAAAGCTATTCCCTCTTGGCCCCGATCTTCGGCAAACTAGCTGTTGACGCCGCGGCGCGGAAGGAAGGTGGCAAGCTGACATGACGAGCGCGATCGTGACCCGGTTCGAGATCGACAAGGCCCTGCCCATACCGCTCTACCGGCAGCTCAAGGATCGGATTCTGAGCCACATCCGCGATGGCACGTTGGAGCCCGGCGACCTGCTGCCCTCCGAGTCCGAGCTGGGGCAGGCGCTGGGCCTGTCGCGCCCGACCATCCGGCAGGCCCTGTCGGAGTTGGCGTTGGAGGGATTCATCACCAAGGAGCAGGGCCGGGGGTCGTTCGTGGCGAAACCCAAGACTGAAGGCCACTTTCTGTCAAAACTGCAATCGTTCAGCGACGAGATGCGGCAACTGGGGTTGGAGCCGTCGACCGAGTTGCTGTCCTTGCGGGTGGTGGCGTCCATACCGAAGGTCAACGACCGCCTCGGTTTGCCGCTCGGGCACCCGTTGGTCGAGTTGGCCCGTTTGCGGTCCGCCGATGCCGTGCCCATCGTCTACGTGGAGACCTACTTGCCGGGGGTCGAGTTCGCCGATCTGGTGAACTTCGATTTGGCGGGAGCCTCCCTTTACGCCACCCTCGAGAAAGACTTCGGCGCCGCGGTCACGCGCGTGACCCGCACCATCGAAGCTTGCTTGGTCCGCCCGCGCGAGGCGAAGCTGCTGAAGGTCGAGCCGCCCAGCGCCATCTGCTTGGTGCGCACCGTCGCTTACGCGGACGGCCGCGGGCCGGTCGAGTACTCGATCGCCCGTTACCGGGGCGACCAGACCCAGTTCAGCCTGGAGCTGTATCGATGAGCCCGCCAGACACGGATCGGTCCTTGGACCTGGTGGTCGCGGCGATGCTGGCCACCCAGCGCCATTCCTGGGAACAGGGTGTGGCGATGCAGGCGCTGGCGGCCATCGGCCGTTGGGAGACGCTGGCGGCCCTGGCGCATGAGTCGATCGCTGTCAGCGTGGCCGAGGACGGCCGGGTCGGCGTCTTGGCCGGGCCCGACGCGGGCTCGGCCACGGACGCCTGCGCCTGCGGCGCCGGTTTGGCGAAGGCGGCCGCGCTGACGGGTGACCCGGCCTTCGGCCGGGCGTTGGCGGCCTTGGAGGACTGGGCCTTGCGCGGGGCGCCCAGGCGGGCGGACGGCATCGTGTACCACGAGATCGCCCATCCTCGCGTCTGGGTCGACTCTGTCTTCATGCTGCCGCCGTTCCTGGCCGCGACCGGGCACTTCGACGAAGCCGTGGCCCAGATCGACGGCTACTGGCGGACCCTGCGCGACCCTGCCTCCGGCCTGCTTTTCCACATGTGGGACGAGGACAGCGGCCGGATTGAGTGGGCCAATCTGTGGGCCACCGGGAACGGCTGGGCGGCGGCCGGGATCGCCCAGGTGGCGGCTGCGGCGCCACCTGGCCGCGAGGCGGAGCGAGCCGAGCTGTCCGCCAAGCTGGCGGCGTTGGCGGCGGGCATGGCCCGCTATCAGACGCCGGCCGGCCTCTTTCACAATTTCGTGGACCGTCCCGAGACCTTCCTCGACGCCGCCGGAGGCTGCCTGCTGGCCTACGCGATCTTCCTTGGCCTCAGCGGCGGCTGGCTGGACCGTTCGCACGCCATCACCGCCCGGCGCAGCCTGACGGCCGCCGCGAGCGCGATCAACCGCTACGGGTTCTTGAACCCAGTGGTCGGGGCGCCGGATTTCACCCGACCCGGAGTCTCGGCCGAGGCTCAGGCCGCCTTCATTTTGATGTGGACGGCGGCCGCCGACTGCGGCGAGGCGTTGCCAGCGATCATCCCGGGCGGCGCGCCGCCACCGCAAGCTCAGTCCAGCCGCAGGTAGTCGGCGTGATTGGGGAGTCCCGCGTCCAGCCCTGAGGCGTCTAGAACCGCCCGCCAGACGGCGTCTTCGATCGGCCAGGAGGCCCAGGCCAGCGCCTGTTCCACGCGCTCGGGGCGGGCCATGCCGACAATGGTCGATCCGATGCGCGGGTCGCGCAAGGAGAACTGGAGGGCGGCCGCGCCGAGGGGCACGCCGGCCGCCGCGCAAATCGCCTCGACCCGGCGGACCGCCTGGAGGGTCGGCCCCGGCATGGGCGCGTAGCAATAGGTCGGGTTGGTGGCCGTGCCGCGCGCCAGCGAGCCGCCGCCGAAGGGCGCGGCGTTGACAATGCCGACCCCTGCGGCGGCCGCCTTGTCGAACAACGCGTCGGCCGTGCGGTCGGCCAGGGTCCAGCGGTTGTGGCTGATCAGAACGTCGAACAGGCCAGTGTCCAGGTAACGGGACAGTAGGTCGGCCGGGCCGCCAGCCACGCCCAGGTGGTCGGCCAGCCCTTCAGCCTTGATCTTGGCCAGCTCTTGGACCGGGCCGCCCCGAGCCAGCGCCTGAGCGTGGGGAATCCTCTCCGGGTCGTGGAAATGCAAGACGGGCACACGGTCCATCCCGAGGCGGCCCAGCGAGCCTTCGAAGGAACGCCGCACGGCCGCGCCGTCGAAGCGTCCAGTGACGGGATCAGGGTCGACTTTGGTCTGAACCACGAAGCCGGCGGGCACGCCCCCGGCTTCGCGGATCGCCAGTCCGATCCGCCGTTCCGCCTCGCCGGCGGAGTAATCCGCCGACGTGTCCAGGTAGTTGAACGGCCCCGCCAGGACGGCCCGCAAGGTCGCCAAGGCGACTTCGACGGATGTGTCGTGACCGTAGTGATGGGCCCAGGACCCAAGCGGGCTGGTGCCCGCGCAAATCGGCGTCACCGCCAGGCCGGTCTGGCCAAGTGGGCGCCGCGCGGCGGGATCGGGCGGCCGAGGGCCGCCGGAGGCAATCGCGGGGAACATATCGGCCAGCCTACGCGCCCGGCCGGGCGCGCCCGCGACGGCGCCGATCCGGCGTTCAGCGGACTGATCGCGCCGGGCGGGGCGGGGCGGTGGTGGCGCGGACGCGCAGGACCGGCGTCAGCACGCTTGAGCGCGCCGGCGCGGCCAGGCCGCCGATCCGGTCCTCCAGGAACTCCAGGGATCGCGCCGCCAGGGCGGCGGCGTCCTGGTGGACCGTCGTCAAGGAGATGGCGCCGAACTGGCCCATGTCGATGTCGTCGAAGCCGGCCACCGACATTTCGCCGGGCACCGCCACGCCGGCCCGGCCAAGGCCGTGGAGCAGGCCGACCGCGCAGCGGTCGTTGGCGGCCAGGACGGCTGTGGGCGCGAGGGCGCGGCCGGCCAGCGCTTCGGCGGCGGCGCGGCCGCCGGCCTCGGTGTCCGATCCGGCTATGACATCCGCCTCCTCGCCCGCCGCCCGCCGCGCCATCCACTCGCGGTAGGCCGCCTCGCGCGCGCGCATGGCGCTGCCGGTCCCGCTGACGTGCGCGATCCGCCGGTGCCCCAAGGCGCCCAGGTGGTCCATGGCCGCCCGCACGCCGGCCGCGTCGTCGGAGTGGACCACGTCCACCACGCCGGTCAGGGCCGGCTCGCCCACCACCACCACCGGGCTGGCGGCGTTCAAGGCGACGATGCCGTCCACGCCGCCGGTCGGCCCCAGCAGCACGTACCCGGCGCAGGGCTGCCCGGCCAGGGCCGCCAACGCCGCCGCCTCGGCGCGGCTCGGCCCCACGGTGGCGAGGATGACCTCCCGCCCCCGGGCTGCGGCGCCTTGTTCGACGGATTCGACCAGGCTGGCGTGGAAGGGGTTGCGCAGCGTCATCAGCACGCCGATGGCGCGGCCCGGCCCGCGCGCGAGATGCCGGGCCGCCAGATTGGGTTGGTAGCCGATGCGCGCGGCCGCGGCGCGGACGCGCGCCCGGGTCGCCTCCGAGGCGCCGGCGGCGTCCCGGAAGACAATCGAGACCAACGCCCGGGAGACCCCGGCCTCGCGCGCCACATCCGCCATTGTTGGGCGTCGCATAGAACCTCGCTGCCGGTCGGGATCGGTGGCCTGTGGGGCTGGGCGCCCCACCCGGACACTAGCACGCTCTACCGGGCGGCGGGGAACTCCTGGCGCAGGCGTTCCAGGATGGCGGCGTTGGCTTGGTCGGCGGTCTCGTGCCAACCGAAGACACAGACAGAGAGCACGCCGTCGAAGCCGACCGCGCGCAGGGCGGCGAAGACCTCCTCCCAGGGGACCTCCCCTTGCCCAATGCGGTTGTGCTGGTGGACGCGCGCGTCCACGCCCGGCGGGTTGAGGATATAGCGGTTGCCGTCGTTAGCCCGGTGGTTGTACGAATCCGCGACGTGGACCTCGCGCAGCAAGGGGGCGGCGTCGCGGATCATCCGCCCGGCGTCGCCGGCGCCGTCCGAGAGATGGAATGTGTGCGGGCAGCAGTACTCGTATCCGATCCACGGCCGGTCCGCCCCGCGGACAACCGCGTAAGCGTCATCGTGACGTTCCACGAAGTCATAGGGGTGGGCCTCCAGGTTCAGCCGGATTCCATAGCGTTCGAAGACCGGGGCCAGCTCCTCGATGGAGCGGTACCACTGCTGCTCGCAGCGGCGCGGGGTGTTCGGGTCGCCGGAGAACTCGGAGGTGACCTCGCGGCAGTCGAGCTGGTCGGCCAGCTCGAGCAGGCGGCGCCAATTGCGGACCTGCGCCTGGCGTTCCGCCTCGTCGGCGCTGGACCAGTCGAAAACCGGGTTCAAAGTGCGCACCCGCACGCCGGTTTCCTTTTGGGCGCGGTTCAACTCCGCCACAAAGGCGGCGTCGGCTTTCGGGTAACGGTGCCAGAAGTGGAACTCGGCGTTGGGTGACAACTCCACAAAACCGAACCCCAGCTGACGGGCCTTGTGCAGGGTCTGGGCGGTCGGCATCGTGCGGAAATACATATTCGGGTCGAGCGCTATGTCCACCATTGGTCTGCCCCGTCCGTTCAGGCGTACAACGCCGGTTTGGCGATCAGCTCGACCGGCTCCAGGCCGCCCGAGGCCAGCGCCCGCAGACCGGCGTCGCAAACCGCCGCGGCGGCGTAACCGTCCCAGGCGGTCGGGCCGGTCTGGCGGCCGGCCGCGACGGCGTTGATCCAGGCTTGCAGCTCGGCCGCGAAGGCCTGGCCGAAACGCTGGTTGTGGTCCGCCGTCAGCCGATGCCGCGCGCCGGCCGCGTCCCGCCGGACGGTCGCGCTCTGGTCCGCCAGGGCGACGGTCCCGGCCTCGAGGACGACCTCGCAGCGGATGTCGTAGGCGTACTGGATGTTGACGAAGACCTCGTCGTATGCGATCACCCCCGACTCGGTGACCAGCGCCAACACCAGCGGATCGGCCAGGTGCGGGAACCGGCGGGAAGTCGGGCGCGGCTGGTCGACGCGGACGGCGGCGATCTCCTCGCCGAGCAGCCAGCGCATGGTGTCGATCTCGTGGATGGCGGTGTCGTTGATGGCCATGTCGGCGGTGTAGGACTGGGGCACGGTGGGGTTGCGGTGCCGGTTGTGGACTATCAGCGGGCGGCCGAGTTCGCCCGCCGCGATGGCCTCTTTGATCTCGTTGTAGCCGCGGTCGAAGCGCCGCATGAAGCCGACTGTGACGACCTTGGCGCCGGCGCGGGCCTCGGCCTCCATGATCCGGACGCAGCCCGCCGCCGTCGGCGCCAACGGCTTTTCGCACAGAACCGGTTTGCCGGCGGCGATGGCGGCGGTGACGGTGGCCTCGTGGGCGGGGCCGAAGCTGGCCACCAAGACCGCGTCGACCTCCGGCGCGGCCACCAGTTGCGCGTCGTCGGCGTAGACCGCCGCGCCCAGCGGCGCCGCCACCCGTTCGGCCCTGGCTTGGTCGATGTCGTTGACGGCGGCGATCCGCCCGCCGGCGAGTTCCGTCCGGATGCGGGCGACGTGGGCCTGGCCCATCCCGCCGACTCCCACAATTCCAATGTTCACGGTCATAGTTGTCTCCTTGTCGCAGTTGTCAGGGTTGTCGCGGTTGTCGCGGTTGTCGCGGTTGTCAGGGTTGTCGCGGTTGTCATGATCGCGGTTGCCGCGGCCGTCAGGCCGGCGGCGGCGGGCGGCGGCGTCACAGCTGGCCGAGCCCGCAGGTGGCCAGGAACTCGCGGGTGGCGATGGCGTTGGGCAGCGGGAAGGCCGGGTCGGCCGGGTAGAGGTCCTGCTCGCAGATGACGTAGAGCGGCTTGTTCAGACCCGCCAGGGCGTCGATCAGGAGTTTCATGTCCGGCTCGCCGGCCGGCGGGGTGACCGAGGCGCCGCGCGCGACCGCCTCCCCGAAGGGCCAGTCCTCGTCATGGGCCTGCTTGACCAGGGCCGGGTCGAAGGCCTTGATGTGGACGTAGGCGATCCGCTCGGGGTATTGGCGGACCATGGCGACCGGGTCGCCGCCGCCGTAGACGATGTGCCCGGTGTCGAGGCACAGATTGACGTAGTCCGGGTCGGTGGCGGCGAAAACACGGGCGATGTCGTCCGGGGTCTCGATGTGCGAGTCGCCGTGCGGGTGGAGCACCATTTTGAGACCGTAATCGTCCTTCAGCATGCGGCCGAGCCGGTTGGCGTTGTCGACGTAGAGACGCCAAGCCTCAGGCGTCAGCACGCGGTCGTCGGTGAACTCCCAGGTCTTGTCCGAGCGGAAAAGCGGCGGCAGGTGGACTATGTACTCCGCGCCGACCTCGGCGTGGACCTCGGCGATGGCGCGGAAGGTCTTCTCCGTCTCCGGCCAGGCCTCGGCCCGGTGCAAGATTCCCCAGCCCGTGCCCGCGACAACTCTGAAGCCGTGGGCGTCCATGGCCCGCCGCAGAGCCTTCGGGTCTTTGGGGAAGTAGCCGAAGGGACCGGTCTCCATGACCGAGAAGCCCGCCTCGGCCATTTCCGCGAGCGCCTGTTGCCAAGGGATCTGTTTGTCGTCATCGGGAAACCAGACCCCCCACTGGTCGGGGCAGACGCCGATCGTCAAGTTGTTGTACGGGGCAATTGGGTTGAGTGCTTTGGTCATGGTTGTTCCTCTCGGTTGGTGAAACCGCCGCCCCGGGCGGGCGGCGCTGGCGGAGGCGGTCCCCCGGCCCGGCCGGGCGGCATCGGGCAGGGGGAAGGCGGTCAATCCCCGATGGCGCGGGAGTATTTTTGGCGGAACGCCAGCTCGAGCCGCTCCAAGCTGGCGCCTTTGGTCTCGGGGACGGCTTTGATGTAGAACACCAGCGCCACGATGTTGATCAGGCCGAAGGCCGCGTAGGTCGTGACCGGGCCAAGCCGGGAGATCATCACCGGGAAGGCGAAGGTGATGATGGCGTTGGTGACCCAGACGGCGGCCACGCCGACGCCCATGGCCGAGCCCCGGATCGAGGCCGGGTACAGCTCGGCCTGGAGCACCCACATGACGGTGCCGGATTGTTTGACGAACACGAACACCGACACCAAGATCAGCACCAGCCAGGGCGCGTAGGCCGGGGCGCCGGCCAGGGCGCCGTCGCCGTCCAAGAACGGCGCGATCCCGATGGCGAAGGTGGCGGCCAGCGCCAGGAGGCAGACCGAGACCCCGGCCTCTTGGTAGATGCCGACGTGGCGGCGGGCGAACTTGGCGATCAGGATGAAGCCGATGGCGGACCCGACGAAGGACGCGGCGCCGGTGACAACATTGAGGCTGATCGAGTCCATGGATGAGAACCCGGCCGCCCGCAGGATTGTGGGGAGGTAGTACATGGCGGTGTTGATGCCGGTCAGCTGGTCGAAGACGCCAAGGCCCACGCCGATGAACAGGATGCGGCGAGTCCACCTGACGGCCAGCACCTGTCTCAGCGTCAAGCTGCGGCGGGCCTCTTGGCGGTGCAGGTCGACCATCTGGTCGATTTCCCCGGCGACGTCGTCTTTGGCGTCATCGCGCACCCGTTTGAGGCATCCGATCGCATCGACGAAGCGGAGGTTGGCGGCGTGCCAACGCGACGATTCCGGCATCATGCGCATCAGAATCCACAGCGCGACGGCCGGGATGGTGGCCATCACCAGCATCCAGCGCCAGGTGGCGCCGTTGCCGCCGGCGACCACCAGGCCGTCGATGGACCCAAGGACGTCCCAGGAGACTTCCTCGCCGGGCTGGTAAACGCCGCTCGGGTCGTGTTCGACGACCGCCGCCGGGCCGCCCGTCCCGCGGGCGATGGCCGCGTTCACGCTGTAGGCCAGCAACTGCCCGCCAACGATCATGAACTGGTCGATCGCCACCAGCGGCCCGCGAATGCGGGCCGGGGCGGTCTCCGAGAGGTAGGCCGGAACCGTCGCCGCGGCCCCGCCGACAGCGAATCCGAGCACCAGCCGCGCCGGGTAGAGAACCCATAAGCTCGGCGCCAGCGAGCAGCCCAGCGCTCCCACCAGGAACACGATCGCCAGCAGCAAGACATTGTGGCGCCGCCCGTAGCGGTCCGAGAGCCGCCCGCCGAAGAACGCGCCGAAGGCGGCGCCGACCGCGATCAGGCCGCCCACCAAGCCGGTCTCGACATCGTTCAGCCCCAGGCCGCCGCCCGCTTGGGGCAGGTTCAGATACGGCAACGCGCCGGCGATGACGCCGGTGTCGTAGCCGAACAGCAGCGATCCCAGCGTCACGGCCGCCGCGATGAATCCCAGCGATCGCCGTTTGCCAGAGGCGGGGGTGGCGGCCACAAGCGCTCGAACTTCTTCCTGAGTCGGCGTCGACATCGTGAATCCATTCCCCGGCGGTCATCGCCGGTCCGGTCAGGCGGGCGCCAGCGCCCGCTTCAGCTATTTGACTAGAGCGCTCTACTAGAGCGCGCTACTAGGTTACAGCCAACGTCACCGGCTTTGTCAAGACAAATTCACCAGGAATTTCCGAAGCCCGCCCATCCCGGGTCCGCCCCCCAAACCCTCGCCCCCCAACGGCATCGGCGGGCGTCACCGCGCTCACCGCGCGTCGCGGCCCTCGAAGGGGCACGGGGGCAAGGTCCACGAGCGCTCGTCAGTGATTGAGAACAGCTCGCGGCGGCGCTTGATGCGGGCACGCTCTCCCGCCGGATCGGGGCTCGGCACGCAGGCCAGAAGCTCCTGGGTGTAAGGGTGGCTGGGAGATTCGACCACCGCCGCAGTCGGTCCGGCCTCCACGATCTGACCGCCGTACATGACGATCACGGAATGGCAAGTCTGGGCGACTACCGCCAAGTCGTGGGAGATCAGGATGTAGGCGGTCTGAGTCTCACGCTGGATTCTGGCCAACAGCTCAAGGATCTCCGCCTGAATGGTGACGTCGAGCGAAGACACCGGCTCGTCGAGGGCGATGAACTCCGGCTTGAGCATCAGCGCGCGAGCGATCGCTATGCGCTGGCGCTGGCCGCCGGAGAACTCGTGCGGGAAGCGCCCCAAGACGCTTTGCGGCAGGTAGACCTCGTCCAGGACCTCTCGCACGCGCTCGCGGGCGTCCATCTTGGCGCCGGTCACGATCAGGGGTTCGCGCAGCAGGTCGCTGACCGTCATGCGGGGGTCGAGCGACGAGTACGGGTCCTGGAAAACCACGCCGATGCGCCGCCAGAACGCCCGCCTGGCCGCGCGGTCGCGGTAATCGAGGGCCGACCCCTCAAAGTAGACCGCGCCGCCAGTCGGCTCATACAGCCCGAGCACGGTGCGCAGCAACGTCGTCTTGCCGGAGCCGGATTCGCCGACGATGCCCAGGGTCTCGCCGCCCGTCAACTCGAAGGAGGCGCAGCAGACGGCGTGAATGGTGTGACGGCGCTGGAACAGCCGATGGGTCTGGAAGTGTTTGGTCAGCCGGTCGACCCGAAGGAGGCTGCCTCCACCCGGAACGGTCACGGTCCGCCCCGCCTCTCCAGCCGGGGGATCTTCGCCAACAGGGAGCGGGTGTAGGGGTGGCTCGGGTGGGCGAACAGAGAGTCGGCGTCCGCCGACTCAACAACCAAGCCATCTTTCATCACCACAACCCGGTCGACCAATCCGGCCACCAGCGCCAGATCGTGCGTGATGAACACCATCGCGGCGCCGACCGACGCGCGGGCCTCTTCGAGGGTGTCAAGGACGCGGGCTTGGACGGTCACGTCAAGGGCGGTGGTCGGCTCGTCCGCGATGATCAGCTTGGGCTGGGCCACAATTGCCAGGCCGATGACGACCCGTTGCCGCATGCCGCCGGACAGCTCGTGCGGGTACTGGTACAGCCGTTGGCCGGGGTTGTTGATGCCGACGCGCTCCAGTATTTCCGCCGCCCTTCGCTTCAACTCCTGATCAGCCAGCTTCTCCGAGCTGAGGGCCTGCATGGTCTCTTTGAAGTGGTGGAAGACAGTCAGCACTGGGTTCAGGCTGGTCATCGGGTCTTGCAGGATGATGCTCACTTTGCGGCCGCGCACCGTCCGCCACCCGGCGTAGTCCAAGCCCGTCAACGCCTGGCCGTCAAAGGTGATGGAGCCGCTGACTTGGGCTCCGGCCGGGAGCAGGCCGACGACCGAAGACACCGTCATCGTCTTGCCGGAGCCGGATTCGCCCACCAAAGCCACAATCTCGCCGGGGGCGAGCCGCAGCGACAGATCGTCAACGGCCACAACTCCCTCTCGGGGGAACTCAACCCGAAGGTGCTCGATCTCGAGCACCGGCCCGGCCGCGGCCAAAGCGCCCGCGCCTGGCGGGTCCGCCCCGGCCGGCCCGTCCGCGGGCTCCGCCGCGAGCGCGACCCGCGCCGGGTCCGGATCGACCGCCGCCGCTGGCGCCTTCGACCGCCCGCCACCCGCCGCAGACCTGCGCCGGGCGCGTTTGCCCAGGTAATTGTTGGTGGCGCGGTGAGGATTGAGGGCTTGGCGGAGCGACTCGCCCAAGAAGTTGATCGCCAGCACGAAGACGATGATCGCCAGGCCGGGGAAGTAGAACGTCCAAGGCCGAGTCATGGCCGAGTCCTTTGCGTTCGACACCAGCAGACCCAGGGACGTGTCGGGCGCGCGGATGCCAAAACCGAGGAACGACAATCCGGACTCAGCCAGCACCGCCGTGCCGACCAGCAGTGTCACCGAAACGATGACCTGGTCCAGAACGTTCGGCAGGACGTGGCGGACCATGATTCTCAGGTTCGAAGACCCCATCAAGACGGCCGCGTCAACATACAACTCGCCCCGGATCGCCGTTGACACCCCTCTGACCAGCCGGGCCATCGAGGTCCACAAGAGCGCCGCCAGCACCAGCGACAGCGTCAGCGTGGAGACACCGACGCCCGACAGCCGAGAACCGAGGAAGCTGGCCAACGCCATCGACGGAATGGTCAGGATCAGGTCGACGACGCGCATGATGACGCTGTCGACGCCGCCCCCTTTGAAACCCGCCAGCATGCCGCCGATGACGCCCAGCAAGGTCGCCGGGACCGCCACCATGAAGGCGATCGACAGCGACTGCCGCAAGCCGCGCAGAACCAGGGCCAGCATGTCGTGGCCGAGCACGTCTGTGCCGAACGGGTGCGTCGGGGACGGCGGCTGCGTCGGATCAGGGGTGATGTCGGTGTAGCTGTAGGTCCAGACTGGACCGAGGATGGCCGCCAACACCATCATCAGGACGACTGCCAGCGAGACGATGGCGACCGGGTTGCGCCAGAAGCGGCGCCTGGCCACAGCCCATGACGACATCGACCGCCCCTGGGCGCGGCGCCCCGGCCGGCCGGGGACGGGCTGGGCGTCAGCGACGCGGGCCTCGAAGTCAGACATGGCCGCTCCGACGCATCCTGGGGTCGACGAACCGGTAGAGGATGTCGGTCAAGAGGTTGAAGATCACCACCGCCGAGGCGGACACCAGCAGCCAGCCGAGGACGGTGTTGACATCCGAGCGCCGCAAGGCGTCTAACAGCAGCGCGCCCATGCCGTTCCACTGGAAGACCGTCTCGGTGATGATCGCCCCCGAGAACAGGCCCGGCAGCTCCAACCCGATGATGGTGATCAGCGGCACCAGGCTGGGCCGGATCACGTGGGAACGCATGACCACCCCGCGGGGAAGGCCGCGCAGAATGGCGTACTTGACGTGGTCGGCGTCGAGTTGGTTGATTGTGGCGGTGCGTTGGTACCTGGTCCAAGACGCCAGGTGCACCAGGATCAAGACGATCGTCGGCAGGATCAGGTGGCCGGCCAGGTCCCCCAGATGGCCCCAGAATCCCTTGATCGGGGGCACTGACTGATAGCCGACGGTGTAGAAGATGCGGTAGCCGCTGGTCTGGTTGATCCAAATGCCGGCCTGTTTGAGCAGCACGGCCATCCAGAAGCTCGGCAGCGACAGCAGCACGAAGGCGCCGAAGGTCAGCGTCAGGTCGGGGAATCTGCCTTGTTTGAGGCCTGAGACCAGTCCCGCCAGGACGGCCAGGACGATGGCGACGATCATCGCCACTATCACCAGGCGCAGTGTCACGATGACGCGTTCGCCGAGTTCTGAGGCGATGTTCAGAGTTGGAGAGACAGAGGGGCCGAAGTCGCCGGTCAGGACGCCGGTGATCCAGTTGACGTAGCGTTTGGGCAGAGGCAGGTCAAGCCCCAGCCGGTGTTCCTCGGCGGCGATGACCGACTCGCTGACGGGCGGGTCCTGCTGCCTCATCTCCGCCAACGGGTCCCCGGCCAGCGACACCAGCAAGAAGATCAACACCGACGACGCGAACAGGACAGCCAGGCTGTTGAGCGCCCTGACGGCGATGCCGCGAACCACGCTTGCCTCCTCCTAGCGATCTCGTCTGGTTGTCGCTTTGCCAACATGAGCCGGGGCGGCGCCCATCTTCGGCCAAAAGAACCTAGTCATAGAAACTGGGCTCGACGGGTCGAACGCGACCCCAATGCCACCACGGCACCGAGTGGTCGAGTTGGTCGGACCAGCCGAAGAAGCGTTTCGAGTAGGGGTAGTAAGTGCCGTACCAAAACAACGGCACCCATTCGACATCGTGCGCCCAGACGTCTTGGAGCCGGCGATAGATCTCCCCGCGCTCGGCCTTCGACAAGGTGGTGCGGCCGGCCTGGTAGAGCTGGTCGACAACGCGATTGCGGTGGCGGCCAAGGTTGGCGGGGCCGCCGCCACTGGTGTACTTGTTAGCGGTGACCTCCGGGTCCGGCGACATCCCGCCGCCGACGATGAACAGGTCGAAGTCCGCGTCGGCCCCGCCGATGACGCTCTTCCATTCGACCGAACTCAGCCCGACCGCTTGAGCGGCGATGCCGACCCGCGCCAAGGCGGCGCAGACCTCTCGGGCCAAGACCCGATGTGAGTAGAACATTTGCATGAAGAACACAGTTGTGGTCATGCGTGTGCCGTCGGGGCTGCGGGCGAGTCCAGCTTCGTCGAGCAGCCGGTTCGCCAAGACCGGATCGTGCCCGGGCGCCTTCGCCTCGGCGTTGAAGGCCCACGGCACCGACTTGATCCAGTAATGGTCCCAAGGCTCGGCCACCCCCGGGTCGGCCAACGGCCCGAACTTCGAGCGGTCCACCGCCGCCGCCACGGCCCGGCGCACCCGCTGGTCGTCCCAGGGCGCCTTGGCGTGGTTGAAGTCGAGCAGGGCCATCCCCGGGCCGGGCTTGCGGTCCAATCTGACCACCGCCTCAGAGCCCCGGACCAGGTCCAACCGGTCGTAAGTGAGCGTGTCCTGCGGCACGCAGTCGGCTTCGCCGCGGCAGACCATGGCGACGCATTCGTCGCGGTCGGGCACAACCCTGATGGTGATCCTGTCAATCTCCGGGCGCGCGCCCCAATGGTCCTTGACGGCCTCCAGCTCGATGCGCTCGCCCGGCGCCCACTCCACGAACCGGAACGGCCCCGACCCGATCGGTTTCAGATTGTGCGGGTTGGTCGCCCAATCGGTGCCCTCGTAAAGATGCGCCGGCAGGACATGGGTGAAGATGAAGTTCCCGAGCTGCGTCAGGAAACCGGCGTTGGGCTCGCTCAGCCAGTAGTCGACGGTGTGGCGATTGACCTCGGCCACCCGCGCCACAGAACTGAGAAAACGGCCCGCCTCGTAGCCCTTGGCTATCGCCTCGCCATGAGTGTAGGCGACGTCGTGGCTGGTGACTGGCGTGCCGTCATGCCACCGCGCGGCCTGGTTGAGATGGAAGCGGTATCTGGCGGCCCCGTCAAGGATCTCCCAATGTGTGGCCAGGTCAGGGAACGCCACCGGGTTGTACCATTCGTTGAGCACCACCCGGTTGTAGATGTTGTTGCACACCAGATAGCCGGCCGAGCCGGTGTAGTTGCGGTAACAGTCGTTGAACTCGACCGCGTCGATTGGTGTGGCGACGACGAAATGCCGTGAATCGCGCACGCGCGGCCCCTCACGCCTCGACCGGCCGGATGCGGCCCCAATGCCAGAACGGCACCGAGTACTGCAACTGGTCGGCCCAGCCGAAGAACCGCGGGCTGCGCGCGAAGTAGTGGCCGTACCAATAGCACGGCACGAAGGCGACATCGTCAGCCCACAACCGTTGCAGGCGTCTGAACAACTCACCGCGCCTGGCCTGGTCGACCGTGACCTGGGCGGCCTCGAAGACGGCGTCAACCTCCGGATTGGAGTAGCCGGTCCAGTTGCCGACGCTGGTCGACGCGTAGCGAGCCGCCAGCACACCCGGGTCGGGCGCCATGCCGCCGCCGGACACCACGAAGTCGAAGCGCCCGGCGCCGTCAACGACGGCCTTCCACTCCGGCGACCGCAACGCCACCACTTCAGCCTCGATGCCGACGGCGCGCAGCTGGCGGGCCAAAGGACCGGCGATGTCGCCGTGCCAGCCGAAAGTGTGCATGTAATAGAGCTTCATCCGGTGGCGAACGCCGTCCGCGCCCCGGGGCAGTCCCGCCTCGTCCAGCAGCCGCTCGGCGGCGGCCACGTCCAGGCCGGGGGCGCTCACAGACTCATCGAAGGCCCAGGCCACGTTGGGGATGAGGTAGTGGTCCCAGGACCGCGACACGCCTTCGTCGAACAGTTTCGCGTCGAAAGCCCGCCGATCCATGACCTGAGCGATGGCCTGGCGCGCCACCAACTGGCCCCAAACAGGATGCCGGTGGTTGAACTCGATCCGAGCCATGCCGGCGCCGCGCTGCGCCGTCACGCGGAACTTGGCCGGGTCGAAGCCGTCCAGCAGATGCAATCGGTCGAAGGTGAGCACATCTTGCACCATGTAGTCGGCGTCGCCGCGGGCGACCATGCGCACGCCCTCGTCGAGGTCTTCCACGACTATGAGTTCGACGCGGTCCACCAACGGGCCGGGGCCCCAGTGGCCTTTGACCGCCTCCATGACGACGTTGCCCCCCGGTGTCCACTCGGCCACCCGGAAAGGCCCGGAGCCGACCGGGTCTTGGTTGTGCGGATTGGTCGCCCAATCGGTGCCCTCATAAAGATGGGCGGGCAGGACGTGCGCGGTGATGAAATTGCCGAGCTTGGTCAAGAAGGCGGCGTCGGGACGTCTCAGCACGTAGTCGACAGTGTGCTGGTCGACCTCGACGATCTCTTCGACATCGGCGAAGGACGCCGCCGCCTGGTAGCCCTTCGCCACCTGCTCGCTGTGCGTGAAGGCGACGTCGTGCGCCGTCACCGGGACGCCATCGTGCCACCTGGCGGCGTGGTTGAGGTAACACCGGTAGACGCGGGCGGCGTCTATGACTTCCCAATGGGTGGCCAGGTCGGGGTAGACAACCGGGGAATCCCATTCGTGCAGGACCACGCGGTTGTAGATGTTGGCCGAAACGATGTATCCGGCCGAGCCGGTGACATTGCGATAGGCGTCGTTGAATTCAGTGGTGCCTTGGTCGGTCACCACTCGAAAGGTGCTGGTCACAGAGTGTCTCTCCTATTGGTGCGCCCCAGAGCGCCGCCGCGACCCACGAGGGGCCGCGGCGGCGGCAACAGGGATTGTCATCTGAGGTAGCCCCAGTTGTTGATGTTCCACGTCAAGCCGTACTTGCTCATCGACGGTTGCAGGCCGGCGAAGTCCTGCGAATGGATGAGCACGTTGCCGATCGAGTAGAGCGGCAAGGCGATCGCCTCGCTCAGCAGCATATTGTCCATCTCTTGAAGGATCCGGATCTGCTCGGCCGGGTCCAGGGCCACGTTGCCCTCCGCCACTAGCGCGTCGAACGCCGCGGACGAGTAGCCGGAGCCGTTACGGGCCTTGCCGGTGCCGTACCACTGGTCGAGAGCCTGCACGCCCAGGTCAGAAGCGGTCGCAGTGATCAGGATGTCAAACTTGCCGGCAAAGCCGTCGGTGCCGTAGCGGGTGTTGTCGGCCGCGTCGATCGTCGTCTCAATGCCAATGGCCTTGAGCTGGCTGTTGAGGATTTCAGCCATCTGCATGCGCTCAGTGTCGGCCGAGTAGGTCAGGATCGTCAACGGGCGCAGCGCCTCGCCGCTGGGCAGGTGCAGCTTCTCGTCCGTGATGGTGTAGCCCGCGTCGGCCAGAGACTTCTTGGCGCCCTCGACATCGCCCTGGCCCACGTTCAACGCCTTGGCGGCGTCGACGTACGGGTCGCCATCGTAACCGCTGTAAGCCTGGCCGGGGGCGAACGCCAGCGAGCCGAGCACCGGCGCCTCCGGGTCGTACTGCCTTGGGATCCGGGTGACGAAGTCAGAGGCGTCGATCGCCTGCGCCACGGCCTTGCGCAGCGCCGCGTCAGCGAGCCCGTCGCCAACCGCCTTGAAGATGAGATGGTAATAGGTCAGGCTGCTGGCGATCTCGACCGAAGACCCCTCGATGGCGTTGGCCTTCTCGACCGTCTCCAGCGACGGATTCTGGTAGACGATGGTGACCTCGCCGTTCTGGTAGGCCGTGATGACCTCGCTCGGCGACGTGATGTAGCGGTAGTGGATAGTGTCGAGATGCGCCGGGCTGCCGTACCATTTCTCGTTCTTGACCATGGTCAGAGAGACATCGGCCTCGAACTCCGAGATGACGTAGGGGCCGCCGGAGACCACCGGCTGATTGTTGACGAACCCATCATTGAAGGAGGTCGCCAGGTCGCCGTAGTCGCTGGCGACATGCGACGGCAGGAGGGTGATGAACAGCGTCTTCCACATTGAGAATGGCGTGTCGAAGACCGCCGTGACGGTGAGCTTGTCATCCGAGGCGGTCAATGTCATCGAGTCGTAACCGGCCGTCCAGGCGGCGGTGCAATCCGCGCATTGGCGCGGGTCCTGAACCGACCAGGTGTAAAAGAAGTCGTCGGCGTCGATCGCCTCGCCGTCTGACCAGACCGCGCCGGATTTGATCTTGTAGACCACTGTCATCGGGTCCTCGCTGGTGACCTCTGCGGATTCCATCAAGTCCGTGTTGAGTTGGAGGGCCCCGGCGTAGTCGCCGTAGAAGACATGGGGGTAGAACGGCCACTGCGCCTGCCGGTTGCCGGTGGTGTCGCCTTGCGCCGTCAACGGGTTCCAACTCTTCGGGGTGGAGATGAACCCGGCGAAGACGGCCTCGCCGCCGTCCTTGACTCCCGTCGACTCGTCGCCCGAAGACGTCGGAGCGCCGGTTTGGTCGCCGGAGTCTTCATCGAGGGGTGCGCAGGCGATCATGGCCACCGATAACGACAGGGCCAACGCTCCGACCGCCAAGGTCTTGCCACTGAAATAACGCTTCATCACATTCTTTCTGCTCAAGGGGTTACGAGGTTGCTAGGTGCCAAATCACGAAGGGCTGCTTTGCCGCATCGGTCGGCCCCAGTCCGTTGTGCCAGCGCAAGCCGGACACAAGCCATTGTGGCGTGGAGCCTTGGTCAGTATTCTGCACGGCCCGCGGGCCTGTCAAACGCCCGGGGGCGGGCGGCATCGTCCCCGGACGCGCTCTGCGCCGCTCAGCGGATCAGTCGGCGCTGGTGGCGCGAGCTGGCCTGCTGGCTGGCGGCTGGCGGACGTCGCCGGGCTTCACACGTGAGCGTTGAGCCAGGCCAGCGTGTCGCCGATGACCTCGTCCTTGCGGATCTCGTTGAAGATCTCGTGCATCAGCCCGGCGTAGACGCGCAGCGACTTGTCCTCCGAGCCGATCTCGCCGAAGAACTCGCGCGAGTCGAGGTTCGAGACCAGCGCGTCCAGGCCGCCGTGGAGGATCAGCGTGGGCGCGACGAACGCCGCCGCGTTCGCCTTCAGGTACTCCAGGCCGCCCGCGAACGAGTTGCACAGGCCGAGCGAGATCTGCTTCTCCACGTACGGGTCGTTGACGTAGGCCTCGATCACGGCCGGGTCGGAGCACACCCCGGCGCCCAACTCATTCGGGACGTACGTGTGCGGGTCGCCGGGCAGCGGGATGGGGCCCATGACTTGGTTGTTGTACCTGGTCAGCGCCCCGGAAAAGACAATTCCCGCAGCCTTGTCCGGGTACTTGGTTCCGAACAGCGCCGACGCGTAGCCACCCATCGAGTGCCCGATCAGGTAAACCGGCAACCCGGGCAGCTCGCCCGTGGCCACCTCGAAGGCGGCGTTGACGTCATCCACGATCTCGGTGAAGTCCGAGTAGTAGACCCGCTCGCCCTTGGACCGTCCGTGGCCCCGATGGTCGAACCGGAACACCGCGTAGGCCTGCGCCGCCAGCCGCGCCGCCAGGTAGTCGTAACGGCCCTGATGCTCGGCCAACCCGTGGACTATGACGGTCAGCGCTTTGGGGTTGGTGGGGACCTCCAGTTTGGCGTACAGCTCAGTGCCGTCGAAGGAGGGGAAAGTGAGTTCTCTGGACATCCTTGTCTCTCTCTCGGTGTTGGGGCGCCGCCCACGCGCCGGGGCGCCGGATCGTGGGGCCAGGCTACTCCTCTTCCTCGAGCGCCAACTCGGCCAGGTCGAAGTCGACCTCCTCGATGAGCGCGTCGGCCGCCAGGTCCTCGTCCGTCAGGGCGTCGCCGTCCAAGTCCGCCAAGTCGTCGCCCAAATCGGCCCGGGCGGGCGCGGTCAGGCGCGCGGCCACGTCCACGACCTGACCGTCCGGGTCCTCGACGGTGATTGTCTTGAGCGCCTCGACGGCCGCCTTGTTGCGCAGCAACTCGGCCTGGAAGTGGACCAGTTCGCCGGAGGCGATGGCGGTCTGGAGGAACTGAGTCGGGTCGATCCCGTAGCGCAGGGCCATCGGCAGCACGAAGTCGACCAGCTCGCGCTGGTCGGCCGTCACCTTGAACCGCTGCACCAGGGCGTCCAGCAGCAACTCGGTGCGGATGGCCTTGGTCGAGTCGGCCTTGTACTCGGCCAAGGCGTCCTCGTCGTCTTTGGACTTGCCGTCGCGCTCAAGGCGCGTCTCGGCGTCCTGTTGGACCACGCCCGGCGGGGCCGGGAAGTCAAGGGTGTCCAAGAGCTGATCGATCAGCTTCTCCTGCGCCTGAATCACCTGGGCGCGCTCGGCCAGCTTGTCGCCCTGGCGGGCGAGGTCCTCCCGCAGCTCCTCGATGGTGTCGAACTCGCTGGCCAGCTCCGCGAAGTCGTCGTCCGCGGGCGGCAGCTCCGACTCCTTGACGGCCTCCAATTTGACCGTCACCAAGGCGTCCTCGCCGGCGCGCGCGCCGCCCGCCAGGGGCGAGGTGAAGGTGGTGACCTCACCGGCCGAGAGCCCGTCCAGGGCCTCGTCCAGGCCATCCAACATGTTGGCGGCGCCGACCCGGTAGGAGATCCCTGCGACGGAGTCGACCTCCTCGCCGTCGATCTCGGCCCTCAGGTCAATGGTCACGAAGTCGCCGTCCCGGGCGGGCCGGTCGACGGTCTTGAGCGAGGCGAAGCGCTCGCGCAGGTTGTCAAGCGCCTGGTCAACCTCCTCGGCGGTGGCCGTGGCCGGGCCGACCTGGACCTTGACGGCCGCCAAATCCGGCAGCACAACCTCGGGCCGGATCTCAAAGGTGGCCGTGAACTCGAGGTCCGGCTCGGGGGCGGCCGGGTCGGGCCGCTTGGAGATGTCGACCTCGGCCCGAGCCATGGGCCTGAGCTGGTGCTCTTTGAGGACATCGCCGAACCAGTCGTTCATGGAGTCGCTGATGGCCTGCTCGATCACGGCGCCGCGCCCGACCCGCTGGTCGATGATCCGCTGCGGCACCCGGCCGGGCCGGAACCCCGGCACCGAAATCTGCCCGGCGATCTCCTTGTAGGCCCGGTCCATCGCCGGTTTCAGCTCGCCCGGCTCGACTTCGACGGTCACCTTGACCTTGGTCGGCTCAAGGACTTCGACGGCGCTTTTCACTTCACTTATCTCCTGGAACGGCTGCTGGATCGGCTGATCGGCCCGCCCGGGGCAGCCCCGGTGGGCGCGTAAAGCCCGCTTAGTCTATCCGCCCAGCCGCGGGCCGGGACGCAACCGCCGGGCGGTCCGGAACGTGGGGGCGCCTCGGACCGCCGCCGGACGGGCTGGCGGCCGCGGCCGCTTGGGCCAACGTCCCGCCGCGGCCAGCTATTCCAGCGCCCGATGCCGTCTGGCCCGGTTCAGCGTCTTCCGCGGGGTTTGCCGTCGTGGTTGGGCATCAGGAGTTGGCGCTTCTCGGCCACGAAGTCCATGGCCGCGAAAAGCGCCCCGGAGACCACAAAGGTCAGGTGCAGCACCACGCGCCAGAGGTGGTAGGTCGGGTCGACGTCATGGGTCTCGGCCAAGGAGATGAAGTCCTGGAGCAGTTCGACCAGGGAGATGGCGACGACCGAGCCGACGATCTTGATCTTGAGGCCGGAGAAGTCCAGCGTCCCCATCCATTCGGGCCGGTCTTCATGGGCCTCGGCCGGGTTGATCTTGGAGACGAAGTTCTCATAGCCGGAGAAGATGACGATCAGCAGCAGGTTGCCGAGCAGCGCCAAGTCGATCAGACCCAGGATGCTGGCCGCCAGCTCATCGACGGTCATGGTCGGGAATTCGGGTATGTCATGCGCCAGGTGGTAGACGAAGTTGACCATGACCGCCACCAGCCCGACCGCCAACCCTAGGAACACCGGCGCCAGCACCCAGCGGCTGGCGAAGATGATGCTCTCGGTGGAGTCCTCGAGGAAGCCCCGGAACTTTCGCAGCCAGCCGCGAGCCTCGTCCTCGGCGGCGGGGTTCAGGTCAGGTGGGCTGTCGGTCTGCGCTGCCATTGATTTCCTCCTCGGGGTGGGGAGCGCCGGCGGGCGGCGCGCGAACACAATGGTCAATATCAACCCATGCCGGCGCCCTCCGCGTCAATGGGCAAATCACCATTCGGCCACCTCGCCAATCGGTCGGCTAGACTGAGTGCCTGCGCTGGCCGGGCGCCGCCTGGCCAGGCGCGCGACCGGTGCTGTCGACCGGCCGAGCTGAGACTGCCCAGCAGGGGAAGGAAACTGAGTCGCAACGATGGCGCCACATGGGCTTAGCCGCGTCCAGGTAGCGGAATCGCTGAGGGAGCATGGCTCCAACAGTCTGACCGAACGGGACAAGCCCGGCTTCTGGAGCAAATTCTTGGGCAACCTCAGCGATCCGATGATCAGGATCCTGTGCGTGGCCCTGGCCATCAATGTTGTCTTCGCCTTCCTCGGCAAGACCGAGTGGTACGAGCCGGTGGGCATAGCCGTCGCCGTCTTGCTGGCCACGTTCGTCTCGACCACATCGGAATACCGCAACGAGCAGGCCTTTCAGAAGCTCCAGGAGGAGGCTTCGAAGATTGTCTGCAAGGTCTACCGGGACGGTTCCGCCGCCGAGGTGCCCTTGAACGACATCGTGGTCGGGGACTTGGTGTTGTTGCAGTCCGGGGACCTGGTGCCGGCCGACGGGTTCTTGGTCGAGGGCTCGTTGGGGGTCGACCAGTCGGCCCTCAACGGCGAGACCAGCGAGGCGCCGAAGACCGTGGCGGCGCCGGGACAGGCCGATGCCGCCGCCCCGGTCGACTTCCTCGATCCGCACCGTCTCTTCCGCGGTTCGATCGTCTACTCCGGCAACGCGGTCATGGAGGTCTCGACGGTCGGTGATCGGTCGGTTTACGGCCAGATCGCGGGCGAGTTGCAGCAGGACGACAACCGTGAGACGCCGCTTCAGGTCAAACTCCGCGCGCTGGCCAAGTCGATCAGCCTGTTCGGCTATCTGGGCGGAACCCTGATCGCTGTGGCGCTGCTGTTCCAGCGCATCGTGGTTCAGAACGGCTTCGACCCCGCCCAGATCGCCGCCTACTGCTCGGACTGGATGGTGATCGCCAACGACATCATCCAAGCCCTCATGCTGGCGGTGATAATCGTGGTCATGGCCGTGCCCGAGGGCCTGCCGCTGATGATCGCCATCGTCTCGGCCCTGAACATGGGCAAGATGCTGCGCGACAACGTGCTGGTGCGGAAGATCTCCGGGATTGAGACCGCCGGCAGCCTCAACATCCTCTTCTCCGACAAAACCGGCACCATCACCAAGGGCGAACTCGAAACGGTGGTCTTCGTCGACGGCCGGGCCAGACGGCATCGGACAATTGGCGACGTGCCCGGCGAGCTGGAAAACCTGCTGGCGCTCTCCGTGCGGGCCAACACCAGCGGGATCGTCTCCGACGGCGCCGACGGCCAGGCGGACATGATCGGCGGCAACGCGACCGAGCGCGCGATCTGGCGTTTCGTCATCGGCGCGGCGGACTCGCCCGCGGTCACGGCCGTCGAAACCATCCCCTTCAACAGCGCGAACAAGTACTCGGCCACCCAAATCGCGGGCGCCTGGAACCTGACCCTGATCAAAGGCGCGCCCGAGCGCATCCTCGACAACTGCCGCCACTACTACGACGAGCAGGGCCGGCGCGTCCCGCTGACGGATCGCGCCGCCCTCGACGGCGAGATCAACGCCCTGGCCGAGCGGGCCATCCGGGTGCTGGCCCTGGCCACCAGCGAGGGCGCCATCGCGGGCGACCAACTGCCGCAGGACGACTGGACGCTGGTCGGGATTGTCGGCATCCGCGACGAGATCCGCGCCGAATCGGTCCCCGCCATCCGCGAAGTGCGCAACGCCGGCGTGCAAGTGGTGATGATCACCGGCGACCGCCGGGACACCGCCGTGGCTGTCGCCAAGGAGGTCGGGCTGATCGCCAGCGACCGCGACCGGGTCCTGACCTCTGGCGAGCTAGCGCGCCTGGACGACGCCGAACTGGGCCGGGCGCTCGGCGACGTGCGCGTCATCGCCCGGGCGCTGCCCAGCGACAAGACGCGCCTGGTGCGAATCGCCCAAGCGGGCAACCGGGTGGTCGGCATGACCGGCGACGGGGTCAACGATTCGCCGGCCCTGAAGATGGCGGACGTCGGCTTCGCCATGGGCGGCGGCACCGAGATCGCCAAAGAGGCCAGCGAGATCATCATCATGGATGACAATTTCAGCTCGATCGACAAAGCCATCCTCTACGGGCGCACCATCTTCAACACCATCCGCAAGTTCATCATCTTCCAGTTGACGGTCAACGTCTCGGCCGTGCTGATCAGCTTCGCCGCGCCGCTGCTGGGCATGAAGACGCCCCTGACCATCACCCAGATCCTTTGGGTCAACCTGGTCATGGACACCCTGGCCGCGCTCGCCTTCGGCGGCGAGCCGGCGTTGGGGCGCTTCATGCGGGAGAAACCGAAACGCCGCGACGAGTCCGTCCTCAGCCGCAACATGTGGAGCGCCATCCTGACGGGCAGCCTGTTCTGCTTCGCCATCAGCCTGTTGTTCCTGCTCACACCGCTGGTCACGGACCTGTTCCGGGAAGGCCCCGCCGGGGACCCGGGCCGCTACCTGCTGACGGGTTACTTCGCGCTGTTCGTCTTCACGGCCGTCTTCAACGCTTTCAACGCCCGCACCGAGCAGCTGAACCTGTTCGACAACATCAGCCGGAACTTGGGCTTCATCAACGTCATCGCGCTGATCGCCGGGGTTCAGGTGCTGCTGACCTACATTGGCGGGCCGGTCCTTGGCGGCTACGGGTTGACGCCGCTCGAATGGGGCGTGGTGCTGGGCCTGGCCGTGCTGATCATCCCGGTCGACCTGGCCCGCAAGGCCGCCGTCCGCCTCTACCGCCAGGCCAGGCGCCGAAGCGCGCGCGTTTGACGACCCGCGCGCTGGGGTTGGCCTGATGGGTGGCCCTGGCGGTGGCCGGGTTGGCGGGGTTGGCGGGCTTGGCGGGCTTGGCGGGTTGGCGGGCTTGGCGGTCAGCGGACCACCGGGAACTCGGGGGCGGTGACGTCGATGGCGTTCACATTCGGCTCTTTCAGCAGCACTTCGACCGCCGCCGCCTTCAGCGCCCCGTTGGACGAGTCGCCCCAGGCCACGACCACGCCTCCGGCCAGGGTCAGGGTGACGGTGTCCTCGGTCTCCGCGCCCAGGCTGGCCACCTGCGCGGTCAACCATTCGGGCAGGGACGCCGCCACGCGCAGCACCGATTCGACGGTGCGGCGATTGCCGTCCGTCAGCGGCACCGCGATGATCGGCAGCCCCTGCGGCGGCTGGTCGACCCGGATGACCACGGCGGCCTCCGCGTCCAGCAGGACATATTCGGCGCCGTCCTGGACCGCCGCCGCCGCGCGACGCGGCTCCAGGCGCACCGTCAGGCCGGTCGGCCAGGCCCGCTCAACGCTGGCGGCCTTGATCGGGGTGAGTTCCAACAGGCGCGCCTCGATCTGGGACGGGCTGACACGCACCAGCGGCACGCCCACCTCCTTGGCCAGCACCCGTGAGACCTCGGCCCGGTCGATCCAACCGCCGAGCCCATTGATCTCGATGTCGCCGGCGCGGACGGCGAACACCGGTGACAACCACAGCAGCGCCGCCGCGCCCGCCAGGACCACAGCCGGCGCCGCCCAGCGCGCCGCCCGCTGGAACGCGCCCCAGCGTGCCGCCCGCCGGCGCGCCTTGAAGGCGGCCTGGGTGCGGCTGGCGGCCAATTCGGCCGGGCTCGGGCCGCTGGCGGCCCGGCCCGCGGCCAGTTCCGCGCCGCCCCGGCCGGCGGCCACGAGGCGCCCCGCCAAGCCGCCGCCGGGTCCCGCCCGCCTGATGCCAGCGATCCCCCCTGCGACCCGGGTGACCTCTGCGACCCCTGCGACCTCTGCGACCCCGGCGCCGCCGCCCGGCGCCGCGGCCGCGTTGGCCGGCGGGCCGAAGCCCAGCCACGCGCCCATCCCCATCAGCCGCGTGCCTCCAACTTGGACACGATTCGCGGTCCCAATTCGGTGACGTCGCCCGCGCCCATGGTCAAGACCATGTCCCCAGGTTGGGCCGCCGCCGCCACCGCGGCGGCGACCAAGCCAGGGTCGCCGTCCCGCGCCCACTGGAACACGGCGCCTGGCGCCGTGTTCGGCCCGTCCTGACCTGCCGAGGGCGGCCTTGATGGGGCGGCGGCCAGGATCAGTCCGGAATCGACGCCGGGCACGGGCGCCTCGCGGGCGCCGTAGACGTCGAGCAGCCAGACCTTGTCCGCCGCCGCCAGTTCCCTGGCGAAGGCGGCGGCGTAGCGCTGGGTGCGGGAGAACAGATGCGGCTGGAAGACCACCAGCAACCGGCCCCGGCCCACCCGGGCGCGAGCCGCCGCCAAGGTGGCGCGGATTTCGGTCGGATGATGGGCGTAGTCGTCAAAGACCGCGACCCCTCCGGCGCCGCCCTTGGGCTCGAAGCGCCGGGCCGTCCCGGCGAAGGCGGCCAGTCCGGCCCGGGCGCGGGCCGGATCGGCCCCCAGCCTGGCCGCCGTCAAGGCGGCCGCCTCCGCGTTCAGGGCCACATGCCGCCCGCCCAGGCCCGCTCCGTCCAGGCCCGCTCCGTCCAGGCCCGCTCGGTCCAGGCCACCGTCCAAGCCATAACCGATCAGTTCCGGAGCCCCGGCGCCCCCGGCCCGGCCACCCGGGCTTTCCGGGCCCTTCATGCTCTCCAGGCTCGCCATGCTCTCCAGGCTCGCCATGCTCTCCAGCAGCCGGGCCGCGCCCCAGTCGGCGGCGCAGGCGATCAGCGCCCCGCCGGGGCGCACGCGCCCGGCGAAGGCCGCGAAGGCGTCGAAATAGGCCTCGAAGGCGCCGTAATGATCGGCGTGGTCGAAGTCCGTGTCGATGTTCGTGACCACGGCCACCAGCGGCCGAAAGTTCAAGAACGACCCGTCCGACTCGTCGGCCTCGATCACCATCAGGTCGCCAGGCGCGGCCCGCGCGCCCGAGCCGCGCCCAATCAATTCCGAACCGATCGCGTAAGAGGGCTCCAGCCCGGCCGCCTCCAGCGCCGCCACCACCATGGCGGCGGTGGTGGTCTTGCCGTGGGTGCCCGCCACCGCCACCAGGCGGCGGCGGTTGGCTATGGCCGCCAACGCCACCGCGCGGTGTTGCACCACCAGCCCGGGCCGCGCCCGCGCGGCCGCCAACTCGGGCGTGTCCGCCGGCACCGCGCCGGTGTGGACCAGCCGGCCGACGCCCTCCAGGTGGGCCGGGTCGTGGCCGACGCAGGTCTTCACGCCCAAGGCGGCCAGGCGCGCCAGCGTGGCCGAGTCCCGCCCGTCGCAACCCGAAACGGCGTTGCCGGCGCCAACTTCCAGTTCGGCCAGCGCCGACATGCCGACGCCTCCCACCCCCATCAGGTGAACCGACTCGCCGCTCACCGCGCCACCGCCTCGATCATGTCCGCCAGGCGCTCAGCCCCGTCCCGGATCGCCACGGCCGCCGCCCCGGCGGCCATGGTCTCCAGGCGGGCGGCATCGGTCAGCAAATCGGTCAGCCGCTCGCCCGCCCAGGCGGCGAAGTCGGCATCCTCGACCAGGATGGCGCCGCCAGCGGCCACCAGGCCGGCGGCGTTCAGGCGCTGCTCGCCGTTGCCGATCGCCAACGGCACCAGCACGCTCGGCAACGCGGCACAGGCCAATTCGCTGACGCTGCCTGCGCCCGCCCGCTCGACCGCCAGATCGGCCGCCGCCAGGGCCAACTCCATCTCGGCCAGGTACTCGCGGACGTGATAATGCCCGCCGCCGCCGTCCCGGCCCAGAGCCTCGATCACCGCCGCCGCTTTGCCGCGCCCGGTCAGGTGCAGCACCTGGGCGCCGGCCCGCGACAACTGGCCGGCCACCGCCACAGCCCCCCGGTTGAGGTTGACCGCCCCCAGCGATCCGCCCGCCACCAGCAGAGTCGGCCTGTCGGGCGCCAGCCCCAGCAGGGCGCGGGCCTGCGGGCGGGCGCCCGCCCGGTCGAGCCGGGCCAGTTCGGCCCGCAGCGGCATGCCGACCACCTTGGCGCCCGGCAGATCGGTCCCCGGGAAGGTCACGCCCACGGCGGCGGCCCGCGGCGCGCCCCAGCGGTTTGCCAGGCCCGGCCGGGCGTTGGCCTCATGCACCACGATCGGCACGCCGACCTTGGCCGCCACCCGGTAGACCGGGCTGGCGACATAACCGCCGAAGCCGACCACGGCATCGGGCTCGAAGTCCGTCATCAGCTCCCGCAAACGGCCCACCGCCTGACGCCACAGCCCCGGAAAGCGCAGCGCGTAGGCGCCGGGGCGGCGCGGCAGCGGCGCCTTGGGGATGATGGCCAGCTCGAGCCCGGCGGCCGGCACCAACTCCGCCTCCAGGCCCTCGGCTGTGCCGACCACGCGCAGGGACAGCTCGGTGTGGCGGCGGCGCAGTTCGGCGGCCGTCGCCAGCAGCGGCCCGACGTGGCCGAAGGTGCCGCCCCCGGCCAGCAACAGCCTCACGGCGCCCGCCTGGCGCCCGGCCGCGCCGCCCGTTCCGATGACGCCGCCCGTTCCGATGACGCCGCCCGTTCCGATGACGCCGCCCGCGCCGGCCGCTCAAGAGGAACTGACCGCACCGGAGACGCCGCCCGTTCCGATGACGCCGCCCGCGCCGGCCGCGCAGCCCGCGCCGGGCGCGCCGGCCGCTCGGCGGTGACCGCCGCCACCCGGCTGGCCCGCCGCGAGCGGACCTTGAGCGCTTCCTTGACCTGCGGATCGGTTCGCATCAGCCCGAACACCACGCCGATCGCCGCCAGACAACTGATCAGCGCCGAGCCGCCGGCCGAGACGAAAGGCAGCGGCACGCCGATGACCGGCAGCAGTTTGATGACCATGCCAATGTTGACAAGGGCCTGGCCCTCGATCCAGCAGCCGATGGTGCCCACGGCCACCTGCACCGAGCGGCTCGGGTGCAGCCGCACCACCTGGAACAGGCCCAAGCCCAACGCCCCGAACAGGGCCAGCACCGTCAGCGTGCCCAGCAAGCCCATCTCCTCGCCAATGATGGCGAAGATGAAATCGGATTCGGCCTGCGACAGATAGGACCACTTGCCGCGCGATGCGCCCAGGCCGGCGCCGAACCAGCCGCCCGAGGCCAGCGAGTATTCGGCCTGGCGGATCTGCCAGCACTGGTCGGCCAGTTCTTCGCAAGCCTCCGGGTTGTAGGCCACCATCAGGCGGTTCAACCGGTGGGAGGCCCCGGCCACCACGGCGAAACCGACCGCCCCCAGCGAAGCGGCCAGGATCGCCAGCTTTGACCACGGCACCCCCGCCAACACCAGGGCGCCGAAGGCCATCAGCCCTATCACCAGCGCGGTTCCGGCGTCATCGCCCTTCAACACCAGGCCCATCCCCAAGGCGATCCCGATCAGGCCGGGCACGATCAACTCGCCCCACCTGGTCAGCAGGTCCTTCTTGTTGGCCAGCACCGACCCCAACCACAACGCCAGGCCGAACTTGATGAACTCGGACGGCTGGATGGTGGTGAAGCCCAGGTCGAGCCAGTTGCGGTTGCCGTACTCGCCGCGCCCCAGCCCGGTGAACACCACCAGCGCCTGCAGCGCCAGGGTGGCGATCAGCGCCGACCAGGCGACCGCCCGGCCGAGCAGCCGGTGGGTGTGCGCCAGCACCAGGCCGGCGGCCGCGCCGATGAGCGCGAAGGCCGCCTGGCTGAGCCCGGCCCGGTACGGGTTCTCGCCCTCGGACAGGGCCGAGATGGTGTGCGCGGACATGGTCATGAACAGCCCGAGGACCGTCAGCAGCGCCACCGAGATGAGGATCATCAGGTGCGCCACGCGCAGCGAGTGCAAGCGGTCAGCCGGCATCGGCGCTCACCAGCTTGGCGACGGCGGCGGCGAATTGGCGCCCGCGGTCGGCGTAGGTCTCGAATTGGTCCATCGAGGCGCTGGCCGGGGCCAGCAGGACGGTGTCGCCGGGCGCGGCCAGTCCGGCGGCCGCCGCCACCGCCCGCCCCATCACGTCCGGCCCGGGCGCGACCGCGACCACGGGCACCTCCGGCGCGCCCGCCGCCAGGGCCGCCCGCAGTTGGCTTTGGTCCAGCCCGATCAGCACCGCCGCTTTGAGGCGGTCGCCGCAGGCGGCCACCAGCGACTCGAAGCGCGCCCCCTTGGCCAGCCCGCCGGCGATCCAGACCACGCCGCCGGGCGCGAAAGAGGCCAGCGCCGCCGCCGCCGCGTGGGCGTTGGTGGCCTTGGAATCGTCCACGAAGCGCACGCCGCCCGCCCGGCCCACTTCGGCCAGGCGGTGCGGTCCCAGCCCAAAGCCGCGCAGGGCCGGTCCGATGCCGTCTGGCGGGGTTCCGTAGGCCAGCGCCAGCGCCGCCGCCGCCAGGGCATCCGCCACCAGGTGCGGGGCCAGGCGCCCGCCCGGCCCGGCCAGGTGCGCCAGGTCGTCGAGGGAGGCCAGAGTTTCGGCGTGGCGCCGGCGGCGGTCGGTGAAGGCGCGGTCCGCCAGTTGCCCGTCGATCAGTCCGAGTTCGCCCAACCGGGGCGCCCGCAAGGCGAACCCGACCGCCCGGGGCGACCCGGCGGCATCGGCGGCCACCGCCGTCCCGGGCCCGCCGCCAGGCTGCCCGGCGCCGGGCGACCCGCCGCCCGCCGACCCGCCGCCAGCCGACACGGCATCGGCGGCCAGGGCGGCCACCGCCGGATCGTCGGCCGGGAAGATCGCGGCCGAACGGACGCCCGCGAAGATCCGCGCCTTGGCGGCGGCGTAGGCCTCGAACGAGCCGTGCCAGTCGAGATGATCCGGCGCCACATTCAAGACGGCCGCGGCCAAGGGCCGGACCGAGCGCGTGTGATGCAACTGGAATGACGACAGCTCGACCGCGAAAACCTCGGTCTGCGGCGCCAACACGGCGCTGACCAACGGCGTGCCGACATTCCCGGCCGTGGCCGCGCGCGCGCCCCCGGCCGTCAGCATGGCCCCGAGCATCTCGACCGTGGTGGTCTTGCCGTTGGTGCCGGTGACCACCAGCCAGGGCGCGTCCGGGTTGGCCCTGAGGCGCCAGGCCAACTCGACCTCTGACCAGATCGGCAGCCCGGCCGCGCGCGCGCCCGCCAGCAGCGGCCCGTGCGGCGGCCAACCGGGCGAGACCACCAGCAGTTCGAGCCGCCCCAGATCGACCTCGCCCGGCGCCAGAGCGCCCGGGGCCGCGTCATCGATCAAGGTCAGCTCCGCGCCCAAGGGCGCCAGCGCCGCGACCACCGCCCGCCCGGAGACCCCCAGCCCGGCCACGCCGACGCGCCGCCCGGCCCAATTCACCGCGCCACCACCCATTCGGCGTAGAACAACCCCAGGCCGACGGCCACGAACAGGGCTGAGATCAGCCAGAAGCGGATGACGATGGTGACCTCGCCCCAGCCGGACAGCTCGAAATGGTGGTGCAGCGGCGCCATCTTGAAGACCCGTTTGCCGCCGGAGATCTTGAACCAGCCGATCTGGATGATGTCGCTGGCCGCGACTATCACAAAGAGCCCGCCGATGATCGCCGCCAGGAACTCCGTCCGCGTCACGATCGACAGCCCGGCGAAGGCGCCGCCAAGCGCCAAGGCGCCGGTGTCGCCCATGAAGATGGCCGCCGGGTGGACGTTCCACCACAGGAAGCCGAGGCAGGCGCCGGTGATGGCGGCCGCCACCATGGCCACGTCCAGCGGATCGCGCATGACGTAGCAGTGCGTCGCCGAGCCGGGCTCGCCGCAGAGGTTCGAAATCCCCCACAGCGTCACAATGATGTAGGCGGCGAAGACCATGGCCGAGGCCCCGGTCGCCAGCCCGTCCAGCCCGTCGGTCAGGTTGACGGCGTTGGTCCAGGCCGTGATCAGGAAGTTGGCCCAGAGGACAAACAGGACGATGCCGAGTGTTCGGCCCGCGAAGCTCAGGTCCAGCGGGGTGTCGCGCAAGAAGGAGATCTTGAAGGAGGCGGGCGTCCAACCCTGTTGGTTCGGGAAGCTGATGGCCAGCAGGGCGAAGCTGACGCCAACAGCCCCTTGGCCGACGAACTTCCAGACGGGCCTGAGCCCAAGGGAGCGCTGGCGTGAGATCTTGATGAAGTCGTCGGTGAAACCGACCGCGCCCATGCCCACGAACAGGAACAGCACCAGCAGCCCGGCCGGCCTGGGCGCGCGCCCCAGGATCAGGTCGGCCAGGAAATAGGCCGCCACCGCCGCCAAGATGATGACCACCCCGCCCATGGTGGGGGTGCCGCGCTTGGTGTGATGGGCGGTCGGCCCGTCCTGGCGGATGAACTGGCCGTAGGAGCGGTTGACCAGGAAGCGGGCCAGCAACGGCGTCCCGAACAACGCCACCACCAGGGCAACCGCGAACGAATAAAGAATGTTGAGCATCAATCGTCTTCCGCGCCGAGGGCTTGCGCCACCCTCCACAGGTCGGTCCCGTGCGAACCTTTAATCAAGATCAACTCCTGGCCAGCGATTGACTTCAGATGGGCCGCGAGGCCGTTCGTGTCTGGCCAAAACTCTATGTCCTCGTCGGCCATTCCGTTGGTTGCCGCGCCCACACCGATCCCGCGGGCGGCGTGGCCAACGGCGATCAGCCGCGCGAAGCCGTGCCGGGAGGCCAGGCGGCCGACCCGCACGTGTTCGGCCGCGCCCGCGCGGCCCAGTTCGCGCATCTCGCCCAGGACGCCTATGACCCGCTTGCCGGCCTGGCCGGCCAGGTCTGCGGCCGTGGTGATGGCCGCCGCCATCGATTCGGGGCTGGCGTTGTACGAGTCGTCCACCAATGTGGCCCCGCAGGGCAGGTTGACCACTTGCATGCGGTGGGGGCTGGCGGCCCCGATCTGGTCCAGGACGGCCGCCGCCCGCGTCAGGGGGATCCCGGCCGCCACCGCCCCGGCCACGGCCGCCACCACGTTGATCGCCAGATGGCGCCCAACCAGCGCGGTGGCGATGCGGGCCGATTGGCCGGTGTCTTGGTCGGTCACGGTCAGGCGCAGGCGGGCGTCGGGCCCGAGGCGCCGCTTCGTCCCCCGGATGCGCGCCATGTCCTCGAATCCGAAGGTGATCAGGTTCTCCGGCGCGCCGAAGGCCATGGCCCGGACCAGCGGGTCGTCCATGTTCAGCACCGCCGTGCCCTCGGGCGTCAGGCCGGCCACGACCTCGGCCTTGGCGCGGGCTATGGCCTCGCGCGAGCCGAACTCCCCGAGGTGGGCTTGGCCCACGCCCAGGACGATGGCCACGTCCGGCGGCGCCACGCGCGTCAGCGCGGCGATCTCGCCCTCATGGCTGGCGCCCATCTCGACCACGACGAAGGCGGTCTCCCGATCCGCCTCGATGACGGTCAGGGGCACGCCCAGGTGGTTGTTGAACGAGCCGCGGGCCGCCACCGTTGGCCCGTTAGCGGCGGTGATCGTTGCCAGCAGGTCTTTGGTGGTGGTCTTGCCGACCGAGCCGGTGATGGCGATGACTTTCATGCCCGCCGCCGCCACCCGGGCGCGCCTGAGCGCGACCTCTGCCAGGTGGCCGAGCGCCGCCGCCGGGTCCTTGACCAGGGCGATCGGTCCGGGCACGGGGCGCGCCACAACGGCCAAGGGCGAACCTTGGGCGAACGCCTGCGGCGCGAAGTCGATGCCGTCGACCCGCGAGCCGGGCAGGGCCACAAAGACTTGGCCGGGGCCGGCTTGCCGCGAATCGATGACCACACCGGTCAAGCGGGCGTCCGGGTCGACCGCCGGACTGAGTTCCGCCCCGATCGCTGTCGCCAGTCCAACGGGGTTCCACGGGATCATTGACTGCCTTCCATTTTCTCCGCCAGGACCTGCGCGGCCACGGCCGCGTCCAGGTGGGGCCGCAAGTCGCCACCGTAGTCGATGGTCCGCTCGTGGCCTTTGCCTAGGATGACCACAGTATCGGCTGGACGGGCGGCGCCGACCGCCTGTCCGATGGCGTTGGCCCTCTCGGGGGCCTCGCTCGCCTTGGCGCCCGCCCCGGCCAGGAGCGCCGCCCGGATGGCGGCCGGATCTTCGCCGCGCGGGTTGTCGTCGGTGATGAAGACCAGGTCGGCCCCGGCGCCGGCCGTCCGGCCCATCAGTTCCCGTTTGCCGTGGTCGCGGTCGCCGCCGGCCCCGATCACGGCGATGAGGCGCCCGGCGGTGACGGGACGCAGCGCCGCCAGCACCTTGGCGATGGCGTCCGGGGCGTGGGCGTAGTCGACCACCACCAGCGGGCCGCCGCTTGGGCCGGGGACCACTTCCATACGGCCGGGCACCGCCCGCACGCGCGCCACGGCGGCGGCCGCCGCCGCCCCGTCGACTCCCGCAGCCATGGCGATGACCAGCGCCAACGCCGCGTTGGCAACGTTGTAGGCGCCGGGCAGGGCGACTTCGGCGGCGATCTCCCGGCCATCCGGCCCAATCAGCGTGAAGGGGTTGGCGCCGCCCTTGGCGCCGCCGACGCGCACCCGCCAATCGGGCGGTTCGGAACCATCCGCTTCATCCAAGGCCAGAGTTTCTACTGGAATCTGGGCTTGGGCGGCCAGCCGCCGCCCCCAATCGTCTTCAAGGTTGACCACTCCGCGCCGGGCGCGGCCCGGCGCGAACAGGGCCGCCTTGGCGGCGAAGTAATCCTCCATCGAACCGTGATAGTCGAGATGGTCCCGGGTCAGATTGGTGAAGGCGGCCACGTCGAAGCTGAAGCCGTCAACCCGCCGCTGCGCCAACGCGTGCGAGGAAACCTCCATGACGCAGGCCCTGACTCCCCGCTCGACCATCGCGGCGAAGGCCGCCTGCAACTCGGGCGCCTCCAAGGTGGTGCGCGCGGACGGGATCTCCTGGCCGTCGATCCGGGCGCTGATGGTGCCCAGCAACGCCACTCGGCCGAAGCCCGCCGCCAGCGCCGCCTCCGCCAGATGCGCGGTCGAAGTCTTGCCGTTGGTGCCGGTGATCCCGACCACTGTCAACTGGCGGGCCGGATGGCCGTGGAACCAGGCCGCCAACTCCCCCAGCTTGGCGCGGACGTCCTCGGTCACAATCCGGGGCAGGTCCACGTCTAGCAAGGCCTCGCCGGCGCGGTCCGTCAGCACCGCCCGCGCCCCGGCCGCGGCCGCGGCGGCGGCGTGGCGGGCGCCATGGGTCTTGGCGCCCGGCAGGGCCACGAACAGGTCCCCCGGCCGGACCTGGCCGCTGGCCAGGGCCAACCCGCTGACGGCCGCCGCCAGCCCGTCCCCGACTAGGCGGGCGGCTGGGACTTGGGCGGCGACATCGGACAACGAATGCCGGTGCTCCCGGTTTGGACGCAACACGGCCTCACCACTCCAAAGCCATCTCGGCCGGATCGGTGGTCGAGGGCGGCACGCCCAACCGGTCCACCGCCGAGGCGGCGATCTGCTCGAAGACCGGGGCGGCGACGGTGCCGCCGTAATAGCCCTCAGCCTTCGGGTCGATGATGTAAACGCCGATGGCGACGCGCGGGTTCTCGGCCGGCAGCAGGCCGACGAACGACCCGACATAGAACTGGCCGCCGGCGTCGAACATCTGTGAGGTGCCGGTCTTGCCGGCCGTCCGGTAGCCGGGGACCTGCGCGCTCTTGCCGGTGCCGGAGTCGACCGCCGCCTCTAGCATGGCCACCAATTGGGTGGCGGTGGCCTCGGAGACCACCGGCTCGGCCGGTTCGATCGCCGCCGGCGTGAAACCGCCCTCGGCGCAGGTCCAGCCCTTCAGCAGATGCGGGCGCAGGCGCTGGCCGCCGTTGCCGAGGATGGCGAACACGCTGGTGGCCTGGAGCGCGTTGACGCTGACGCCTTGGCCGAACAGGACGGTGTTGCGGGTGCGCCCGTCCCAGTACGGGTCGCCGTCGCGGGCGGGCAAGACTCCGGGTTCGTGGACCACGCCGGTGGCCTCCGGCAGTTCGACGCCGGTTTCCTCGCCGAAGCCGAAGCGCTTGAGATAGTCGTAACGGGTCGCGTCCGGCACGTCCTGGGCCGCCATGACCGTGCCCACGTTCGAGGACTTGGCCAGCACGCCGGCCAGGGTCAGGCGGTAGGTCTCGTGGCCGGAGGAATCAACGAAGCTTTGGCCGCCCACGGTGGCGTGGTCCGGCACGGTGTATTGGCTGGCGGGCGTGGCGTAGCCGCCTTCGAGCAGCATCGCCATGGTGACGACCTTGCCGGTCGAGCCGGGCTCGAAGATGTTCTCGAGGGCGCGCGAGTTGGTCCCGCCGGTCGGGTTGGAGGGGTCGGGGGTCTCTGAGTCCGCCAGGGCCAGGATTTCGCCGCTCGGGATGTCGATCGCCACCACCATGCCGAATTGGGCATTGGTCTTCTCCACCTGGGCCTGGATCAGGCGTTGGGCCTCGAATTGGAGGGTCGAGTCGATCGTCAAGGTGGCGTCGCAGCCCGGCTCGGCCGGGTCCAAGACCACCTTGCCGCCGGGTATCGGTTGTTGGTTGCCGCCAACCTCGGTCGAGGTCTGCCCGGCCTTCCCGGCTAGCTGGTGGCCGAGTTCGTCTTCCAGGCCGGTGTACTTCTTGGCGCCCTTGGATTCCTCGGTCTCGTATTGGTAGCCGATCAGGTTGCCGGCCAGGGTTCCGGCGGGGTAGGCGCGCACGTAGTGCTTCGAGGCGTAGACGCCCGGGTCGACGCCCTGCTGGATGTAGCCCTCGACCAGTCGGCTGACCTGGTCCCATTGCTCTTGGGTGGCGTGAGCCACCAGCCGCACGTAGGTCTTGTCGGCTTGGGCCAGGTCTTGTTCGAGGGTGGCCGCGTCGGCGCCGATCAAGGGCGCCAGTTCGGCCGCCAGTTTGGCCGGGCCCGGGCCGATCAGTTCGCCGATGGCGTCTTTGTCGCCTATCACTTTGGGGTTGGCTTGGATCTCGTAGCGGGCCACGTCGGTGGCCAGCACGGTGCCGTCCGATGTCGTGATTTGGCCGCGCTCAGCCGGCTGGACCGTTGTCACCATTCGGTTGGCCTGGCCCTCGGCGGCCTTGGCGGCGCCGTCGATGACCTGCAGCTCCACCAGCCGGGCGGCGAAGACCACCAGCACCGCCATCACCGCCAGGCGCATCAGGCCCTGGCGCCGCCTCGGGTCGCCGACCCCTGTCAGCGCCAACCACCAGCGGCTCTGCTGGCGCCGGCGCGGCCCAGGGGCGGTCGGCGCCTTGGCGGGGCCGCGTCGGCGCGGCCCCGCGCCCGGTTGCGTCATCATTCGCCTCCCGCCGAATCGCCTTCGCCGCCGGCGCCGCCCGCGTCCTGCGAGCCCGCCTGGTCTGTCTGGTCTGTCTGGTCTGTCTGGCCCGTCTGGTCTGGGTCGTCTTCGGCGCCCGCGGCCAGGGCCGCGCCCACGATCCGGCCGTCGCGCAGCAGGATGTAACCGGTGGCCGGGGAATCGATCATGCCCAGTTCGGTCGCCTTGGCGGCCAGGGCCTGCGGCTCGGCCAGGGCCACCAGTTCCTCATCCATGACGTCGCGCTCGACTTCCAGGCGGGCCAGTTCGACCTCCAGCTCATGAATCTTGAAGGCGCCCGCCGCCAGGGCGGTGTTCAGCCACAAGACCGCCGCCAGCGCGCCGACCAGCAACGTCAGACAGGCGCTGGCGTAGAGCACGAACCCCCGGCGCCGGGGCGGCGCCGTCACCAGTCGCAGCCCAGGCGCCGGCGCGGCGCGGCCGGCGGCCGGGCGCGGCAAGCCGCGCCGGATCGGCGCCTGGGCCGGGGCCGCGCTCATGGCGTCAACCTGATTCTCTCGGCCGCCCGCAGCCGCAGGGAGCTGGAGCGGGGATTGGCGGCCACCTCGGCGGCCGAGGCCGCCTCCGCGCCCCTGGTCAGGAGTTTCAAGAATGGCTTGGTCGCCTCCGGCTCGATCGGCAGGCCGGGCGGGGCCGAGGAGCTGGCCCCGCCCGTGAGGATACGTTTGACCAATCGGTCCTCCAACGACTGATAGCTCATGACAATGATTCGGCCGCCCAGTCTGAGGGCGTCGATGGCGGCGGGCAAGCCCGCCTCGATCTGGTCCAACTCGCCGTTGACCGCCACCCTGAGGGCCTGAAAGGTGCGCTTGGCGGGGTGGCCGCCCTCGCGGCGGGCCGGGGCCGGGATGGCCGCGCGGATCAACTCGACCAGTTGGCCGGAACGTTCGATCGGGGCGGCCGCCCTGGCCGCGACAATGCCGCGGGCGATGCGCCGCGCGAAGCGTTCCTCCCCGAAATCAGTCAGCGCCCTGGTCAACTCGTCTTCTGAAAGGCTGGCCAACAGTTCGGCGGCTGTCGGGCCGCCGGACGGGTCCATGCGCATGTCCAGCGGCGTGTCCCGGGAGTAGGCGAAACCCCGCTCGTCGAGGTCGAGCTGAACCGAGGAGACCCCGAGGTCGAACAAGACGGCATCGGCGGCCGGGACATCCGCCTCCCGCAAAACCCGGGCCAGCTCCGCGAACGGGGCCTGGACAACCTCGGCCCCGGCCCCCAAACGCTGGCTGGCTTCGGCGACCGCCCACGGGTCGCGGTCGAGCCCGATTATGCGCGCGTCGGGCGCGCGCTCCGCCACCAGGGCGGCGTGGCCGCCGGCGCCAATGGTGGCGTCCACGTAAACGGCCCCCGGCCGCGCCAAGGCGGGACCGGCCAACTGCCAGAAGCGCTCCGGGGACACCGGCGTGTGCCGTGGCCGTAGCCGCCCCCCGAGTTCTTGCGCCATCGGCGGTCCTTTCTGTAACACTTTCGGGCCGAAGCCTGACTGACCGGCCGTCCGGGACGGCCGAAGGGTTTGGTCGGGGGCCCTCCTCCGCCCGACCAGGTCCCCAACCCGCCGGGCGAGTCTGGCGCCGGGGAAGTGGCGTCAGATTCGGATGGCGGGGCGGAGACCAAGCCGTGCGGACCGGCCAGCCCATGTGGGAGCGTTATCTCACCCCCTCGCTCAGCTCGGAGTACTGCGGCGTGTAGTCGTTCAGGTAGGCGCGCCAGCGGGCGGCGTCCCAAAGCTCCAACCGCTGCTTGAGGCCGATCACGGCCACGTCGCGGCTCAGGCCGGCGTATTCGCGCAGATTCGGCGGCACCAGGACGCGCCCTTGCTTGTCCATGTCCTGAACCACCACGCCCGAATAGAAGACCCGGTCGAAGGCGATCGCGGGCATGCCGGGCGGCGCGGCGGCGCGGTTTTGCTCGGTGTAGAGGTCGAATTGGGCTTCGGAGAACAGGAAGACGCACTCGCCTTGGCCGCGTGTCAGGTAGACGCCGTCGGTCAGGGCGCCGCGGGCCTTGGCGGGCAGGATGATGCGGCCCTTGTCGTCGAGTTTGATGAGCGATTCGCCCAGTGCCCCCCTCACGGCCACCTCCTTCCAGTCCGGCTCGCGCGGCTGCGGTCAAGGTGGCTCCACTTTACTCCACCAATGGCCACAAACCGACCGTTTTGGGGGCGTTTTTCACAAAATGGACATGTGCTCCCAGGTCAAATAGTGGAGGAAAGTGGATGGCCCGGCCCGTCGCCTGGGCGGCCTGTGGCTGGAGTGGGAAAAGTGGGTGAAGTGATTGAAAATGTTGGCGCCGCGGCCACCAAGAACAGCCGCGCGGCGGACGCGGATCGATGGATCGAAGCTAAGTGGAGCGAACTGGAGCGAGGGGCCGGAGGCCCGGATCAGAGCCCGTCGCGGTCCTCGAAGCGTTTCTGAAAACGATCAGACAGCCCCGGCTTGGGCGCCGCCTTGCCCTTGGGGGGCTTCGCCGCCGCCGGCGCGGCGCCGGCCTTGCGCGGCTTGGACAACGCGAAGTAAGCGCCCGCGAACATCAGCAAGAACCCGCCCAGCGAAACCCACTCCTGTTGAACGGCCACGCCCAGCACCAGCAAGGCCAAGCCCATGACGGCCCCGGCCGCCCCCAAGGCCACCCGGCTGCGGCGCGGAGCGGCGGCCGCCGCCATGCGCGAGCCGAGCTTTGGATCCTCCGAAGCGAGCTGCGCCTCGAGTTGGTCCAAAACGCGTTGCTCGTACTCAGACAATGGCATGGCGGTCACCTCCCCCAGTCGCTAGTTGGTTAAAGCATACTTTCACCGGCGGGGCCCCGCAGCCGTGTTCGCCACGAAATTAACGTGCCCGCCGTCAGGGACCCGTCGCCGAAGCGGCGGCGCACCTGATCTGCCACCCGATCGACGCCCGCGTCCTCGCCCGGCGCCTGGTCGAAGGTCGGCTGCAGCGGCTGGCCAGACCGCTTGACCAAGCCCTCCAAACGCACCCCGACCAAGCGCGCCCGCCGCCCCGCCAGCTGCAGCTCGCCCGCAAGCTCCTGGGCCACGGCGTTGATGGCCTTGGTCTGATCGGTCGGCCCCGCCAGGCGGCGCGTCCGGGTGAAAGTCTTGAAATCGGCGGTCCGCAATTTGAGCGACACGGTCCAGCACAGCATTTCGGCCCGGCGCAGGCGGTGGGCGGCCTTGTCCGCCATGCGCAGAATCTCGCGGCGCAGGTCCTCGCCCCAGGGCAGATCGGCGGCGAAGGTCTCCTCGGCGCCAATCGATTTCTCGGCCCGGTCCGGGACCACCGGCGCCTCGTCCTGACCGCGCGCCAGCGCCAACAGATGCTCGCCCGCGGCCTGGCCGATCGCCCGAATGATGGCCGCGTCCGGCGAATCGGCCAGGTCGCCGATGCTGACCACGCCCAGCTCGGCCAATGTGGCGGCGGTCTTGGGGCCGAGCCCCGAGAGCGCGGACACCGCCAAGGGCCGCAAGAAAGCCACCGTGTCCTGGTCCGGGACTTCCACCAAGCCGTTGGGTTTGGCCTGCTCAGAGGCGATCTTGGCGACGGACTTGGAGCGGCCGAGCCCAACCGAGCAAGTGATCGAGAAGCGTTCGCGGACGCTCTGGCGAATCGCCTCGCCGATCTGGCGGGCCGGCCCGAGCCGCGCCAGCGCCCCGGTCAGGTCGAGGAAAGCCTCATCGATCGAGACCTGTTCGATCACCGGCGTCACATCCGCCAACATGGCCATGACCCCGGCCGAAACCCGCGCGTAGGCTTCGCGGTGCGGCTCGATCACCACCGCCGAGGGACACAGCCGCCGCGCCTGGGCGGTCGGCATGGCGGCGTGGACGCCGAAGGCGCGGGCCTCGTAGGTGGCCGCCACCACCACCCCGCGCCCATGGGTCGGCGCCACGATCACCGGGCGGCCGCGCAACCGCGGGCGGGAGACCAATTCGACCGAGGCGTAGAAGGCGTCCATGTCGACATGCATGATGCTGCGCCCCACACCGCCATTATGGACGATGTGATCTCAACTGAGCCCTTCCCGATCGACACCGGCCACGCCCGCTTCGCCGTCGACGGCGATTCGGTCACCCTCCACGTCAACGGCCTGCCCTCGTCGCAGTGGTTCTGGTCCCGCCCGGACCTGCTCGAATTCGAGTACATGAACTGGATGATGACCGCCGTGGCGGTGGTCTTCCCGGCCTCGGCGCGGCTGCGCTGCCTCCACCTGGGGGCCGGCGCCTGCTCCCTGGCGCGCGCCATCGTCCACGGTTGGCCGCGCTCGCGCCATCTGGCCGTCGAGGTGGACGCCAAGTTGGCGGCCGCCGTCCGGGCCCAGGTCCCGTTGCCACGGTCGCCGGTTTTGCGGATCAGGGTGGCCGATGCCGTCGAGGTGCTTCAGGCCCGCCCGCCGGGTGGGCACGATCTGGCGATCAGGGACGTGTTCGACGCCGCCGGGCGCACACCTGACGGTTTGACCGGGCCCCAGGCCGCCGCCTGGGCCGCCTCCGCCCTCGGCGAGCGCGGCCTCTACCTGGCCAACTGCGGCGATCAGCCCCGCCTGCCCGCCGCCAGGCGGGAGGTCAGGGACTTGGCTGAGGCGTTCCCCTATGTCGCGGTCATAGCCGAGGCCGGCCAATGGCGTGGACGGCGGCGCGGCAACGCCGTGCTGGTGGCCGCGGGCTCGCAGCTGTCCGCCGGCCAGGAACGCGAACTGGCGCGGCGCCTGGCCGGCGCCGGGTTCCCGGCGCGCCTGCTGCCCAACGCCGAAGCGCGGGCCTGGGCCGCCTGAGAGCCTGCCGCCGGGCAGCACTAAGCGCCGGTCCCAGAATCAATCATGAAACTGGGACCGGCGCCCGACGTTAGCCGGTGAGGCTAAAGAGGCCTGACGTTGGCCGCTTGCGGACCTTTGGGCGAGTCGACGATCTCGAACTCGACCTGCTGGTCCTTTTCCAAGGTCTTGAAGCCTTCGGTCTCGATCGCTGAATAATGAACAAACAGGTCTCGGCCACCGCCGTCTGGGGCGATGAAACCGTAACCTTTTTCAGGAGTGAAAAACTTCACTACTCCTGTAGCCATAAATGCTGTTCCTTCCGGGGACAAGGGCCCAGCCGGTTGCTGGGCCACAAAATACTGCTGATCCATGAGGCCAGCGAAGTCTCCCAGAAGGCACTTGCTCGGTCTCGCAAACCGCCGCAGCCACGATTGTGACACGAGAAGGCTCAATCGGTAAAGGGGCCAGCCCGATCATCGTCACCTTGAGAAGCCAAAAACTGCTCAAATTGGGCGGCCAATTCGTCCCCGGTGGGCAACGCCTGGGCCGGCAACTCGCCGCCCACGGCGCCCGTCTGACGGTCCCACTCCTCCTCCAGCTTGTGAATCGCCTCGGCCAGTTCGGGCTGTTCGACCAGTTGCCGCTCAATCTGTTGCAACTGATTGCTCGCGCCCGCCTCCAACCGGCTGAGGTCGAAGTTCAGGCCGGTGGCGGCGCCGATCTCCTTCATCAGCTTGGCGGTGGCGATAGGCGAAGGCATCTGCGTCAAATAGTGCGGCACCTGGACCGTGAAGGTCTGCGCCTCGCGGCCGACCTCGCGCAGCTTGAACTCGGTCAGCGCCATGGCGCTGCCCGGCATTTGCAGTGTCGCGCCGGACCGGCCGGCCAATTGCTCAATCAGCTCAGAGGCGTTGCCCGGGCCGGTCACGCGCCAGTCGCGGGTGTGCGGCGCCCCTGACGGCATCCCGTGCAGGCCGATCGCCAAGCGCACGTCGAAGGTCTCCACGACCTCGATGACCGCGTCCGTGAAAGCCTCCCAGCGCGAGTCCGGCTCGGGGCCGTACATGAGCAGAAAAGGCGACCCGTCGGCATCGTGCACCAAATCGATGCCCAACTGCGGCTGGTGATAGCCGGCCCAACCTTCCGCCGAAAACGACATCGGCGGGCGGCGCGAGCGGTAGTCGATCAACTCGTCGGTCTTGAACGTGACCACACGCTCCGCGTCCGCCCGGCTGACCAGGTCGCCGATCGCCAGACCGGCGGCGATGCCCGAATCGACAAACCCGTCGAAGGCGTACAGCAGCACCGGCGAAACGCCAGCCTGATCCAGCTTGGCGGCCGCGTCGGCGTTGATTGTGTAAAGTCGCTCCATAGTCTCCCCCATCTTTCCTGGTGTTCCGCCCTTGACAACACGTCAGCGGGCGGCTCTATTCCCGGCCGGCGGCGCGACCCGCGCAGTAAGATGGATGGCCTTGTTTTCTTGCTGGAGGGACCACAGCCTTGACCGGTGACCGTTCTCCGATCGCTTCTCCGATCGCTGGCGAGCAGCGCCACCTGGACCGCCTCTACCAACGCCTCGACGCCCTGCGCGCCCAGGCCAGCCAGCGGCTGGCGGCGGTCAAGACCTCGCGGGCGGGCGGCTCGCCGCAGAACCGCTCCGAGCGGGACGCCTTCGCCACCCTCCACGCCGATCGCCTGGCGCAATTGGAGTCGGTCGAGGACCGGCTTGTCTTCGGGGCGCTGACCATGGAAGACGCCGAGGTCAGGCACATTGGGCGGATCGGGCTGCAGGACGAGGACCTGCGGCCGCTGCTGACCGACTGGCGGGCGCCGGCGGCCGAGCCGTTCTACCAGGCCACGCCCAATCACCGGCTGGGGGTGGCGCGCCGGCGCCACATCACGACCGCCGGGCGGCGGGTGACGGCCGTCGAGGACGAGCTGTTGGACCTGGAGGCGGCCTCGGGCGTGTCTGACGCCCAAGCCGTCGAGCTGGCCGGGGAGGGCGCCCTGATGGCGGCGCTGGCGGCGGGGCGGACCGGCCGCATGAACGACATCGTCGCCACCATCCAGGCCGAGCAGGACCGCATCATCCGTTCCGAGTTGGCCGGCGCGCTGGTGGTCCAGGGCGGGCCCGGCACCGGCAAGACCGCCGTCGCCCTGCACCGGGCCGCCTATCTGCTCTACACCCACCGCGAACGCCTGGAGGCCTCCGGGGTGTTGATCCTGGGGCCGTCGCGGATTTTCCTGCGCTACATAGACCGGGTGCTGCCGTCGCTCGGCGAGACGGGCGTTGTCGCCACCACGATGGCGGAGTTGGTGCCGGGATTCGTCGGGGCGGCGGCCGACCGGCCGGAGGTGGCCGCCATCAAGGGACGGCCAGCCATGGCCGATGCCGTCCGGCGGGCCGTCTTGGAACGCCAGCGCCTGCCGCGCCGCGACATCGCCCTGCCGGTCCTGGGGCACGACCTGGTTCTGCGGCGGGCGGACGTGGCCGACGCCCGCAAGCTGGCGCGGGCCTCGTCCAAGCCCTACAACCTGGCCCGCAGGGTTTTCGCACGCGAGTTGCTGAGCCGCCTGGCCCGCCAGTTCGCCGAGCAATCCGGCGGCGACCTGCGCGGCGGGGACCTCGATGAGGTCGCCGCCGATCTGCGTTCCGCCCGCGACGTGCGCACAGCCATCAACCTTTGCTGGATGCCGATGACCCCGACCCGCCTGGTCGAAGACCTCTACGCCAAGCCGTACCTGCTGGAGTATTGCGCCCCGCAGTTGACCCCGGCCGAGCGGGAGGCGCTGTTCCGGCCCGCCGGGTCGCCCTGGACGGTGTCAGATGTGCCCCTGATCGATGAGGCCGCCGAGTTGCTGGGCGAAGACGACACCGCCGCCCAGGCCGAACGCCGTCACGCCGCCCTCCAGCAGCGCCAGGACGTCGAGTACGCCTCGATGGTCTTGGCCGGCCAGGGCGGCTCCGGCATGGTCTCCCCGGAGCAGCTGGCCGAGCGCTTCGCCGCCTCCGGGCCGTCGTTGACCGTGGCCGAGCGGGCCGGGGCGGATCGGTCCTGGACCTACGGTCACATCGTCATAGACGAGGCCCAGGAGTTGACGCCGATGGATTGGCGGACGCTGCTGCGGCGCTGCCCAACCCGGTCGCTGACGATTGTTGGCGACGCCGGCCAAACCCGCGCGCCCGGCGCCACCGGCGCTTGGGACACGTCGCTCGACCCGGCGCTGGGCGCCGGCAACTGGCGCCTGGAGGAACTGACAGTCAATTACCGCACGCCGGCCGCCGTCGTGGCCGCGGCGCAGACTCTGGCCCGCGCCGCCGGCCTGCCGGTGGGCAACGACGTCGCCGCCCGCGATGTCCGGGGCGCGCTGATGGACTGCCCGGTCGCCGACCCGGTGGGCGAGGCTGTGGCCTTGGCCCGCGCCCGGCTGCCGCGCGGCCAGACCGGGCGCGTCGCCATCATCGCCAGCGGCGCCGACCTGGAGTCGGTGCGGGCGGCGGTCGCGGGCGGCGATCTGGCGTCCAAGGTGGCTGGCGATTCGGAGAACCCCTTGGATTTCCCGCTGGCCGTGCTCGACGCCGCCGGCGTCAAGGGCCTGGAGTTCGACGAGGTCATCATCGTCGACCCGGACGCGGTGGCCGCCAGCGCCGGGACCGCCACCGAGTTCGACCGCCGCACCGGCGCCGCCGACCTCTACGTCGCCATGACGCGCCCGACCCGCCGCCTTTGGCTGCTGCGGCCCGAGCAGGTGTGATCTACTGAAACCCATGAGGGTGACGGTGGCGGTGGGGCAGTTGGCCCCTTCTCAGGACGCCGGCGCCAATTGGGCGGCGGCCTCGGGGCTGATCGAGCGGGCGGCGGGCGGCGGCGCCCGGCTCTTGATCCTGCCGGAGCAGACCATGTTGGCGCAGCGGGCCGGGGACCCGGCTCGGTTCGCCGCGTTGGCGGGTGACGCTTGGTCGTGGTGGCCGCAGGCCTTGTCCGATGCCGCGCGCGACTTTGGTCTGGCCGTGGTGGCCGGCGGTTTCGCCCCCTTTGGGCGCCTTGGGGCCTGTGCTCCGGCCGGGGCCTGTGTTCCGGCCAGGGCCAGTGTTCCGGCCGGGGCCGGTGTTCCGGCCGGGGCCGGCGTTCCGGCCGGGGCCGGTGTTCCGGCCGGGGCCAGTGTTCCGGCCGGGGCCTGTGTTCCGGCCGGGGCCGGTGACGCCGACTGCGCCGGCGTGGACGCCCTGGGGGATGGCGCGGGCGCCCGGGGCGGCGATGGCCCAGGGGATGAAGGCGTGGGCGCCGGGGCTGAGACAGCTGACATCCGGCCTTGGAATGTGCTGGTGGCGGTGGACGCGGACGGGCGGGTGGCGGCCTGCCAGCCGAAGGCGCGGCTTTATGACGCCTTCGCCTACCGCGAGTCGGCCATGGTCCGCCCCGGCCCGCTGACGGGCGCCCGGCCGGTCGAATTGGCCGGCCTGAGGCTGGGGCTGGTCAACTGTTACGAACTGCGTTTCCCGGAGTTGGCGCGCCGCCTGGTCGCGGCCGGCGCCGAGGTTTTGGCGCTGAGCGCCGCCTGGGCGCGCGGGCCGCACAAGGAGGAGCAGTGGACTGCCTTGGCCAAGGCCCGGGCGATCGAGAACTGCGTCTACCTGCTGGCGGCGGGCGCCCGCGCCAAGGACACCATCGGCCGCTCGATGATCCTTGACCCCGACGGCGTTGTCCGCGCCGGACTTGGCCAAGAGCCGCAGGGCCTGGCCCTGGCCGAGGTCGACACCGCGCTGATCGCCGCGACTCGTCAGCGGGTGGGCTCCGCCCCGGCCCAAGACGGCTGATCACAGCGCCGAAAGCGCGACTCCAAACCGCCCTGAACTCTAAGGGCCGTCGGTGCGGGAACTCTAAGAGCCCTCGGGACGGGACAGGGCCGACTCGCGCAGGGCGGAGATCTCTGCCAAGAAGTCATCGATCGACTCGAACGAGCGGTAGACCGAGGCGAATCGCAGATAGGCGACCTCGTCCAGTTGGCGCAGCGGCCCCAGGACCGCCAAGCCGACTTGGTGCGAGTCGACCTCGGCCGCCCCGGTGGACCGGATCTGGTCCTCGACCTGGTGAGCCAGGAGGGTCAATTGATCGTCGCTGACCGGACGGCCCTGGCAGGCCCGCCGGACTCCGCTGACCACCTTCTCCCGGTTGAACGGCTCAGACGTGCCACACCGCTTGACCACGCTCAGGGCCACGGTCTCGACCGTGGTGAAGCGGCGCGAGCAAGCCTGGCACTGGCGGCGACGACGGGTCGAAGTGCCGTCCTCGGCGGTGCGCGAGTCGATCACGCGCGAGTCATCATGGCGGCAGAATGGGCAATGCACGTTCACCACTCTAACAACATGTTGTGGCCCAGTGCCAGGGCTCCACAACATCTTGGGTAGCGCGCGTTCTGACCCACTGGCCACCCCACGCCTCATTCGCGCGGCACCTCCAAGACGTCGCCGACTTGCAACCGCGAGTCAGGCAGCTGATTGAGGCGCTGCAACTGGACCACAACCCCTTGGACGTCCTCGCCCGGGCCGGCGACCGCCTCCGCGATCGACCAGAGCGTGTCGCCGCTCTTGACCACCACCGCCTCGGTCGGGATGTAGCGTCCCTCGGCCGTGGCCGCGCCGGCCCGGAAGGCCGCCACCGCCAGGCCCACCACCGCCATCACCACCACCGTCCAACCCCGCCGCGTCAAACCGCGGGCGGTGCCGGCGCCGCCCGCGAATGGCTTGGCGGCCCGCGATCGGGCCGCCGCGCCCGGCCGCGAGGCGATCACTGCGACTGTCATGATTAAACTTCCTTTCATCGTAGTACACTTGTTCCATTCGGGATCGATATGGACTATGCTGATAGCCAACACCCAACCTCTGACACTGTTCCCACCAGCGGAAACGTAGGAGAAGACATGAATAAAGGCCGGAAATACCCCAAGACCACCCAACGTGGGCTGACCCCTCGCCAGCGGGCCATCCTCGATGTTGTCAAGGAGTCGTTGGATCGGCGCGGTTACGCGCCCTCGATGCGGGAGATCGGGGCGGCCGTCAATCTGACCAGCCCGTCCAGCGTCAAGCACCAGCTAGAAGTCATCGAGGCCAAAGGTTATCTGCGCCGCGACCGGCGCATCCCCCGGGCCATGGAAGTCATAGACCCGAACGCGGACATGCCGCAGCTACTGCGCCCCGAGAGCCAAGGAGAGCCCAAGCCTCGCTACGTGCCGCTGGTCAGCCGGATCGCCGCCGGCAGTCCGATTCTGGCGGAACAGCAGGTCGAGGGGCTGTATCCGCTCCCCCGCGAGCTGGTCGGCGATGGCGAGGTCTTCATGCTCCGGGTCCACGGCGACTCAATGACCGGCGCCGCCATCAACGATGGCGACCTGGTGGTGGTGCGCCGCCAGCCGAGCGCCGAGAACGGGCAGATCGTCGCCGTCCAAATCGGCGACGAGGCCACCGTCAAGACCCTGGACACATCGTCCAACCGCGTTTGGCTGCGGGCGGACAACCCCGCCCACGAGCCGATCGAGGGGCACAAGGCCCGCATCCTCGGCCGCGTCACCTGCGTCATCCGCACACTTTAGACGCGCCGGGGCCGCTATTCGGCGGCGCCTGAGGCGGCGCTGGCCGCCAGTTCCGCGGCCAGCGCCTCGCAGACCCTGGCGTGCAGGCGCGTGCCCCCGGCCTCATAGTCCTGGCTCAGAATCTCGCCCTGGCGATGCGCCCTGGCCACCAGATCGCCCCGGGTGAACGGCACCACCACATCGACCTCGATGGGCGGCCGGGGCAAAGCCCGCTCGATGGCGGAGCGCAGCTCGCCCAGGCCGGCCCGGGTGCGCGATGAAACTGCCAGCGAGCCGGGGTGAGCGGAAAGCAACAGCTGAAGCTCGGCCGGCCCGGCGGCATCGGACTTGGTGAAAACCACCAACTCCCGCCCCAGGGTGGGCGCGCTCCCCCCGCCCGGCCGGCCGGCCCCGGGCGGCGCGGCGTCACCCTCGCGGGCGGCGATCTCGGCCAAGGTGCGGCGCACCGCCTGAAGCTGGCCCTCCGGGTCCGGCGCCGAGGCGTCCACCACGTGCAGCAGAACGTCCGCCATGACCGATTCCTCGAGCGTCGAGGCGAAGGCCTCGACCAGTTCGTGCGGCAGGCGGCGGACGAACCCAACCGTGTCGGTGAGCGTGTAGACGCGGCCGTCGGCGGTGCGCATGGCCCGCACGGTCGGGTCGAGGGTGGCGAAAAGCTGGTCGTCGACCAGCACGCTCGCCCCTGTCAGCGCGTTGAGCAGGGATGACTTGCCGGCGTTGGTGTAGCCGACAATGCCGACCGATGGCGTGCCGGCGCGCTCGCGCTCGGCCCGGCGGACCGCCCGGGCGGGCGCCATGACGCGCAACTCGCGGCGCAGCCGGGCCATCCGCGTCCTGATCCGGCGCCGGTCCAGTTCGATCTTGGTCTCGCCGGGCCCGCGCGACCCGATCCCCGCGCCTCCGGCCACCCGGCCCCCGGCCTGGCGCGACATCGACTCGCCCCAGCCGCGCAGCCTCGGCAGCAGGTACTCCAACTGCGCCAGTTCGACCTGGGCGCGGCCCTCCTTGGACTTCGCGTGCGAGGCGAAAATGTCCAGGATGACGGCCGTGCGGTCCACCACTTTGACCTTGACCACGTCCTCGAGCGCGCGCCGCTGCGACGGCGCCAACTCGCCGTCCGCTATGACCGTGTCGGCGCCGACCTCAGCCACCAAGGCGGCCAATTCGGCCGCCTTGCCGGAGCCCAGATAGGTGGCCGGGTCGGGGCCGTCACGCCGCTGAAGCACCGCCTCGAGCACCTCTGAGCCGGCCGTCTCGGCCAAGGCCGCCAATTCCGCCAGCGAAGCCTCCGCCTCAGCCCGCGTCAAGCCCGGGCCATAGATCCCGGCCAGCACCACCCGCTCCAGACGCAGTTGGCGGTATTCGACCTCGCTGACATCCTCCAACTCGGTGGCCAGGCCCGGGACTCGTTGCAGGGCGGCGCGTTCCTCGCGCTCCAATTCCAGGTCTGACCAGCGTTCACCTGGGTCGCGTGATTCCGTCATCCCGCCTCACATTACTCTTACCCTGTGCCGCATTATTTCGAGCCGGGCGCCCCCGTCCGCCCAGACGAGCTGCGCGAGTTCGAGGTCGACCTGGCCGGGACGCCGGCCCGGGTGGTGACCGCGCCGGGTGTTTTCTCGGCCACACGCCTCGATCCGGGCACGTCGGTGCTGCTCAGGACCGAACGCCGGGCCGGCGGCCCGGTCCCGCCCGCCGGCCACCTCCTCGACCTCGGCTGCGGCTGGGGTCCCATCGCCTTGACCTTGGCCCGGCTGGCCCCCGAGGCGACGGTTTGGGCGGTCGACGCCAACCCGCGCGCGCTCGAGTTGACAGCGCTCAACGCGCGCCGCCTCGGCCTTGACAACATCCAGACCGCCTTGCCCGATGCCGTCCCCCCGGCCATCGCTTTGGCCTTGCTTTGGTCGAACCCTCCCATCCGCGTCGGCAAGCACCGGCTGCGCTCGTTGCTGCGCGAATGGTTGGAACGCCTGGCGCCGGGCGCGCACGCGGATTTGGTGGCGCAAAAGAACTTGGGGGCGGATTCCTTGGCGCGCTGGTTGGGGGACCAGCCCGGTTGGGCGGCCGCCAAGCTGGCCAGCGCCAAGGGCTACCGGGTCATCAGGGTCGAGCGCGCCTCGGCCACTTGAGCGCCTGGGTCCAAGGGCCCCAGGGCGGCGCGCGGGCGCCCGCCAAACGACCCGCGCGGGCGGCCGCCAAACGACCCGCCAAACGACCCGCCAGACGACTCGCCCGCGGACCTCGTCCGCGGACCCGTCAGAGCACCCGCCCCTTGGCGACCAACTTGGCCGGTCCCGTCAACTCGACCACGTCATCGGCCATGCGCACTTTCAGGGCGCCGCCGGGCAATTCGACGGTCCAAGTGGTTGGACCGGCCGCCCCGGCCCAGGCCCAGGCGGCCAGGGCGGCCGCGGCCGCGCCCGTGCCGCAGGAAAGCGTCTCGCCGGCCCCGCGCTCGTGGACCCGCATGCGCAGAACGCCGGCGGCGGCATCGACCAAGGCGAACTCGACGTTGGCGCCGGCCGGCGCCTCGGGCGCCAACCTCGGCGCTGTCCTCAGGTCCAGGGCCGCCAGTTCCTCGGCCGTCACCGACGCGACCACATGCGGGTTGCCGACATCGACGGACAACCCTCCCAACGGCCGCGACAGCCCCTCGGCGAAGACCTGGCGGTCGCAGCCTCGGCGGACCGCCGCCTGGCCCCCGCAGAACTTCCAAGCGCCCAGGTCAACCACGTAATCCTGGTCTTCCAGGCGGACGGTCACCACCCCCGCGCGGGTGCCGATGGCGATGGTTTGGCCGTCCGCCAGGTCGGCCAGCCCCTCGTCCAGGAGGAAGGCGACGAAGACCCGGATGCCGTTGCCGCACATCTGAGCCAACGAGCCGTCGGCGTTGCGGTAGTCCATGAACCATTCGGCGCCTTGCGCCAAAGCCGCCGCGCCTTCTTCGACGGCGGCGGCCGGCACGGCCCGGATGACGCCGTCGCCGCCGATTCCGCGGTGCCGGTCGGCCAGGGCCGCCGCCAATTCCTCGGTCAGCGGCAGCGCCGCGGCCGGATCCGCGTAGAGCACAAAATCATTGCCGGTGCCATGGCCTTTGGTGAAAGCCAACCCCGCCGGCAAAGGGGTCATCTCGCTGGGCACCCGGTCAGCATAAGCCAAAGCCGCCCAGTTGTCTTCATTCGGCGCTCAGCGCGGCGAGCGCGCGCGTCAACAGGTCCGGCGCCCCGGCGTCGAGCCAGCGGACGCGGTGGTCGCGCCGGAACCATTTCAACTGGCGGCGGGCCAGGCGTTTGGTCGCCAGGGCGATCTGATCCGCGGCCGCCTCGGGCGTCAGTTCGCCGTCGAGCACAGCCAGGCCCTCGCGGTAGCCGATGGCGCGCGAGGCGGTCCGCCCGGATCGCAGCCCCCGCCGCGCCAGCGCCGCGACCTCGTCCAGCAGCCCGGCACGCATCATCGCCTCGGTCCGCCGCTCGATCAGCCGGTCGAGTTCGACCAGTTCGCAGGTCAGCCCGATCAGTTTGACGGGCCGCCAGGCGACCGGTTCGGGCAGTCTGGCCGCGAACGGCCGACCCGTCAGTTCGATGACCTCCAGCGCCCGGACCAACCGGCGGACGTTGCCCGGCGGTATGGCGCCGGCGGCCGCCGGGTCGCGGGCGGCCAGTTCGCGGTGCAGGAAGCCGCCGCCGCGCGCCTCCCCCAGCGCCGCCCATTTGGCGCGCACGGCCGGGTCTTGGCCGGGGAACTCGATCCGGTCGGTGACCGCCCGCAGGTACAGCCCCGACCCGCCCACCAGCAACGGTTGGCGCCCACGGCCCCAAATGCCGCCGATGTCGTCGCGGGCGTGACGCTGATAGGCCGCCACCGAGGCTTCTTCGGTGACGTCGAGCACGTCCAGTTGGTGATGCCCGATCCCGCGCCGCTGGCCGGGCGGCGTCCGCGCGGAGCCGATGTCCATTCCCCGGTACAGGGCCACGGCATCGGCGTTGACGATCTCACCGCCCAAGCGTTCCGCGAGGTCAAGCGCCAACCGGCTCTTGCCGGCGGCGGTCGGCCCGACAACCGCCACCAACTCCGCCGGCGCCGGCACCGCCGCGGTGGTCTCCACCCGACCATGATTCCACGCCCGGCGCCACCTCGCCGGCCCGGCCACCAGGCGGCCGGGCCAAACATCGTGCCCTAACACCCTTGGCTGAAGGGGCTGATTGCTGGTACGGTTCGGGGGACTTCTGAAATCGAAACGACAAGGAGATCGACCGATGACGGTTCCCCCCGACCCGAATGACCCGAACGCCGTTCCGGGCGCGCAGCCGAACCCCTACGAGCAGCCCAGCTACCCGCAGCCGGACTACAGCCAGGGCGGCTATGAGCAGCCGGTCTATCCGCAACCGGGTTACGCCCAGCCGGCCTATGTCGCGCCGAATCCGAACGCCAAGTCGAAGATTGCGGCCGGGTTGCTCGGCATCTTCCTGGGCAGCCTCGGGGTTCACAACTTTTATTTGGGACGCACCGGCGCGGCCATCGCCCAGTTGCTGATCTCGGTCTTGAGCCTCGGGTTCTTGGCCGCTGTGTCCGGGATTTGGGGCCTGATCGAGGGCATCATGATCCTGACCGCCAAGCCCGGCACCAAGTGGGCCTATGACGCCCACGGCGTCCCGCTGGAGTAGCCCTTATTTGCTGGCCCGCCTGACGGCGGCCAAGTTCAGTTGAAGGCGGGCCGGTCGTAGGCCGCGCCCGCCCACGAACTGCCCTGGATCAGGAACACCAGCAAGACAATCACGCCGCCGGGCAACCAGGAGATGAAGAACCATGCGCCCGAGTGGCCGGCGTCATGCAGCCTGCGCCAGGTCAGCGCCAGTCTGGGGATGAGCGACGCCAGCGAGTAAAGCATCATGGCGACAAAGAAGATGGCCCCGGCGCCCATGTCGGAGAGTTCCGGGCCCGAGGGCGTCCCGTAGTAGCCGTAGGGGTCGTACACCACCAATTCGGCCCAGCTGTCCAGGCCTCCGGTCAGGCTCCAACCGATCACCAACGCCACGACCAGCAGTTGTTCGGCCAGGAAGAACCACCAGAACTCGCCGCGCGAGGCTCGCCCGGAGAAGGTGGCGTACTTCCTGAAGGCGCGCGCGAAAGCCGTCAAGAAGCCGATGCCGTACCAGGGGCGGTTCAGCGGCGGTTCGACCCCGGGGATTGGTGGCACCACGATCGGCGTGGTTCGGGAGTTGTAAGCCGGCTGCCCGTAGGGCGTTGGCGCCTGGGCGTTCGGCCCGAACCCGTACTGCGGCTGACCGTACTGCGGCTGACCGTACTGCTGCTGGCCGTACTGCTGCTGGCCATATTGCGGCTGGCCGAGCTGCGGCACGCTGGCGCCGGTGTCAACGAAGAACGGGTCGGGCCTGGAGTTTGGCAGCGGCTGTTGCCCCGCCTGCTCGTAGGGATTGAACTGACCAGGGTGAGGGGAGTTGGTCACGGCAGGGCTCTCGTCTCTTGGTGGCAATCGGACTTGGGCCCAGCTTAGCCCCGCCCGATGACGTGCGGCCACCAGTCGGGACCGGCTCGCCTGGCGCTCAGCACGGTTCGCTCGACGCGGTTCGCTCGGCGTGGTTCGCTCGGCGTGGTTCGCTCAATACGGCTGCGCGCCGCTGATCGGCTGATCGTAACGCGCTCCCTTGATGGCGGCTGGTCGCCCCAGCGCCACGAGCAGGAAAATCGGGCCGACAACCGGCGCCAGGAGGATCAAGAACCAGGCTCCGGCGTGCCCGGCGTCATGCAGTCGCCGCCAGGTCAGCGCCAGATTGGGAACCAGCATGATCAGCCACCAAGCCAGGTTCAGCAAGGTGGCGATGCTGTCCACCCCGAGGTAGAAGGCCGGCGGCCAAACCGCCAGACAGGCCCAAAACAGCTTCTCGGCGCCCAGGGCCACGATCACCGACGGCACGGTGAACTGGCCGCCCGCGAGCGCCGTCACCACCAGGACAACACTGTTGGCCAGGAAGAACCACCAGAACTAGCCGCCGCCACATAACGCCGCGCCGTCTTGCGGTCCACCCCCGCCCGCTCCGCGACCCTCCGCAGGCCCGCGCCCGACAGCCACACCCGCAACACCTCCCGCACCTCAACCACGCCAA
>JAITJZ010000081.1 GCA_031278655.1 Bifidobacteriaceae bacterium
ATACGCTTTTCATTTTTTTCTCCTTTGGTGAACTTGAACTATTATTCTGACTTTCAGATCCCGCCAAGACTGTGCCCACATGGTCCTACCGCTACCTTTCTCCCAGCCCGTTTTGGGGATTTACCTGCTGATCTGAGTTACACTGACGATAATCCGGGGGTCCCGGGCTGTCCTGTTTCCTTCGCTGGCCGGCCAGCCGACACCCTCTGATAGATTGTAACTGTATCTGACTATGCCAAGAGTGTCAAGTGTCTACTGTCGCCTTGCAGGCGGCCCCCGGAGGCAGCAGTCCTCGCGCGGCCCCGGCAGTGCAGGACGCCCGGGGGCCAACCACCATGACGGCGGCCTGGCCGCCCAGCAACTCGGCGATCCGCCGGTCGCACAAACGCGGAACGTAAGCAGGCATAGTCACAGTCTAGTAGGTCACTGACCAGGTAGTTTCCAAAACGCACAGTTTCTAGTTACGTGATTGCACACCCGCCAGCGACGTGTTCGCACACCCTCCGGTGACATGTTCGCACACCCGCCGATGACGTGTTCGCACAGCCGAGGCGTTGGCGTCCAAGCCGGCCCGAGTCACCCGCAGCCGCGTCATCCGCGACGCCATCGACCGAGAACTCGCAGCCACTTGACGCGGATCGGGCAGCCGGGCGGTCACCGGCTGGTCTGGGCAGCCGTCGGCGCCGGCTGACCTTGGTCGGCCAGCAGAAGCTGGACCTGGCAGGCGCGGTCCTCGGCGGCCCGCGCCCGGCGCGGGCATGGCTAGAGGAGGCGCCAGCGCTCGATCGCTGCCGCCAGGCGGCGCTTGGTGGCGCCCGAGGCGCGCGAGGCCAGCACCGAGGCGGCCGCCAGGTCAGCCAGTTCGGCGTCGGAGAAGCCATGCTCCTGGCGCAGCATGCGGTATTGGTCGACCAGCCGCGAGCCGAAGATCAGCGGGTCGTCGGCCGAGAGCGTGACCCGCGCGCCGGCCGCCAAGATCGAACGCACCGGCACGGCGGCCGCGTCGGGGTAAATCCCCAGGGCCACATTCGACAACGGACACAATTCGAGGACGATGCCGTCTGCCACCAGTTCGCGCATCACCGCCGGATGCTCGACCGCCCGCACCCCATGCCCCAGGCGGTCGGGCCTCAAAGCCCGGATCAACCGATGAACGTGTCCCGGCCCCAGCAGTTCGCCGCCGTGCGGCACAGCCGCCAGGCCGGCGGCGCGGGCTATGGCGAAGGCGGGCGCGAACTCGTCGGTGTCGCCCCGGCGCTCGTCGTTCGACAAACCGAATCCGACCACCTGACCGGGCTCGCCGCCCGCGTGGCGGGCGGCCAGGCGCGCCAGGGTTCGGGCCTCGAGCGGATGGCGCAGCCTGGAGGCGGCCACCACCAGCGCGACCTCCACCCCGGTGGCCCGCCAGGCGGCCCGCGCCTCGTCCATGACGATCTCCAGCGCCGGGGTGATGCCGCCAACATGCGGCCCGTAACTGGTCGGGTCGATCTGCAATTCGAGGCGGGCGGAGCCTTCGGCGGCGTCGTCCTCGGCCGCCTCGCGGACCACTCGGCGCAGCGCCGCCTCGTCGGTGACGACCTGGCGGGCGGCATCGTACAGGCGCTGGAAACGGAACCAACCGCGTTCGTCTGGCGACAGGCGCTTGCGGCCGACCTCGGTCAGACCGCGCGGCAGGCGAATCCCTCGCGCGGCCGCCAACTCGACCAGGGTGGCGGGCCGCATCGACCCGGTGAAGTGCAGATGAAGATGGGCCTTCGGCAGGAGCGCGAGGTCACGCATGGCGCCCGCCCGGTTCCGATGAGGGTCGAAGGTGGGTCGGGAGGCGCCTCCCCCGTGGCGCCTCCCGACCCCTCGGGATACCCCAATCCCGAGTGGCTGGCCGGCGGGCCTGTGGTGTCAACAGGCGACCGACCATACCGCCGAGGTCCGCGACCCGGGGGCGACCCCCGGCCCGAAGACCCCAAACCTGAGCTTGCGGCCCGCGTGCTGGTCGGTCGGCGTGCGCCGCCGCCAGCGCCGGCGCGGGGCTCGAAGCGTGGCTGGGCGTCGCCCTCAAGAGGGCGACAGTTAAAGTAGAACCGTTGCGCGGCCGAATAGCAAAACCGACGGCGCCCGTCTCAATGTTTGGACACCGCGGTCCAGCAAGCGAAACGGCGCCGTCCAATCAGCGGGCCTCGCCGAGCAGCGCCTGCAACCGGGCGACCCCTTCTTCGAGGTCTGAGTCCCCCAGCGCGCAGGACAGACGCAGGTAGCCGGACGGGCCGAAGGCTTCGCCGGGCACCACCGCCACCTGGGCCTCGTCCAGCACCAAGGACGCCAACTGGGACGACGTCATCGGGCGGGCGCCGCGAATGGTCTTGCCGAGCAAACCCTGAACCGACGGGTAGGCGTAAAAGGCCCCACGCGGCATCGGACAATAGACGCCCTCGATCTGACGCAACATCCCGACCATGGCCCGCCGGCGGCGGTCGAAGGCCTCGCGCATGGCCAAGGCGACGTCGAGCGGGCCGCTGACCGCGGCCAACGCCGCCCGCTGCGAGACGTTGGCGACGTTCGAGGTCAGGTGCGACTGCAGGTTGGTGGCGGCCTTGATGACGTCGAGCGGGCCGATCATCCAGCCGACCCGCCAGCCGGTCATGGCGTAGGTTTTGGCCACGCCGTTCAAGATGACCGCCTGGTCGGCCAGTTCCGGCACCGCCGTGACGATCGACGTGAATTGCAGGCCGTCGTAGACCAGGTGTTCGTAGATTTCGTCGGTCACAACCCAGATGCCGTTGTCCAGCGCCCAGCGCCCAATCGCCTCGGTTTCCGATGCCGTGTAGACGGCGCCGGTCGGGTTCGACGGCGAGACGAAGACCAACAGTTTGGTCCGCTCGGTTTTGGCGCGGTCGAGTTGGTCGACTGTCACCTTGTAGTCCGCCTCCGGCCCGGCGAAGACCGTCACCGGCCGCCCGCCCGCCAGTTTGATCGCCTCGGGGTAGGTGGTCCAGTACGGCGCCGGCAGCAGCGCCTCGTCGCCCGGGTCGAGCAGGCTGGCGAAGGCCTGGTAGACGGCCTGTTTGCCGCCGTTGGTGACCAGGACCTGATTCCAGTCGACGCTCAGCCCGGAGTCGCGCATGGTTTTGTCGACGATGCCGCGGCGCAGTTCCGGCAGCCCGGCGGCCGGGGTGTAACGGTGGTTGGCCGGGTCGCGGGCGGCCAGGACGGCGGCTTCGACAATGTATTCGGCGGTTGGGAAATCGGGTTCGCCGGCCCCGAAGCCGATGACCGGTTGGCCTTCGGCTTTGAGCGCTTTGGCCTTGGCGTCGACGGCCAATGTGGCCGAGGGCTCAATGGCGGCGATCCGTTTCGAGACTCGTGCGCGCGGTTTGGTCACGTCCCCCATCATCCCACGCGCCCTGGGCGCGCCAGCCCCGCAGAATCCGCCGCCGGCGGCTCGGTTGGCCATTGGGGCTCGCTTTCGCATAGACTGGGCGGCTGGCGTTCCAGCGTTCGAGCTTGCTTCGGCGCGCCTTGGAAACTGGTCGCCAACGCCCTAGGGCAGTGGCGCAATTGGTAGCGCACCGGTCTCCAAAACCGGCGGTTGTGGGTTCGAGTCCCGCCTGCCCTGCGAACTCTCAACCGCGCGGGACACCGGGTCCCGCGCCATCAGCACCAAGATACCGGAGGGAAGTCATGGCCAAAGCTGCGGAGGCGACCGAACGTCGTCTCGGCCCCATCGCCCGGCTGGTTCGATTCGTCCGCCAGGTGATCGCGGAGCTGAAGAAGGTGGTCCGGCCGACGCGCCAGGAGTTGATGACCTACTCCAGCGTGGTGGTGGTGTTCGTGCTGATCGTGATGGCGTTCATCTTTGGGATCGACACGCTGATCGGCCAGGCGGTGATGGCCGTCTTCGGCTAGTCCGGAGATCGGCGGAAACGTGGAAGCAGAGGAATCAAAAGTGGTTGATGAGCAGGCGAGCGGCCAGCCGGCCGAGCCGGAGGCTGAGCCCGTGGACGAGGCGACGGCCGAGCCGACCCCTGAGCCGGAGGCCGAGCCGACCCCCGAGCCCGAGCCAGAGCCAGAGGCCGAGCCGACCCCCGATCCGCTCGACGAGTTGCGGCGCGAACTGGCCGCCAAACCCGGCGATTGGTACGTGGTGCATTCTTACGCGGGCCAGGAGAACCGCGTCAAACACAACCTCGAGACCCGCGTCATCTCCCTCAACCAGGAGGATCGCGTCTTCGAGGTCCAGGTGCCCATGGAGGAAGTCACCGAGATCAAGAACTCGCAGCCGAAGACGGTCAAGCGCGTGCGCATCCCCGGCTACGTGCTGGTGCGCATGGACCTGGACGACTCATCATGGGGCGCGGTCCGCCACACCCCCGGCGTCACCGGATTCGTCGGCCACACCCACGAGCCGGTGCCGTTGACGTTGGACGAGGTCGTCTCGATGTTGGCGCCGAAGTTCGACACGCCCGATGCCGACGGGCCGGGAGGCGCGTCCGGCACGTCACGCTCGGGCTCGGGCCAGTTCGGCGATTTCACCCCGGGCGAGTCGGTCACCATCACCGACGGGCCGTTCGAGACCCTGGCGGCCACCATCTCCGAGGTCAACACCAAGACCGGCAAACTGAAAGTGCTGGTCTCAATCTTCGGCGGGGAAACACCGGTCGAACTGAGTTTCAGTCAGGTGGCCAAACAAGGCTGAAGGCTGATAACCGCTCGAAGCGTCGGGCGAGGCGCGGCTGATGGCCGGCCAGACGGCATCGGGCAAGTCATAATCAAAAACTGAGGTAAGCAAAGGACCCAATAAATGCCTCCTAAAAAGAAGGTCTCGGCCGTTCTGAAACTTCAGATTCAGGCCGGCCAAGCCAATCCGGCGCCGCCGATCGGCCCAGCCCTGGGCGCTCACGGCGTCAACATCATGGAATTCTGCAAGTCCTACAACGCCGCCACGGAATCGCAGCGCGGCAATGTGGTGCCTGTGGAATTGACGGTTTATGAGGATCGGTCGTTCAGTTTTGTGCTGAAGACCTCCCCGGCGGCCGAGATGATCAAGAAAGCGGCCGGCTTGGACAAGGGCTCGGCCACGCCGCACACCGCCAAGGTCGGGTCGATCACGGCCCAGCAGGTGCGGGAGATCGCCCAGGCCAAACTGCCGGACTTGAACGCCAACGACATCGACGGCGCCGCCAAAATCATCGCCGGGACCGCCCGGTCGATGGGCGTGACCGTCACCGATTGACAAACCCGAATCAGGGCTGTGGCAGGGCCGCGCTGACCCGTACCACGACTGCGACCAACAACTGCGAAAGCGAAGGAAAAGCAGATGACCAAGCGCTCGAAAGCATATAAGCAAGCCACTCTGTTGGTGGACCGGTCCGAACACTATTCGCCGCTGGCGGCGATCCGTTTGGCCAAGAAAGTGTCCGCCGCCAAATTCGATCAGTCCATTGAGGTGGCGCTGCGGCTGGGGGTCGATCCCCGCAAGGCGGACCAAATGGTCCGCGGCACCGTCAACCTGCCCCATGGCACCGGCAAGACCGCGCGGGTCCTGGTCTTCGCCGTCGGCGAGAAAGCCAACCAAGCCATCGAGGCGGGGGCGGACGAGGTCGGCGGCGACGAGCTGATCGAGAAAGTGGCGGGCGGCTACACCGACTTCGACGCCGCCGTGGCGACGCCGGATCTGATGGGCAAAGTCGGCCGTTTGGGCCGGATCCTCGGCCCGCGCGGGCTGATGCCGAACCCCAAGACCGGCACGGTCACGATGGACGTGGCCAAGGCCGTCACGGAAATCAAGGGCGGCAAGATCGAGTTCCGGGTCGACCGGCAGGCCAACCTCCATTTCATCATCGGCAAGGAGTCCTTCACCGACAGCGACCTGGTTGAGAACTACGCCGCCGCGTTGGATGAAGTGGTCCGGCTCAAGCCCTCGACCTCCAAGGGCCGCTACCTGCTGAAGGGCTTCCTGGCCACGACCATGGGCCCCGGCATCCCGCTCGACATGACCAAGACGCGCAATTTGATGGCTGAGGACGCCGTCTAGCGTCTCTCCCAGGCCGGTCGGCCTGACAGCGGACCGGGTGAAAGGCACGGCGCTTGTGAACACCCCCATCTTCGTCTTCTCCGCACCTTGGTTCGCCTTCGTGGCCGTGCTGGCCGCGGCCGGCGTGGGGCTTTACGGCATCGGGCGGCGCCTTGACCCGCGCGGGCGGCGCCGCCTGCTGGTGGGCGCGGCCTGCGTCAACCTGGCCTGCTACGCCCTCTACATGGTCGGCTTGACAACCCAGAGCGCCTTCCCGGCCCACGTTGTCTACGACATGCCGCTGCAACTGTGCTCGCTGGTGACCTTCGCGCTGATCCCGGCGATAGTCCTGAAGGTCAAGTGGCTGCGCGGCTTCATCTATTTCATCGGCTGCCTGTCCGGGTTCTTGGCCTTGTTCTCACCCGCCGAAGGCATTGAGGGCGTCGGCTTCCTGACGCCGTTGTCAATCGGATTCTTCGGCTCGCACGGGATGAATGTGCTGATCGGGGCGTTGATAGCGGCCTTGGGCTTGTACCGGCCCAGCTACCGCGAGGCGTTCAAGACACTCGGCTGCTTCGGCGCGCTGGTGGCGATCATGGCGGTGTTCAACTTGGCCGTCCGCGCCACGGTGGCCGCCCAGGCCAACTACTTCTATTTCTTCGACCCCGAGGGCGCTCAGATCCTGGTCGCCCTGCACAACTGGGTCGGCCTGCCGATTGTGTACATGTTCCCGGTGCTCCCCCTGGTGGTGGGCGCGCTCATGCTCCAAGCCGCCATCTACCAGGGCGGCTCCCGCCTGGCCACCCGCTTCGCCGCCGCCCGCCCCTCCACCACCTAGATGTGCTTAGCAGAGCGCTGAACATGTGGCCCGGCGCCGCGCCCCGCCGCCCTGACGCGTGAGCGCGGCCCGGCCCGGCGGCATCGGGCAAGGTCGACCGGCGGGGCCAAACGACCTCAGGCGCGGGCAATGGCCTCGAAGCGGGCCATGTCGTGCCGGAGCTGATTGCCGAGTTCGCGCACGCGCGTCAGCGGCAGGCGCGAGACCGGGCCGGTCACCCCCACGGCGCCGACCAGCGCCCGCCCTATCCGCAGCGGCGCGGCCACGCAGCGCACGTCGGCGAACGTTTCCTCGAGATCGGTGGCGTAGCCGTCCCTGGCCGCCTCCGTCAACTGGCGGCGCAGAGCGGCGCGGTCGCGCACAGCGCGGTCGGTCCCACCCACGAAGGTGACATCGGGCAGCAACGCCTCCAACTCTGCCGGCGAGAGCGCCGACAGATAGGCCTTGCCCAGGGCTGAGCAGTGCATCGGTCTGACCGCGCCGACGCTCTCAGAGATGCCGACCGCGTGCAGCGTCGGGTGGTACGCCAGGTAGGCCATGTCCGCGCCGGCCGGGATCCCAAGCACCACCGAATCACCGGTCGCGTCGCGCAACTGGACCAACGCCGGGTCGATTCGGCGAGACCAGTCGAGCGGCAGGTCGGCGCCAAGCACCAACGACAGCACGTGCCTCTTGGACAAGGAGTAGACCTTGCGCCGGGCGTCCTTGACCACATAGCCCGTCTCGGCCAGCGCCGACAACAGCCGCAAGGCCGTTGAACGGTTGATGTCCAGCTCGCGGCCGATCTCCGCCGCGCCCAGAGGACGCGCGGAAAGCAACTCCAGCGCGCGCAACGCGCGTCCAACCAAGGAGGTCGGAGGCGTTCGGCCCCAGTCAGCCGGCTCCTGGGCCGCCTGGGCGCTCATGCGCCCGGCCCCGGCTGGCTGGAGACGTCGGGGGCGGCGAACAGCCAGGCGGCGGCGGCGCGATTGGCCGCGAATGACGCCCGGGCGCGTTCATTCCAGAAGTAGACCTGCACGCTCGCCAGGCCGTCGAATCCGGACAACGCGGTTCGCGCTTCGCGCCAGTCCAGTTCCCCCCAGCCCACATCGAAGTGCTGGTGAACCCGGATGTCGGGATTTGGCGGGTTGAGAATGGTGCGCTCCGGCCGGAACGAGTCCGCGATGTGAAGATGATCGACCCGGGCGCCGGCGCGGGCGAATTGCTCGGTGATGGTGCCGCCCAGGTAAAAGCTGTGCGGCAGGCAATGCAGGTAGCCCAGGGCCGGGTGGCCCACCTCGGCGAAGAGGTCCAGCGCCGCGCCGGTGGTTTCGATGAAATCGCCCGGATGGGGCTCGACTCGCAGTTCCAGCCCGTGGCGCTCGATCACCGGCAGCAACTCGGCGACAGACCGCAGCCACGCCTGGCGGGAAGCCTCGGGCCGGGCGGGGTCGCCAGTCAACTCCGAATTGACGCGGCCAACGCCGAGTTCGACCGTCGCCTCGATCCCCTCCCGGAACCATTGGACGGCTTGGGCGCGCTGATCCTCATCAGGGCTGGCCCATGATTGGATGACCGCCACCGACCGGATCTCGGTCCCGGCTCGGCGGGCATCGGCTCTGAGCGCTTTGAAATCTCCTGTTCCCAGGGAGATGGGCCCGTAGGCGGGAATGATGTCGGGGCGGTTGCCCAACTCCACGCCGTCGTAACCGGTTTCGGCTGTGGCTTCGAAGGCCTCGCGCAGGGGGCGGTCTGCCAGCAAGGCCGGATCGAGCAGGATTCGGGGTGACATTGGCGCCGCCTCACTCACTCGGCCGGACCTGGGACGATCACGGCCTTGCCGTCGACACGCCGGCTTCTCAGCGCCTCAATGGCGTCGTTGATCTGCTCCAACGGCCAGGTGTCGATCTCAGGCAACCTGATTTGGCCGCTCGCGGCCAGGTCGACAATGCCTCGCAGGTCGTCGCGGCTGCCGGATCGGATTCCCCAGATCGAGACCTCTTTGTGCGAGACCTCGGCGAAGTCGGCGTTCGGCACCTGGGCGTAGCCGGCCAGGATGTAGCGCCCTCGCGGCCCCAAGGCCTTGACGCCATCGTTGAAGACGGCTGGCGATCCGGTCGCGTCGATGACCGCGTCGAACGGCCCCGGCGCTTGCGCGATCTGCTCGAAGACCTGGTACCCCCAACGCTGCGCGGTGGCGCGGCGCCTGGCGGACCGCTGGGTCAGCTGGGCCTCGACGCCGTGGGCTGTCAGCAGTTCCGCGCTCATCAGGCCGATCGGCCCGGCGCCCAGGATTAGGACCCGGCGCGGCTCACGTTCCATGGCCACCCGGACCGAGTTGGCGGCGGTGGCGCCGGCGTCGACCAACGATGCCGCCTGGGGGCTGGTCAGGCTGTCAGGCACTTCGAGCAGTTGGGCGGCGTGCACGGCCAGGTAGTCGGCGTAACCGCCCCAGGCGTTGAACACGCCGGTGTCGGAGACCACGTTGGGGCACAGGCGCTCGTTGCCGGCCAAGCATTCTGGGCAGGTCCCGTCGCCCGTGAACAGGGTGATGGTGACCCGCTTGCCGAGCCATTCACTGGCCCGCGACCCGGCTTCGACAACGGTTCCGACGGGTTCGTGCCCCAGGACGAAGGGCAGTTCGGGCCGGTAGGACAGGCCTTGCATGATGTGAAGGTCGGTGCCGCATATTCCGCAGGCCTCGACACGTATGACCACGTCATCGGGACTGGGCGCGGCCGGGCGCGGGACTTCGGCCAGCGCCAGGCTGGCGGTGGGAATTTGCCGCAGCATCGCGGCTCGCATAGTAGCGTTCAAGACTCCTCCTCGGGGATGTCGGCACTATTCTAACGATTGTGTCACGGCGCTGCGTCTAACGCAACATCCCAGGCCGGGGGATTATCGAGACACCTTGACTTTCTTGGCAATACACCCTACAGTCACACTCAGGCTTTCACTTCCGGCCTACGTCGGGTGGTGCTTTAGCCGCAACAAAATACCCGGAACTAAGGTCGCAAGGACGCGACACGGGAGGTAAGAAATGGTCAAGAGTTTTCGGCCCGCCGCAGTAGCCTTGGTGGCTGCATGCGGCCTGACACTGGGCGCTTGCGCCACGGCTGGCACACAGGACAAAGGCAACAGCAGCCCTGACAACGCCGGGACGGCGGGGATCGCCGAAGCCTGCGAACAATATGGAGATTTCACGATGACCGTCGGCTTCTCGGAAGCCAGCGAGACGATCGGCGCCGGTTTCGCCGCGCTGATCGAGGAATTCGAGGCGGCCAACCCCAATGTGACAATCGAGTTGCAGGCCAAAGAATGGGCCTCCTCGCAGCAGACCATACGCCTGGTCATGTCCGGCGACGACCCGCCTGACGTCATGCAGGGCAACGAAGGCTGGTCTATCGACGGCGCCCTCTGGCAAGCCGGATTGATCGCCAACCTCGATCCCTACGCGGAGCTGTACGGATGGTTTGACGAGTTCCCCGAATCGGCGCTGACCGTCAACAAGTTCAGCGCCGACGGCACCGTGCTGGGCGAGGGGAACCTCGTGGCCGTGCCGCAGGCGATCCAATACGTCGGCGTGTTCTACAACAAGTCCGTGCTGGCCGAACTCGGCGTCGATGACGTCTCTGTGCTTGACGACCAAGCCAAGTTCTTGGAGGTCCTGGAGACCGCCAAGGCCGCCGGCAAGGTCCCGGTGGTGCTGGGCAACTCAGAGAAGTGGCCAATGCTCCACAACCTGTCGCTGTTCAACGGCTGGTATGACGAACCCGACGTCATCGACGCCTGGGTGTTCAACACTCCCGGCGCCACCTACGACACGCCCGGCCGCCTGCAAGGCTCGACCGACCTGGTCGACTGGACGAACAAGGGATACTTCAACGCCGACGCCCAGGCGCTGACGCTGGCCGACGCCACGGCGCGCTTCGCCGAAGGCGAGTCGCCCTTCTTCATCACCGGCACCTGGTCGCTCGGCGATGTCTACGGCGGCCTCGGGGATGACGCGGGCTTCATGCTCTGGCCAAAGAACGAGGCCGGCCTCCACCGCGCCGTCGGCGGCTATTCGCTGCCGTTCACCATGTCGACCAAGACCGAATACCCCGACTGCGCGGCCAACTTCATCGATTTCGTGACCGCCAGCGAATCGGCGATCGCAGCTCAGATCGCCGCCGGCCGGCCCTCGGCCACCAAAGCCGGCGCCCAGGCCACCGTCGACAACCCCATGTTGGCTGAGATGATCCGCGAATACGAACGTCTCAACGCCGATGACGGCCTGTTCACCTGGGAGGACTGGCCCACTCCGACCATGGGGACCTTGATGATGTCGGAAGCTCAGCGCATGGTGGGCGGGGAAATCACGCCGCAGGAGTACAACACGGCCATCCAGGAAAACTGGGATGAGTACATGGCGACCCGTTAGCGCCCCTTCGGCAGCCGCCTGACCTGGGACCAGCACGCCTGGAAAACCAGCACAGCCGGAACCAGCAGGCAACACACAGCAGAACAGATCACAACCAGCGTTCCCCGGCGCCGAACCCGGCGCCGGGGGACGCCAACCGAAAGAACGAACATGGACAAAGTCATCATCACAGTCACCGTCGACTCATCAATGTCATATCCCGGATTCAAGGGCATGCCGCCCATCGATGACGTCGAGGCTCAGGCCAAACAGTATGTCGACGCCATCGACGCCGGCGCGTCGCTGGTCCACCACCACGGCGTGCACTATCTGGAGGACTCCGTCCAAGAGGACGGGCGCCAGTTGTCCAAGACAGACTTCGACGGCTGGGCGGAACTCACCCGGCTCATTCGCTCCCAGCGGGACGCGGTTGTGCAGTTCGGGATCGCCAGCGCGCGCCTTGAGGAGAAGGTGCGCCTGATGAGCTTGAAGCCGGAGATGATGTCCTACGCCTTCAACGTCCACGACGAGTACTTCCGGCCCGACCCGGCGCTCCCGGCCAACGAGCAGTACGCCGTCCACACCCGCCCCGAATTGGAGGCGTTCTGCAAGGCGGCCCTGGAGCACGGCGTCAAGCCAGAGGTCGAGTCCTTCTACACCGGCGCCTTTTGGAACCTTGAGTTCATCCGCGACCAGGGCCTTCTCCCCGACCCGGTGTGGACCACGCTGTTCTTGGGCTGGCCCGGCGGCGCTTGGACGCCTCCGACGGCCGACGCGCTCGATTACCTGGTCCGCCACCTGCCCCGTGGCGTCAACTGGAACTGTTCGGTCATGAATCCGCGCCGCCAATGGGGCCTGCTGGCGCAGGCGCTGGCCATGGGCGGGCATGTCCGCGTCGGCTGGGAGGACAATCCCTACCTGCCCGATGGCACGCCTTCGCGCAGCAACGCCGAATTGGTTGATCAGGTGGTCAAGCTCGCCCAAGTGATCGGGCGCGAGCCCGCCACGGCGGACGAGGCCCGTCAGATCATCGGCGTCAGCAAGCCGGAATTGGTCGGCCCCGCGAGCCTGTGACCACTGTCATGGACCCAGAAGTGCGCGCTCCGGCCCGAGCGCGGCGCGCCGTTGGCGGCGGGCGCGCTCGGGCCTCGCGGCGGGCGCGTCCGGCGCGAGGGATCGACCGGCCCGGCGCCTGGCCGTACCTGCTGATCCTGCCCGGCTTCGCCTTCTACGCCGCCTTCGTGTTGCTGCCGATCATGGAGACCGTCCGGCTGTCGCTCTTGGACTGGAACGGCCTGACGGCCCCAGAATGGGCGGGATTGTCCAATTACGTGCGGGCGTTGACGGACGACGCGACCTGGCAGGCCGGGCTGGTGTCGCTCTCGTTCATCGTTTTCTCCTGCCTGGCGCCGGTCTCGGTGGCTTTGGTGCTGGCTGGGCTGATCGCGCGCACGCGCATCCGCGGACTGACCTTCCTGCGCTTCGTCTACTTCCTGCCATACACGATCGCCTTGGCCGTGGTGGCGATCGCGTGGCGCTGGCTGTACGCCACTGACGGCACGATCAACCAGGTTGTTCGCACGATCTTCGGCGAAGAGAAGGTCACGGCTTACCTCGGCGACGCCGATCTGGCGCTGCCAGCCCTCGGCCTGGTCGCGTTTTGGGCCATGTTTGGGTTTGTCACGGTCATGCTGCTGTCCGGCACCCAGCACATACCGCGGGAGTTGTACGATGCCGCCCGCTCAGACGGGGCCGGCCCGATCCGCGAGTTCTTCGCCGTGACGGTGCCGGGGGTCCGCCAGGAGTTGCGGGTTTCGTTGGTTTTGACCTTCATCATGGCGCTGAGGACGTTCGACCTGCCGTTGATGACCACCCAGGGCGGGCCGGGGTACAAGACGACCACGCCATCGCTCATCATGTACCGAGACGTGTTCTTGAACATGCAGATCGGGCGCGGCGCGGCGATCGCCGTCCTGCTGACGTTGTTCGTCGGCGCGGGTGTCCTGGTGATCAATCGCCTGTTCCGTTCGGAGGATGGCTGAATCATGGTTTCTAAACGCGAGAACGCGATCACTTACGCGGTGCTGTACACCTTCGGCTTCTTCGCGCTGTTCCCGTTCATTTCGACGCTGCTGGTCGCGTTCAACCCGCCGACCGGCGCCGCCAAGGGCCTGGCGATCCCATCGCCGTGGTCTTTGGACAGCTTCATCCAGGCATGGACCGACCCGATGGCTGGGATTGGGCGCTCCATGGTCAACTCCATGATCGTGGCGGTGAGCGTTGTCGCCGTGTCGGTGTTCTTCTCGATCCTGACGGGCTTCGCCTTCGGAACCATGAAGTTCCGGGGCTCCAAGTTCCTGCTGGCCCTGTTCGTGCTGGGTTTGATCGTCCCCTACGAGGCGACCATCATCCCGCTCTATTACGAGTTCAGGGCCATAGGCATGCTCAACAACTACTGGTCCATGATCCTGCCGTGCATCGGCGGCTCGATGGCGTTCGGCACGTACTGGATGAGCGCGTTCTTCCGCTCCTTCCCGCGCGAGTTGATCGATTCGGCCAAGAGCGACGGGGCCAACCGCTGGACCCTGCTGTGGCGGGTGATTGTGCCGACCGCCGGAGCGCCCATCTTCGCCATGGCGACCATCCTGTTCATTTGGACGTGGAACAACCTGCTGTTGGCGATCGTCATGATCACCGATCAGAAGCTGCAAATGGCGCCGGCGGCTTTGAACTATTTTGTGGGACGCCAGTACGGCGCCGCGTCTTACCAGGTCACCTGCGCCGGGGCGCTGCTGGTGGCTCTGCCGGTGATGCTGATCTATTACGTGCTGCAACGCCGTTACGGGTCGGACGCACTCGCCGGGGCGCTCAAGGGCTGAACCAGACGCGCCCCCAATTTCACAAGGAGAGACAGAAGTATGAAAAACGGACGCCATGGCGTTGGGATAGCTGGGCTCGGACTGATCGCGCGCACGCACGCGACCGCCTACCGCGCCAACGCCGATCGAGTCGATCTGGTGGCGGTTTGCGACGCGGACCCGGAGGTCGCCGAACGCTTCGGGGATGAGTTCGGCTGCCGCTCTTACACCGCCTACAGCGACCTCATCGCCGACCCAGAAGTCGACGCGCTGGACTTGATACTGCCGCATTTCCTGCACAAGCAGGCCGCCTTGGACGTCATCGCCGCGGGCAAGCATCTGCTCTTGGAGAAGCCGGTGGCGCCGAATTACCCGGACTCGGTGGAGATCTACCGGCGGGCGAGGGAGTCGGCCGGGAGTTTCATGGTGGCGGAGAACACGCGTTACATTGCCGCCTATCGGGTGGTGGCCGACCTCCTGGCGCAAGGCGCGATCGGTGACGTCATCCACGTGCGCACGCAATTGCGCTCGAACGAGAAGCTCCATCTCTCCCAAGCGGGCAACTGGCGCACCAAGTACGAGCTTGGCGGCGGTTTGCTGTTGGACACCGGCGCGCACTCGTTCTATCTGCTGGCCTGGCTGTTGGGCGAGGTCGCCGAACTGCGGGCGGTGGGACGCAAAGTCTTCCCCTTGCCCAATCCGATCGAGGACACTGCCGAGGTCACCGGGCTGCTGAAGTCCGGGGCGCATTTCTCCTGCATGTTCACATCTGTGTCTGAGGCCCCCCATTCGGAGCGCCTGGAACTGTACGGCTCGACCGGCGTCATCCTGATGGACCAAGCCCAAGAGCCGGTCGTCAGGTTGTTCGCGGGCGACCACGACTACCTTGGGCGGGCGATCGACGGGGCGCCGTTCGCCTTGGACGCCTGGCACCCCGGCGGCTGGCATTTCGAGTCGGTCTTGGTCGAAGTCGAGGATTTCATCGGCTCGCTGGCGGAGGGCCGCGAGCCTGAGATCGACTCCCGCGATGCCGTTTACGCCATCGGCGTGGTCGACGCGGCCTACCGCTCGATCCGCTCCGACCAGTCGCTGATCGACCTGCGTGGCTTCTCACGGGAGGACATCTGATGAACGGCGATCAAGCGACCGTGACTCGGCCGGCGCGCCTGGCGGGCAAGACCGCCCTGGTCACAGGCGCGGGACAGGGCATAGGCAGGGCCATCGCCCTGGCGCTGGCGGCCGAGGGCGGGCAGGTCTGGGCGGCCAACCGCTCCGCCGACTCGGTCCAGGCCGTGGCGCGGGAACACCCGGCGGTGCGGGCCTTGACCCTGGACGTGACCGACGGCGCCGCCGTCCGCGCGGCGATCGCGGAACTGCCGGCGATCGATGTGTTGGTCAACTGCGCCGGCTGGGTGGCGACTACATCCATCCTCGACGCGACTGAGAAGGAATGGCGCCGCGCCTTCGAAGTCAACGTCACGGCCATGTTCACCACCATCAAGGCGGTCCTTCCCGGCATGGTCGAGCGGCGGGCCGGCTCGATCATCAACATCTCATCAGTTGTGTCGTCAATCAGCGGTGTGCCCAACCGCGCTTCCTACGGCGCCTCCAAGGCCGCCGTCATCGGATTGACGAAAGCCGTTGCAGCGGACGTAATCGACCACCACGTCCGCTGCAACGCTGTGGCGCCCGGCACCACGGAGTCGCCATCGCTGAGCGACCGGATCGCCGCGTCAGACGATCCGGTCGCCGCCCGCCGGCGCTTCATCGAGCGCCAGCCCATGGGTCGCCTGGGACAGCCCGCTGAGATCGCCGCCGCCGTGCTGTGGCTGGCCAGCGACGAGTCGGCGTTCGCCACCGGGTCGGTGGTGGTGGTCGACGGCGGGCAGACGCTGTGAGCGCCGAATGATCCGGTCATACCGCCCGTTCCGCCCGGTCGCCTACGGCGAGGCCCGCCCTGAGGCGGTCATCGAAGACCCGCTGACGTTTGACGCCGCCCACCCGCGGACGTTCCGGGCCGAGGCGGACGCCGAGTCGATCCGCCAACTGCGGCCCCTGTGGGCGCGGTGCCACTGCCAACCGGCGATGGCGTCCGTCGCCACCCAGGAGTTCGGCCTCGACGTCATCGGCGGCTCGCTTCGACTGCGCCTGTACCGGGCCGCGCGCCCGGCGCCGTTGCTGGTCTACTTCCACGGCGGCGCCTTCTGCCTCAACAACGCCGACGTCTACGACGACCTGTACCGCTGCGTGGTCGCGCTCGAGGGAATCAATTTGCTGGCCGTCGACTACCGCCTGGCGCCGGAATCGCCCTACCCCGTCGGGTTGGAGGACGCCTTCGCGGCCTTGACGTGGGCGGCCGGCAGCCTGCTCGGAACTGGGCAGTGCGTTGGGCGGCTGGTGGTGGGCGGAGACTCGTCCGGCGGGAACTTCGCCGCCTCAGCCGCTTTGATGGCTCGTGACCGCGGCGGCCCGGAATTGGCCGGCCAGGTGCTCATTTATCCGCTTGTGATCTTCCGGCCCGACCTTCCCGTCGCTTCTGAGCAGCGTTATGGGCGCGGCTACTTCCTGGAGTACACCAGCCAAGACTCACCGGTGGACTTCTACTTCTCCGACCCGGCCCAGGCCGACTCGCCTTACGCCTCGCCGCTGGCGGCCCCGTCGCTGGGCGGTCTCCCGCCCGCGCTGGTGGTGAACGCCGAATGCGACCCCCTCCTGGACCAGGGCCTGTGGTACGCGGCCCGCTTGCAGGACAGCGGCGTCCAGGTCGAGTATCTGCTCCAGCGCGGCATGGTGCATGGTTTCATCAACCGGCCGTATCGCCAGACCATCGAGACGGTGGCGCGCATCGGGCGCTTCGTGCGCCGCGTCGCGCGCTGACCTGGTTCCCAGGAGCGTTGACCTGGGGCTCGGGTCAGGCGCCTGGCCAGACTGTGTCGAAGGGCGTGTGGGCGCTGACGCGCGCCGCGATCCCGCGGGTGACGAAGTCCTTGGCGGTCCGCACTGCGGCGGAGACTGACGCGCCCTTGGCCAATTCGGCGGTGATGGCCGAGGCGAAGGTGCAGCCGGCGCCGGAGACCCGGGCGCTGCCGATCTTCGGCACGGACAGGACCTCGACCTCGGGGGCGGCGCCGGGGCGGCGGCGCACCAGCACATCGACGGCGTCCGGGCCGGGGAAGTCGATCCCGCCCTTGACCACCACGGCCGCAGGCCCATGGGAGAGGATCCGGCGGCCAGCCTCGGCCAAGTCATCGACACTGTCCAGGCGGTCCAGGCCGGACAACGCCCGAGCCTCGAAATTGTTCGGCGTCACCACGCTCGCCAAGGGCAGGATCTTGGCTTTGAGGGCGTTGTCGGTGTTGAGGGCCGCGCCCGGCTCCTGCCCCTTGCAGATCAGGACCGGGTCGAGGACCACATGGCGCCAGGGCTGCGAGGTCAGCGCGGCGGCGACGGCGTCAATGGTGGCGGGTGTGCCCAGCATGCCGATCTTGACCGTGTCGAGGTCCTGGGAGGCGGTGGCGGCCTCGAACTGGTCGGCGATCACGCCGGGGTCGATCGGCACAAACCGGTGCGCCCAGTCGTTTTTCGGGTCGAAAGAGACGATGCAAGTGATGGTCCCGATGCCGTAGACGCCGAGTTGTTGGAAGGTCTTGAGGTCGGCTTGGATTCCGGCGCCGCCGGTCGCCTCGGACCCGGCGATGACGTAGGCGAAATGCACTGGCAGGCTCCTCTGGTTGGTGGTTGGAGAATTGATTGGATCAGCGGCGCCGGTTGGCGCGGTAATACTCGACCATCGCCCGCGCCGAGGCGTCAAGTTGGGCAAAGGCCTCCGGCGAGCCGGCCAGCGCCGGCGTGACCTGGCCGGCCAGGACCTTGCCCAGTTCGACGCCCCACTGGTCGAAGGAGTCGATCCCCCAAACGGCGCCCTCCACGAAGGTGATGTGCTCGTACAGGGCGATCAGTTGGCCCAGCACGCCAGGGGTCAAGGCTGGCGCCATGATCGCGGTCGAGGGCCGGTTGCCGGTGAAGACGCGGGCGGGGACCAGCGCCTCGGCGGTGCCCTCTAAACGCACTTCGGCGGCGGTCTTGCCGAAGGCCAGGGCCGAGGTCTGGGCGATGAAATTGGCCAGCAACAGCTCATGGACATCCTGGCCGCCGTCCGCCAGCGGCGCCTGCGGGTTGGCGAAGGCGATGAAGTCCGCCGGGACCAGTTCCGTGCCCTGGTGCAACAACTGGTAGAAGGCGTGCTGGCCGTTGGTGCCGGGCTCCCCCCAGAAGACCTCGCCCGTTGCCGTGGTGACGGCGGAGCCGTCCCAGCGCACCGACTTGCCGTTCGACTCCATGGTCAATTGCTGCAAATAGGCCGGGAAGCGGGCCAGATGCTGCGAATATGGCAGGACGGCGTGGGTGTGGGCGTCCCAGAAGTTGACGTACCAGACGTTGATCAGACCCATCAGGACGGGCACGTTGCGCGCGAACGGCGTCGACCGGAAGTGCGTGTCGATGACCGCGAACCCGTCCAGGAACTGACGGAAAAGCTCGGGCCCCAATGTCACCGCCAGGACCGTGCCGATGGCGCTGTCGACCGAATAGCGCCCGCCCACCCAGTCCCAGAAACCGAAGGCGTTCACCGGGTCGATCCCGAACTCCGCCACCTTGTCACGAGCGGTCGAGACGGCCACGAAATGCCTGGCCACGGCATCGGCGGCGGACTGGGCCGACGTGACAACGCCCCTTGCCCCCAACATCTCGAGCAGCCAACTGCGGGCCAAACGGGCGTTGGTGAGCGTCTCCAGCGTCCCAAACGTCTTCGACGCGACTATGAACAGCGTGGTCTCCGGGTCCAAGTCGGCCACGGCCGAACTGATGTCCGAGGGATCGATGTTGGACACGAAGCGGGCGCGGATCGGTCCGCGGTATTCGGCCAGGGCCTGGTAGACCATGGCCGGGCCGAGGTCTGAGCCGCCAATGCCAATGTTCACCACCGTGGTGAAGGGCTTGCCGGTGACCCCGGTCAGCGAGCCGCCGCGGACGCGGGCGGCGAAGCCCAAGAACTTGTCCAATTCGGCGGCCACGTCGGCGCTGACGTTCTGGCCGTCCACGATCAACTCGGGCCCGTCCGGTGGGCGGCGCAGGGCCGTGTGCAGGACGGCGCGGTCCTCGGTGGCGTTGATGTGCTCGCCCGTGAACATGGCTTCCACGCGCGCCGCCAATCCGACCTGCTCCGCCAGGCCGGTCAGCAAAGCCAACGTCTCCGCCAAGACCAGGTTCTTGGACAGATCGACTCTCAGATCGCCCGCCTCGAAGGTCAGACAGGCCGCCCTCGACGGGTCGGCCGCGAACCATGACCGCAGGTCAACGCCCTGACTGGCCAATGCTTCAAGGTGGCTGGCGAGAGATGCCCAGGCCGGGGTCGCGGTCGGGTCGATCGGCGTGGCGGTCATGGCAATCCAGAATATCGCTCCCGTCTTGGCGCGTGTCGTTCCGGTCAGCGGTTTGTATCGATTCGGTTTCTAAGTCGCCATACGCTTGAGCCCACCCCTACTTTGCGGTTACATGAACTAACCAACCGACAGATGGGACACAAACACATGCGAACAACGCGAAGATTTGCGACGGCCGTCGCCATCGGTCTGACGGCGGCGCTGGCACTGACAGCCTGCGGCTCGAAGCGCGAGGATCCGGGCGGGACCGCGACCGGCGGCGCCACCGCCGGCGCCTCCGGCGACCGCACCGCTGAGGCCAAGAAACTGCTGGAGGACGCCGGGGTGGCGATCCCGGTCGAACTCTCGCTGCAGTACAACCCCGACCACTACGGCGATTCCTCGGACCAGGAGTACGGCCTGATCAAGGAGCAACTTGAAGCCACCGGCCTGTTCAAAATCAACCTCCAGTCGACCGAATGGGTCACTTACACGGAGCAGCGCCTGACCGACTACCCGGCCTACCAGTTGGGCTGGTTCCCGGATTTCCCGGACGCCGACAACTATTTGACGCCGTTCTTCGACAAGGAGAACTTCCTCGCCAACGGCTTCGACTCGGCCACCGTCCAAGGGCTGCTGGCGAGCGAGCGGATCGAGACCGATGAGGCGACGCGGGTGGCGCTGCTGGAGGAGATCCAAGAGACCGTGGCGGCAGAATTGTCGACCATCCCGCTGCTGCAGGGCTCTCAGGTGGCCGTCACCGGGCTGGACATGGAGGGGGTCGAGACGACCATTGACGCCTCCTTCCAGTTCCGCTTCGCCACCTTCGTCAAGGGCGGCGACGGCTCGGCCAAGATCAACATCGGCACCACCGACGAGGTCACCGGCCTCGACCCGGCCAGCACCTATGACAATGGCTCGGCCGTGGTCCAGCTCAACACCTTCCCGATGGTCCTGTCCTTCAAGCAGGGCGACCCGACCCCGCAACCCGATCTGGCTGAGAGCTGCGAGTTCTCTGAGGACGGCCAGCAGTACATCTGCAAGATCAGGCCCGGCCTGAAGTGGGCCAACGGGCACACCCTTGACGCCAACGACGTCAAGTTCTCCTACGACCGGCAGAAGGCGATCGCGGACCCGAACGGGCCGTCGTCGCTGCTGACCAACCTGGTGTCGGTCGACGTCCCGGACGCGCAGACGGTTGTCTTCAATCTTGAGGGACCCAATGATGTGACGTTCCCGCAGGTCCTGGCCTCCCCGGTGGGGCCGATCGTCGATGACGAAGTCTTCAGCGCCACGGAGGTCACGGACGCGGCCACGATTGTCGCCGCTCAGGCCTTCGGCGGGGCGTACACGATCGCCACTTTCAACATCAACGAGCTGATCGAGTTCGCCCCGAACCCGAATTACAACGGCGTTCAGGGCAAGGCCCAGAACGGCGGCGTTGTGATCCGCTACTACAAAGAGGCCACCAATATGCGCCTCGACATTGAGTCCGGGGTCATCGACGTGATTTGGCGCTCGCTGCCGGCGACCGACTACGCCGAACTCGAGTCCGGCGGCAAGGTCAAGGTTCTGCACGGTCCCGGCGGCGAGATCCGCTACATCGTCTTCAACCTGACGACCATGCCCGGCGACACCGACGCGCAGAAGTTGGCCGTCCGCAAGGCCGTCGCCCTGTCGATTGACCGTCCGGCCTTGGCCGAGGAGGTTTACAAGAACACCTACACGCCGCTGTGCTCGTATGTGCCGGACGGTTTGCCCGGCGCCACTCAGTCAGTCTGCGATCTTTACGGCGGGAACTAGGGTTTTCGCCGCCTGACCTGGGCCCAGCGATAGGTTGCCCGATGCCGTCGGGAGAGTTGACGGCATCGGGCAACTTTGCGTTGGTGACCGGGCCCGCCCGGCCCAGCTCAACCCGCCCGGCGCGCCCGGCGCGCCCGGCGCGAAAATCTGGACCAACTCAAATTGGACCGGCTTGCTACCATCGTTTCATGGCCATCGAAGTCGGGGTGCAAGCCACCAAAGCGCGCCTGTCGGAGTTGCTGGCGGCAGCGCGGGCGGGTGAGGACGTGATCATCACCCGTCACGGCAAGCCGGACGTTCGCTTGGCGCCCGTCGCCGCGCCGGCCCGGCGCCAACTCGGCTTCCTCAAGGTGCCCCCTCTGCCGGACGGTTTCGACGCGCCGCTGGCGCCAGACGAGCTGGCGCTATGGGAGTGAGCACCTACCTGCTGGCGGACACGCACGCCTTCTATTGGGCTGTCTCCAGTCCCGAGAAACTCGGCGTCCTGGCCCCAGGCGGCGGGGGTTATTGTTGCCAGTCTGCCAAGGCCAGCCCTGGGACGCGCTCGAACTCCTTGATGTTGTGCGTCACCAGCGTGCCGCCGGCGGCCAGCACCGTCGCGGCGATGATCAGATCGTTCGGGCCGATAGCCTGACCGGCCCGCTCCAGGGCGGAGCGGATCTCCCCGTATCGCGCCGCCGCGCGGGACCCGAAGGCCTCAATCTCAAAGCCGTCGAGGAAGGCCTTGACCTTGGCGGACTCGGCCTGCGGATCGCGGCTCCGGGCGGCGCCAAACAAGAGCTCGGCTTTCACCATCGCAGGCAGACGCACGTCTCTGGGCGCCTGTTCCCGCAGCCGGTCGCGCACGGCCTGCGAGCGGCCGCGCAAGAACTCGACGCAGGTGTTGGCGTCCAAATAGAAGGTCACAGCCGTCTCCTGAGCGCGTCGGCCTCAAAGCCCGGCTGTTCGGGGCGGGCGAAGCCTTCGTCGTCGATGGCGCCGAACAGGTCGAAGAAGCCGTCCGGCCAGCGGGCGCCGCTGCTGGCGCCCAACTGCCCGTTGACATAGCGCGAGAGCGACAACCCGCGTTGCCGGGCCGCGGCTTCCGAGGCCTTGATCACATCGTCGTCCAGGTAGAGGGACACGGCCTTGCCCACAGGGACTCCTTCCAGCATGTTATACGAGTCACATATTATAGCCAGAAGGGCTCTCGGAGAGTTCAAAATGGATGACGAGGGGCGCGGCCGTCCGGCGGCGGCCAAGTCATAGGATCGCGCCGGCTTGGATGACGGCGCGGTCGCCTTGCCACAGAAGCTCGGGGTTTTGGCGCAGGTCGCCCTGGAAGACCAACAGGTCGGCGGCGGCGCCGGGCGCGATCAACCCGATCCGCCCCGCCAGGCCCAGGATGGCGGCGTTGGCGGCGGTGGCGGACTCGACGGCGCGCTCGATCCCCTCGACCTCGCATTGCAGGCGCAGCCCCTGGAGCTGCTCGTCCTCCAAATCTCCCATCAGGTCGGTGCCGAAACCGATCCGCACGCCGGCGGCCCGCGCCAGGCGGATGGCGGTCTTGCCGGCGTCGAGGACGGCCGTGTTCTTGGCCCGGCCGGCCTCGCTGAGGCCGACCTCGCTCCCGCGCCGGTCCATGGCGTCATAGGTGACAAGGGTCGGCACCAGGGCCACGCCGCGCTCGGCCATCTCCGCCGCTGTCGGCGCGTCGAGCAGGTTGCCGTGCTCGACGCAGCGCACGCCGTTGCGCATCGAGTGGACGATGGCGTCTGGCGAGTAGGCGTGGGCCGTCACGTAGGCGCCGCGCCGGTCAGCCTCCTGGCAGGCGGCCGCGATCTCCTCGGCCGAGTACTGGGGCGCCTCCAACGGGTCGGTCGGGGAGACCACGCCCCCGGAGGTCAGGAGCTTGATGGCGTGCGCGCCTTGGCGCAGAAGCTGCCGGACCCGTTTGCGGACGGCCTCGACGCCATCGACCACGTTGGTGGCGCAACCGCAGTAATCCGGGTCGTCGGACAGCGGGGCGCGCCCGTCGCCGTGCCCGCCGGTCTGCGACAGGGCCGGGCCGGTCCACAGGTACCTGGGGGCGGGGATGACGCCCTCGCGGATGGCTTTGGCCAGCCCCGGATCGCCGCCGCCCACGTCGCGGACGGTGGTGAAGCCACGCCGCAAGGCCGCGCCGAGGCGGCCCGCCCCCTTCAGCGCCACATAGGAGAGCGGCCATTTCTCCAGCTCGTCCAGGCTCAGCGAGACGCCGTAGGCGTGGCAGTGGGCGTCGATCAGGCCCGGCGTGACGCTGCCGCCGGCGGCGTCGATCCGCCGCGCCGAACCCGGAATCTCCACATCCGCGCCGACCGCGGCGATGACGCCGCCCTGGACCAGGATTGTCTCGGGCGGGCGCGCCGCCCGGCCCGCCGTCAAGACCCGCGCGCCGGTGATGGCCAAAACAGTCATGGGCTTAACAGTCATGGGCTTAATTGTCCTCTCCGTCAATCCCGCCGGTCGGCGCCGGTCCCGGCCCGCGTCCGGCTCACCCGTCGCGGGCGCGCAGGAACTGGTCCAAGGAGACCGCGAACAAAATCAGCGCGCCCTGGACGATCTGCTGGTAGATGGTGGGCGCGCCAAGCAGGTTGAAGCCGTTGGCGATCAGTTGCAGCAGCACCACGCCCAGCACGGACCGCCAGATCGCGCCGGAGCCGCCCGCCAGCGACACCCCGCCGATCACAGCCGCGGCGATGGCCGTGAACTCGGTGCCGGTGCCCATCGACGGCTGGGCGGAAAGCGCCCGTGAGGCCAGCACCAACCCGGCCACGGCCGCCAGCCCGCCGGAGATCATGAACGCCGAGATCCGGGTCCAGGTCACCGAGATGCCTGAGACCAGCGCCGCCACCCGTCGCCAACCAACCCCGGTGACAACACCCCCCAGATCATTCACTTCGACAGGGGAAAACAATCATGCCGAGGCCGGCAGGCCAGCAGCCCCATCAAGGGGCCACCAATAAGGTAACGGGGGTGTGATTTGGGTCACAGTCGTGTTTCCAGCGTGTTACGAAGCTGCCGTTCACGTTGGTTTTTCGCCTTCGCTTAGTACACTTGGCGGATTATGCCCCGGACTCAGCGACGCTCATCGACCGCTCTTTTGCGGTATTTGGGGCTGCGCCTGGTGCTGATGATTCCCACCGTCCTAATCCTGGTCACGGTGGTTTTTTTGTTTATGCGCGTGATCGGGGACCCAATCACAGCCGCCCAAGGCGGGCGGCTGTCCCCCGCCGAATTGGAAGCGCGCAAAGAGGCGGCCGGTTACAACCGGCCGATCTGGGTGCAATACCTCGAATATCTGGGCAATGTCTTGCGCGGCGACTTCGGCGTCAGCACCAAAGATCAGCGCCAGATAGTCGACGTCCTCATTACCAACGGCGCCGCCACCATCGAACTGGTCTTCTGGGCGCTGCTGGTCGCGTTCGTGGTCGGCATCCCGCTGGGGCGGCTGGCGGCGCGCTTCCACGACCGCCTCCCGGACGTCACAATCAGGACCTTCGCGGTGCTGGTCTACGCCGCGCCGGTCTTCTTTGTTGGGCTCCTGGCCAAGCTGGTGTTCTCCTCGGCGCTGGGATGGCTGCCCGCCTCCGGCAGAGCCAGCTTCGAGACCCGCCTCGAACTGGGGCGGCTCGAGCAGCCGTCGCATTTCCTGATAATCGACGCCATCCGCTCCGGCAACGGCGAATACGTCATCGACGTGCTCCGGCACGCGGTCCTGCCAGCGCTGACCTTGGGGCTCCTGACAGCCGGCATCTTCATCCGGCTGATCCGCATCAATCTGCTGGAAACCGTTCGGGCGGACTATGTGACGGCGGCGCGGGCGCGCGGCGTCCCCGAACGCAAGGTCGTCTCCAAGCACGCCTTCCGCAACGCCCTCATCCCCGTGGTCACCGTCATGGGGATGGAGATCGCACTGATGCTTGGCGGCGCCATCCTGACCGAGACCACCTTCGAATGGGACGGGATCGGCTACCAGTTGTCGCAATACCTGCTAGCCCGCGACTTCGTGGCGGTGCAGGGCATTGTCACCGCCATCGCCCTGGTCATAGCGGCGGCGTCGTTCCTGATCGACGTCATCAACGCGCTGGTCGACCCGAGGGTGAGGTACTGACATGGCCGCCCGCGCCGAGGCCGCCAGCCGCCGCCAGTGGCGGCGGCGATTGCCCGGCTACAGCCTGATCCAATCCACCCACGGCCTCCAGCGCGTCATGCTCTTGGTCGGCGCCGGGTTGATGGCGATCTTCATCCTGGCGGCCCTGACCGCCGATTGGGTCTCCCCCTACGACTTCAGCCAAACCCGCTACCAAGGCGTCCCATTCGGGTCGCAACAACCGCCCTCGGCCGAACACTGGCTCGGCACCACCGTGGCCGGCTACGACGTCTTCGCCCGCGTCATCTACGGCGCCCGGACCGCCATGATGGTGGTCGTCTTGTCAGTGGCCGCCTCAATCATCCTCGGCGTTGGCCTGGGCGTGGTCTCCGGCTACCTGGGCGGGTGGCTCGACCGGGTGTTAGTGCTGGTCACAGACGCGCTCTACGCCTTCCCGTCGCTCCTGATGGCGATCATCGTCTCGATCGTGGTCTCCGGCGGGTCCTCGAACGCGCTCGGCGGGGTGACCTCGGCCGCGCTGGCCATCACCGTCATCTTCATCCCGCAATACTTCCGGGTCGTCCGCAACGCCACCATCAGCGCCAAGACCGAGCCCTACGTCGACGCCGCGCGCGTCGCCGGCTCCAAACCCGCACGCATCATGTTTGGGCACGTCCTGCCCAACGTCTCGCAGACCATCCCGGTCCTGACCACCCTCAACGCCTCAGAGTCGATCCTGACCCTGGCCGCCCTCGGCTTCCTCGGCTTTGGGATCGAGCCGTCCAGCGCCGCCGAATGGGGTTACGACCTGAACAAGGCCACCACCACCGATGTCGCCAACGGCATCTGGTGGACAGGCGTCTTCCCCGGCCTGGCGATTGTGCTAGTCGTGACCGGGGTGACACTGATCGGCGAATCACTCAACGATGTCCTGAACCCGCTCCTGCGCACCCGCGGCGGCGCCACCACCACCGCCGACGAAGCCGAATTGGCAGCCGTGGTCATGGCCCAGGTCGCAGACCGGCGGGCGCCCCTCGAACGCGACCCGGCGGCGCTGCCCGAGGCGACCCCCGCCACCGGCGAGACGCGGCTGGGAGACGGCCAGACGGCATCGGGCGAGAACGGCGGGCGACCATGACCGAGACGCTGCTGCGGGCACGCGACCTGACCGTCTCCTTCCAAACCGACGGCGAGCCGGTGCGAGCGGTCAAACGGATCTCATTCGCCGTCGCCAAAGGCGAGATTCTGGCGATCGTCGGCGAATCCGGGTCCGGCAAAACCGTCTCCTCGCGGGCGATGATCGGGCTGCTGCCGAACACGGCCCGGATCGAAGGGTCCGCCAAACTCGACCAGACGGAACTGATCGGGCTGCGGACCGGCGCCATGCGAGCCGTGCGCGGCGACCGCATCGCCATGGTCTTCCAAGAGCCATCGACGGCGTTGGACCCGGTGCGGACGGTCGGCTGGCAGATCAGCCAGGCGCTGCGGGCGCACCGGCCGCTGACCAGGCGCCAGGCCATGGCCAGAGCCGTCGAACTGCTCGAACTGGTCGGCATCCCCGACCCGGCCACGCGCGTGCGCTCCTACCCGCATCAAATGTCCGGCGGGCAGAAGCAGCGGGTCATGATCGCCATGGCGATCTCCTGCGACCCGGAAGTGATCATCGCCGACGAGCCGACCACGGCACTCGACGTGACGGTCCAGGCGCAGATTCTCGATCTGCTGCACGACCTGCGCGAACGCCTCGGCACAGCCATCATCCTGATCACGCACAACATGGGCGTGGTGGCCGACCTGGCGGATCGCGTGGCAGTCATGTTCCAAGGCGAGCTGGTCGAGCAGGGCACGGCTGAGGACGTCTTCGCGCGGCCGCGCCACACCTACACCAAGCACCTGCTCGCCTCGGTGCCGTACCTTGGCCGCCCGCGGCCAGAATCCATGAACACGCCCGCCCCGCCAATCGAGGCCGAAACCGTGCTAGAAGTCCGCGACCTGGAGGTCTTCTTCCCAGGACGCATTGGGTCGCCGCCGGTGCGAGCGATCGACGGCGTGTCGCTGGATCTGCGGCGGCACGAGATTCTGGCGCTGGTCGGCGAATCCGGCTCGGGCAAGACGACGCTCGGCCGGTGCGCGGTGGGGCTCTTGGAGCCAACCGCCGGCGAACTCACGGTGCTGGGCCGCAAGCTCACCGATTTGCGCGGACGCGCCATGCGTGACCTGCGCAAACGCATGGGTTTTGTCTTCCAGGACCCAGCCGCCTCATTGAATCCGAGGATGTCCGTGGGCGCCTGCGTCTCAGAGCCGATGCGCGTCCACGGCGAGGGCACCGCCGCCTCGCGGCGGGCGCGGGTCGCCGAACTGCTGGAGGCGGTCGAACTGCCGGGCGGCTTCGCGGAACGCTACCCGCACGAATTGTCCGGGGGCCAGCGCCAGCGCGTGTCGCTGGCGCGGGCGTTGGTGATGAGCCCCGAGTTGTTGGTGGCGGACGAGCCGACCTCGGCGCTGGACGTGTCGGTGCAGGCCAAGGTCCTGGAAGTGTTCGTCCGCCTGCAGCATCAGATGGGCTTCGCCTGCCTGTTCATCACCCACGACCTGGCGGTCGTGGACATGCTGGCGGACCGGATCGCCGTCATGAAATCCGGGCGGCTGGTCGAATTGGGCACCGATGACCAGATCCTGCGCCATCCGCGCGAGCAATACACCAAGGACCTGATCGCGGCCGTGCCGCTGCCGGACCCGGTGGCGCAGCGCGCCCGCCAACGCGCGCGGCGCCAAGCGCCGCCTGACGCCTGAGCGGTCGGGGCTGGGGCCAGTTCGGGGCCGGGCCGCCGGCCCGGCCGGCCGTCCGAGGTGGGCAGTCAGGGGCGGCAGTCAGGGGCGGCAGTCAGTGGCGGCAGTCAGGGGCGCGACCGGGAGACGTCCGCCGAGGCGGCCGTGTTGATCTTGGCGGCCAACCGCGAACCCGGCATGAAGGCCGCCGCCAACAGCGAAACCACCGCCACACCGCCCGCGATCAGGAACAACTGGCCGACCGAATCCCCATAAGCCGACCGCACGGCATCGGAAACTGGGGCCGGCAACTCCGACAAATCCATCGACATCGAATCCGTCTGCGCCGCGGTCAACGGCAGATGCAACGCGGTCAGGCGGGCGCGGACCAACTCGCCGACGTGCGTGGCGAAAACCGAGCCGAGGACCTGGATGCCGATCGTCCCGCCCAGCGAACGGAAGAACGTGACCACGGCGGAAGCGGCGCCCACATCATGCACGGAAACCGAATTCTGGACCGCCAACACCAAGTTCTGCATGGTCATGCCCACGCCCAGGCCCGTGACCAGGCCATAAACGGCGATCAGCGACAACGGCGTGCCGAAGCGCATGGTCGCCATCAGCCCGAAGCCGGCCATCAACACCACCGAGCCCGCCACCACGAACGGCTTCCAAACCCCCACGCGGGAGACCCACCGGCCAATGAAAACCGAAGACGCCAGCACGCCCAGCATCATCGGGATCATCATCAACCCCGCGGCCGTCGGCGAATAACCGCGCGCCACCTGGTAATACTGCCCCAAGAAAACCGAGGCGCCGAACATGCCGATCCCGACCGCGATCGACGCCAGCACCGCCAACGCCGTGGTCCGCCTGCCCATCAGCCACAGCGGGATGATCGGGTTGACCGCCCGCGACTCGACCCAGATGAACAGGGCGGTGACGACCGCGAAACCGCCCAGCAGCGCGGCCGTCTGCCACGAGCCGTAGGCGAAGCCGTGACCGGCGAAGGAAATCCAGATCAGCAACGCGCAGACGGCCACCGTCACCAACGCCGCTCCCAGCCAATCGACCTTGGTGTTCGTCCGCCCGGTGGCCTTCGGCATCTTCAGCTGAAACTGCAGCACGCCTCCGGCCAGTGCCGCCAGCGGCACGGCTGACCAGAAGCACCAACGCCAGCCCAACCAGCTGACATCGACTAAGAACCCGCCGATCAGCGGCCCCACAACCGTGGCCACGGCTATGACGGCGCCGGTGTAGGCCATGTAACGCCCGCGTTCCAGCGGCGGGATGACCGAACCGATGATCGATTGCGTCAGCGACATCATCGCCCCCAGGCCGATCCCTTGGATCGCCCGGAACGCGATCAGGTAGGTTGTCGAAGGGCTGGCGCCGGCCAGCAGCGAGCCGACTATGAACACGGCCAATCCGACCAGGAACAGGTTCTTCTTGTTGAACAGGTCAGACAGCTTGCCCCAGATCGGCGTCGATGCCGTCGAGGCCAGCAGCGTCGCCGTCACGATCCAGGTGTATTGCTGCTGGGTGGAGCCGAGGGTCGCGGTGATGGTCGGCAAGGCGTTGGCCACCACCGTCCCGGCCACATTGGCGACGAACATCGCCAGCAGCAGCCCGGACAAGACGCGCATGATCTGCCGGTGCGAGTACTCCGGGTAAGCTCCGGCCTCGCCGGGGCCGGTTTCGGCGCCGGCGCCCGGCACCGTCTGGCCGGCCTGGCCGGGGCCGGTTTCGGCGCCGACGGGCGGTGCCGTCTGGCCGGCCTCGCCGGGGCCGGTTTCGGCGCCGGCGGGCGGCGCCGTCTGGCCGACCTCGCCGGCGCCTTCGGGGGCGGCGGGCGGCGCTTGGGCGGCGGGCGGCGGATCGCGTCTGCCTTTTGGTCCAGTGTTGGTCCGGTTGGCACGCCCGGGCCGCGAGGCCCCGGGCTGAGGCGCTTCAGACACGGCCGATCATGTTAGAGCGACCGCTCGCCCGAAGCAAGCCGCCCGCCCGCCGTTCTCATCCCCGCACGGCGGGGATGATGGCCCGGCGAGCGGTCCGGCGCGGACGATTTCAGCTGAAACAGGCCGCGAGCGCCCCAAAACAAAATGAGGGCGACTTTCTGTGCGCCTGCGCAAAACTAGGGCGACTTTCTGCGCACGCTCGGCCGGTCATTTCGGCGCCCACCTTGGAGTTCACCGCCGGACTTTGCACAAAAAGTCGCCCTCGTTTCTCCAGGGCGCATAAAACCGCTGCCTACTTTCACCAAGCGCGCCCAACGCCGCTCGACGCGGCCGCCCAAGTGTCATCTCCCAGATTCTTGAGACCGCCATTGGGGTTTTCTGCCAGGAGCATGGGACCGCACTGTCTGCCAGAAACATGGGACCGCTTGATCGCGGTCTCTGCCAGAGGCATGGGAGCGTCCGGCGCATCCGGTGGCGGTGGGGCCGGGGGGGTCAACCCCCCCGGCGGCGCGGGCGGGGGGGGAAAAATGGGCGCACCCCCCCGGGGCGGGCCCCCCAAGGCGGGGTGTACGC
>JAITJZ010000007.1 GCA_031278655.1 Bifidobacteriaceae bacterium
GCTGATCGGGATTGTGTTCTCAGATGTCGGGAATGCCATCAACTATTGGGCCTTCCATTGACTCACCACGCCCCCTGACGCCGGGCCAGGCCCGAGGTTGCCCGGGTCAGGCGACTTCAACTTGGGGGAGGTCGGCGAAGCGGGCGGCGGCATCGGTGGTCAGGATCAGCCGGCCGGTCTCGGCGGCGTGGGCGGCGATGATCAGGTCGTGGCTGCCCCGCGGCAGCCCTGCCGCGCCGGTCAACGCCAACAGCCGGGCGTGGTGGGCGGCCGTCTCGAGCGTGTAATTGAGCACTTGGGTGTGCCTGACCACGGTGTCCCACACCAACCGGCGCCGCCGGGCCTGCTCAGGCGTCCGCGCGCGCTCGACCCCGGTCAAGAACTCGGCTGCGGATATTGCGGCCAGGGCCAGGTCGTCCTCAGGCAGCCAGAGCGGGTCGCCGCCGCGCTCCAGCGCGACCAGGACGGCGGTGTCGAGGATCAGCCTTCGGCCCACGGGTCCGCCTGCGGCGCCGCGTTGGCGCGGTGGCGCACTTGCTCTGTGATATCGGCCCATTCCTGGTCGGGTGGGAATTTCTCCAGGGCTTGGCTCAGCGCGGCCCCGGTGCGGATCTGGGGCGGCACCACATCCGCCACGGGTTGGCCGTCGCGGACTATCCGCACGGTCTGGCCGGCCGCCACCGTGTCAAGCATGGCTTTGAAGCCGCGCGAGGCCTCGGTCGCGGTCAGAGTTTTCACACCGCAAGCCTATCTGAGAAATCAGACACGTGCCCCCGCAGCACCATCAGTTCGTGAGCCCCGGAGGGGTTGGCCTTTTCACTTGCCTTCGCGCCGGCCTTCGCGCCGCTTTGACGGGCTTCGACCCGAAGCCAGCCGCGTCCAGGTGCCACTGTTCAACAAGCACTCCGGCGGCAGCCGGTGGGATTCACGCACCCGGCCGGCCTCGATCAGCCAGCCCGACTGCTTCAACACCGCCTGCAGGCGCGCCAGGGCGACCCCGACTGCTGGGGCCAGGCTGCACGGGCCTGACATGTCGCTGACCCACCATGTATTCATCGCCACGGCCAGGGCCGAGGCGCCGTCCCCGCGCGGCTCGGCGTAGGCCGCGACATCGGCCGGCGCCGCCTTGGCCGGATCCGTCGTCCCGCGCCAGAACAGAGGTAGGAACCCATCCACCATGCCCCATAAGAACACGCGCCCAGTCGAGGCCGATCCGCCGGACGCCACCCACAAGCAACCGCCGCGAGCCGCGAACTCGGGCGGGAAGGGCAGCGGCTTGACGGGCGGCCGGTTGATCTGGCAGGCGCGCAGCACATCGGCTGCCACGGCGACCGCCGCCTGGGGCGCCAGCCGCACCGTGAACACCTGGGCGGGGTGCGTCAGGCCTAGTAGCGACATCGGGCTCCAATCCTGGCGGCCGGGCGCCGGACGGCGCGTTGCCGGCCCTGGGTCCTCATCGTTGGTCTCCTCGCTGGCGGCGTCAGAGCGACGATAGCAGACTGTCATCCGCCAGCTTCTTGGGCCCGATGCTTGGGGCTCTTGTCAGGAGCGTGACACCACCTGTCTGCCGGAACCTTGAGATCGCGCGAACAGTTTTCAGCCGGTCCCGGCGGGCGGTGGGTCGGTCCAAGTGGGGTGCTTGGGCGAGCGGTTGTCGCCGGATGAGCGCCGACGCGCCCGCCGCCCAAGCCACGGGCCCACATGCCGGAAGTAGAAACGCAGGTCAGCGCCCACGCCAAGCGGTGCGTCCGGCGGGGTGGGCGGCGTTTGCGCCGCCACGCCGAGCGCGTCGAGCACCAAGGCCGCGACCCGCGCGTGACCCGCCGAATTGAGGTGGAGCCGGTCGTCCGACCAATAGCCGGGCCGGCGGACCTCGAGGTCGCGGAAGACGTTGATGAAGAACGCGCCCGTCTGCTCCGCCAGCGCCGCGACCGCGGCCGTCAGCTCGGCGCCGCGGCGGTGGATCAGGCCTGCCATGGGCAGGCCGCCGGAAGGGTCGGGCCCGGCCAAGATGACGGGTTTGATGCCGGCGGCCTGGCACGCCTCGACCACTTCCCTTGTCAACGCGGTCAGCCGGGCCGCGTCCGGCTTGGGCCGGAGCATGTCGTTGCCGCCGCCGTTCAGTGTGACAAAGGTCGGGGCCGGGTCCAGCGCCAGCACGGCCGGAAGCTGCTCCGCCACGATGCGCGCCAGCAGGCGCCCCCGGATGGCCAGGTTGGCGTAGAGGACCGGCCCCGGGCAGCGCGCCGCCAGCCCCTCGGCGACCCGGTCCGCCCACCCGCGCGGCGGCCCGCCGCCCGGCTGATCGCCCACGCCCTCGGTGAAGCTGTCGCCGATCGCCGCGTAGCGGATCGGCCCGTCACCCAGCACCGCGCCCAACGCTCCTCCCTAAACTCCCAGCCAACGCCGCCGCGACTTCGCCCGATGACGTCTGCCACGTCATCGGACCGGCCTTCCGGTTCCAGCCACGCCGGCCCGCCGCCCGTTCCAAGAGCCCAACTATAACCGCCGGGCCCGCCGCCGGGCGCGCCGCCCAGGCCCAACGCGACCAGGCGGCAAAACGGCCTCAGGTCAGCCAGCGGGCAAACCGGCGCCGCGGCTGGTCGCCGAGCTGGTCCCGGGTGAGGTGGTGGTCTCTCAGCCATTGGTCGGACACCAGGTCGGCGGGGGGCCACCGGGAGGCGAGTTCCTGGACGCGCCCGAACACGTCATCTGCCAGGTGATAGTTGTGGAAGCGGGCGAACATGCCAGGACCTTTCCGCAGCAGCCCGTGGGCAAGAGACCGCGCCGCTTGGAGCATTTGGCGGTCCAAGAGTAGAGGGGAGAGGTCGGGCCACAGCCGCGCGAACACCGTCGTCACCTTACCTGTGGTCTTGTAGTACCCGGCCTCGGTCTCCGGTGCGGCCCAGCGCGGCACCGCGACGGGGGCGGTGTTCATGAAGCAGAACGCCTCCCATGGTTGGGCGCCGCTCTCGCGCCCTTCCATGATGACGAGCGCCTCGACGTTGTTGATGGACAGGGCGGCCAGGCGGTGGTGGTCACGCGACCGGCTGGTGCTGGGCAGCGCGCTCAAGTACCAGCCCTTGCCCTCAGTCTGGTCGGGCCGAGGGTTGATGACGTAAGCCACGTAGAGAGCCAACGTCTGCACGATGCCGTCGTAGTCGTCATGCATCTTGAGCTTGCGCCAGGCCTCGGTTGCGGTGGGCCTGTCTTGGGCCTCGCCCTTGGGCTCACGCCATCGGCCGGCGACCTGCGGCACGCCCGGCTCGGCCGTGATCCACTCCGGCGGCGCCGCGTCGCCCTCATCGAGGTCAAGTGTGGTCGGCTCGGCCGAGGCGATCACGCCGACTTGGTTCCTGAGCTGGGCCCCTTGTTTGCCGCGCTGGTCGATCATCGCTTGTTCGAGCTGGTCGAGGTCACGATCCGCCGCAGGCGCGAACCGCGCGGCCGTCAGGTCCGGCCAACGCCGTCGATGCGTCGCCAGTCTGGTCGGGAAGTGCGTTGCCTGGCCGACGTATTCGTGACCATTGGCAAACTCGAGAACGTAGATCCCCGTCCACAGGCCGGACGTGTCTACTTGCGCCGCGAACGAGACACCGCGCGTGAGTTCGTAGCGCGTGAAGCGGAGCCGGCGGTGGCGATTCCCAGCCATCCGCCTGATGCTAGCGCATCGCATCGAGTCAGAAGGGCGCGCCGGCCTCGAGCAGCCCGAACGGTGGTCCGGGTGGCCGCCTGGCCGGGTCTAGGCTGGGCGGGTGTCAAATCCCGCCTTGCCTCGAAGCCAAGCCGGGTTGATCCTGCTGCTCGGGTCGATGACCGGGCTGGGCGCGGTGGCTGGGGACATTTACCTGCCGTCGCTGCCGGAGGTGATGGCCGATCTGGGGACGTCGCGGGAGTGGGTGCAGGCCACCATCACCGCCACCATGTTGGGCGGGGCCGCCGGGCAATTGGTGATCGGGCCGCTCTCGGACCGCTACGGCCGCCGCCAGCCGGTGCTCGTCGGGTTGGCGCTGCATGTGGCGGCCTCCATCGGGATCATCTTCACGCCGTCGATCACCCTCCTGATAGGGCTGCGTTTCTTTCAGGGCGTCGGCAACGCCTCGGCGGGCGTGGTGGCGATGGCCATCATCCGCGACCTGCGGTCGGGTTCGCGGGCGGCCAAGTTGTTGTCGCAGTTGATGCTGGTCATAGGCGTGGCGCCACTGTTCGCGCCGACCATTGGGACGGCTCTGGCGGGGCTCGGCACCTGGCGCTACGCCTTCGTCTTCTTGGCCGTGGTTGGGATCGGCCTCGGCGCGGTGGTCTGGCGGCGGGTCCCGGACACCCGCAGTGACGAGGTCAAACAGGTCGCCACCGGGCTTGGGGCGGCCTTCCGGGCCTACGGCCGGCTGCTGCGCGACTACCGGTTCATGGGTTACGCGCTGATTCCGGGCCTGGCCCAGTCGGCGATGATGGCGTGGGTGATCTCCTCGCCGTTCCTGGTGCGCACCGCTTATGGGCGCGCGGCCACGGTCTTCGCCTTGATATTCGCCCTTTGCGGCGTCTTCATGGTGATAGGCGCCCAGGTCAACGCCGCCTTGGTGTACCGGTTCAAGCCGAAGGCGCTGCTGTTGGTGGCGCTGCCGGTCGAGTTGGCCCTGGCTGTGGCCGGGCTGGCGCTGACCTTGGTCGGCTGGGGCGGCCTGTGGGGCCTGGTGGCCGGGGTGGCTGCGCTGCTGTTCATGAGCGGCATGGTGCCGGCCAACGCCTCGGCGCTGGCGCTGTCGCGCCACGGTGAGGCGTCCGGGGCCGCCAGCGCCTTGATCGGGACCACCCAGTTGGGTTTCACCGCGCTGGTGATGTCGTTGCTGTCGCTGCTGGGCGACAGCCAGCATGAGATGGTGGCCGTTCAGGCGGCGGTCCTGGCGGTGGCGTTGGGGATCGTCCTGGCCGGCGGCGGCTATCGCCGCCGGCCTGACCGGCGCCTCGGGCGGGGTGAGCCGCGTCCGACCCTTTAGGATGGTGCGGGCGAATATGAGTGTCTTCCCGGGCTGACCGTTAGCGTGACGGGCCAATAGCGGTTACCATCGGGGGAGCTTTTTGGACACACGGATGTTGCGCATTGCGCGCGTGAAGGGGGTGGATGGTGACGCTTGACCCGAGCGCGGGGGAGGACCTCGGCTCCGCCGCCGCCAAGGCCGCGGGCGCCGGTGGCGACGCCAACACCAGGGCGCAAATCCTCCGGCTGATCGTCACCGACGGGCCGATCGCGGCCGTGGCCATCGCCTCCAAGCTGTCGCTGGCCGCCGCCGGGATTCGCCGCCACCTGGGCGAACTCGAAGGCGACGGGCTGATCGAAGCGCATGTCGGGCCCAGCCCGCGGGGCGGTCAGCGCGGGCGCGGCCGACCGGCGCGTTACTTCGTGGCCACGACGGCGGCCCACCGGGCGCTGCAACAGGAGACCCCGTCACTGGCGGTCGAGGCCATCGAGTTCCTGGGCCAGGCGGCCGGGCGCGAGGCGATCGGCGGCTTCGCCGGGCAGCGCGCCCAGCGCCTCGAAGAACGCTACGCGGAAGTGGTCGACCGCGCCGGGAATGATCTGGGCGCGCGCATCGAGGCTCTGGCCGGCGCCATGAACGGCGACGGCTACGCCGCCACGGTGCGGCCCGGGCCAAGAGGCCTGACCCTGCAACTGTGCCAGGGCCACTGCCCGGTTCATCAGGTGGCGCAAGCCTTCCCGGAGTTCTGCGAGGCCGAAACGCGAGCCATCTCCAGGCTGCTGGGCGTCCACGTTCAGCGCTTGGCAACCCTGGCCGGGGGGGAGCATGTCTGCACCACCTGCGTGCCGGTGGCCTTCGACGTGCTTCCCGCGCCCGCGCCGGCGCCGGCGCCAAATGCCAGTTCAGGACGAGGAGATTGATGACGCCGACCGCACCAGCTCAGCCGGGCAGTTCGCCAGCGGCCAAGGCGCAACCGCTCAGCCAGGCCGAGGCCATCGCCTCGATCGGGAATTACCAATACGGCTGGCACGACTCGGACGCGGCCGGCGCGGCCGCCCGGCGCGGCCTGACCCCCAAGGTGGTCGAGGAAATCTCAGCCATCAAGGGCGAGCCCCAATGGATGCTGGAAAACCGCCTCCGGGCGCTGAGGCTGTTCGACCGCAAGCCCATGCCCCTGTGGGGGGCGGACCTCAGCGACATCGACTTCGACACCATCAAGTACTACGTCCGCCCGGTCGACCGGCCCGCGACCAGCTGGGAGGCGTTGCCGGATGACATCAAGCGGACCTATGACCGCCTCGGCATCCCGGAGGCGGAGAAGCAGCGGCTGGTCGCCGGTGTGGCCGCCCAATACGAGTCTGAGGTCGTGTACCACCAGATCAGGGAAGACCTCGAGGCCCAAGGCGTGATCTTCCTCGACACCGACGGCGGCCTGAAAGAACACCCGGAGCTGTTCCGCCGGCATTTCGGGACCATCGTTCCGGCCGGCGACAACAAATTCGCGGCCCTCAACACGGCGGTCTGGTCCGGCGGCTCGTTCATCTACGTGCCGCCCGGCATCCACGTCGAAATCCCGCTGCAGGCCTACTTCCGCATCAACACCGAGAACATGGGCCAATTCGAGCGCACCTTGATAATCGCCGACGAGGGCTCCTACGTGCATTACGTCGAGGGTTGCACGGCGCCGATCTACCAGAGCGACTCCCTGCACGCGGCCGTGGTGGAGATCATTGTCGGCAAGAACGCCCGCGTCCGTTACACCACCATCCAAAACTGGTCCACCAACGTCTACAACCTGGTCACCAAACGCACCCGCGTCGAGGAGGGCGGCACCATGGAGTGGGTCGACGGCAACATCGGCTCCAAAGTGTCGATGAAGTACCCGGCCTGCGTCCTGGCCGGCCGCCACGCCCGCGGCGAAACCCTCTCGATCGCCTTCGCCGGGCAGGGCCAGCACCAGGACACCGGCGCGAAGATGGTCCACGACGCCCCGGACACGTCGAGTTCGATCGTCTCGAAGTCGATTTCGCGTGGCGGCGGGCGGACCTCGTACCGGGGGTTGGTGGAGATCCACGAGGGCGCCGAGCGCGCCAAGTCGAACGTCATCTGCGACGCCCTGCTGGTGGACGACGTCTCCCGCACCGACACCTACCCCTACGTCGACGTCCGCGAAGACGAGGTGACCATGGGCCACGAGGCGACCGTGTCGAAGGTCTCAGAGGATCAGTTGTTCTATTTGATGGCCCGCGGTTTGGCCGAGGCCGAGGCGATGGCGATGATCGTGCGCGGATTTGTCGAGCCGATCGCCCGCGAGTTGCCGATGGAGTACGCCTTGGAGCTGAACCGCCTGATCGAGTTGCAGATGGAAGGGTCGGTCGGCTAGATGGGGATCGACACCAAATCGCGCGCCACCCGCCCGGCCTCCTTCGCCCTGGCGGATTTCGCGGCGCCCACCGGCCGCGAGGAGGAGTGGCGCTTCACGCCGGTCGCGGACCTGGCCGACATCTTCGCCGGCGACTTGGCGGCCGATGTCGTGGTCGAGGCCCCGGCGCCGCCCACGCCCGGAGTCGCCATCGAGACCGTCGGCCGCGACCATCCCGCCGTCGGCTCGGCCCCGGCGCCGCCGGACAGGGCCGCGGCCGCCGCTTGGGCCGCCACCCGGACGGCCACTTTGGTGACCATCGACGCGACCGCCGCCGATGCCGTCACAGCCGTGCGCGTCATCGGCGGCGACGGCTCGTGGGAACCCCGGGCGTCGGCCGTCCACCTGACGATCTTGGCCAAGGCCGGCGCGCGCGGGACCGTCCTGCTGGAGCATGCGGGGCTGGCCCGGCTGGCCGAGGGCGTCGAGATCGTGCTGGAGGAGGGCGCCGACATCACGGTCATCGCCGTCCATGATTGGGCCGACGGTTCCGTCCAGGCGGCCTCGCACCGGGTCCGCCTGGCGCGCGACGCCCACCTCAAACACGTCACGGCGGCGCTCGGCGGCGCCCTGGTGCGGGTCACGCCGCACATCGAACTGGCGGGCGAGGGCGCCTCGGTCGAGGCGATCGGCATCAACGTGACGGATTCGGGCCAGCATCACGAGGCCCAGTTGTTCGTGGACCACGCCGCCCCGGGCTGCCGCTCGCGCGTCACCTACAAGGGCGCGCTGATCGGGCCGCTGGCGCGCTCGGTCTGGATCGGGGACGTGCTCATCCGGGCGCGGGCCGAGGGCACCGACAGCTATGAGCTGAACCGCAACCTGGTGCTGACCAAGGGCGCGCGCGCCGACTCGGTGCCGAACCTGGAGATCGAGACGGGACGCATTCTTGGCGCCGGCCACGCCAGCGCCACCGGCCGCTTCGACGAGGAGCAGCTCTTTTATCTTCAGTCGCGGGGCATCCCGGAGGACTTGGCGCGCTCCTTGGTGGTGCACGCCTTCTTCGCCGAGCTGATCGACCAGATCGGCGCCGGCGAGATCGAGGCCGCCTTGAAGACGGCGGTCGACGCCAAATTGGATCAGCGGAGGAACAACTATCTATGACCGCGCTCGCCATCGCCGCCGCCGCTGAAGTTGGCCCCGGCGAAGTCAAATCCGTGCAGGTCCGGCTGGGTCCCGTGCCTGAGGTGATCGGGCCGCCTGAGGAACAGGGCCCGCCCGGGACGGCCGCGATCGTGGTGGCCCACACCCAGGGCGGGGAGTGGTTCGCCATGGGCGATGTCTGCTCGCACGGCCCGGTGTTGCTGTCAGAGGGGGAGTTCGACGGCTGCACCTTGGAATGTTGGGGCCACGGATCGCGTTTTGACTTGGCGACGGGCGTGCCGGAGAACCTGCCCGCCAACCGGCCGGTGGCGACCTACCCTGTGGCCATCGAGGACGGGCAGATCGTGATCCAGATCGGCCCGGACGGCGATCCAGACGGAGGCGAATGATGACAACGCTTGAGATCCGCGACCTGCATGTCAGCGTCGACACCCCGGAGGGCGACAAGCCGATCCTCAAGGGCGTCGATTTGACGGTCAGCTCCGGCCAGACCCACGCCATCATGGGGCCGAACGGCTCCGGCAAGTCGACGTTGGCGTATTCGCTGGCCGGGCACCCGAAGTACCGGGTGACGCGGGGGACGGTGCGGTTGGACGGCGATGACGTCTTGGCCATGAGCGTCGATGAGCGGGCGCGGGCCGGGCTTTTCCTGGCCATGCAGTATCCGGTCGAGGTTCCCGGCGTGACGGTGGCGAACTTCTTGCGCACCGCCAAGACGGCGGTGTCTGGCGCGGCCCCGCCGCTGCGGGCTTGGGTCAAGGATGTGGCCGCGGCCATGGACGCGCTGCGTTTCGACCGCGAGTTCCAGGAGCGATCAGTCAACGAGGGCTTCTCCGGGGGGGAGAAGAAGCGTCACGAGATTCTGCAGCTGGAACTGCTGAAACCGAAGATCGCCATCCTCGACGAGACCGATTCGGGGCTGGACGTTGACGCCCTCAGGGTGGTCTCCGAAGGTGTCAACAGGGCCAAGGCCAACACCGCCGTGGGCATCATGTTGATCACGCATTACACGCGGATACTGGAATACATCCGCCCGGACTTCGTGCATGTGTTCGTGGCCGGCCGGGTGGCTGAGGAAGGCGGCCCGGATTTGGCCGCGCGGCTGGAGGCAGAGGGCTATGACCGTTTCCTCAGCGCTGTCTGATCAAGAGGTCGCCGCCATCCGGGCGGATTTCCCGATCCTCGGGCGCCGGCTTGAGGGCGGGCGGCCGCTGGTCTACCTGGACACCGGCGCCACTTCGCAGCGCCCGCGCGTGGTCATTGACGCGATGCGCGATTTCAGCGAGAACCACAACGCCGCGGTCCACCGCGGCGCGCACACGCTGGCCGGTGAGGCCACCGACGCCTTCGAGGACGCCCGCGCCGCCATCGCCGCCTTCGTCGGCGCGGCGCCGGCCGAACTGGTCTTCACCTCGGGCGCCACCGGCGCCATCAACCTGTTGACGGCGGCGTTGGGGGCGGCATCGGCCGGGCGCGGCCAGGACCCCAGCCACCGCTTCGCCATCTTGCCCGGCGACCGGATCGTGGTGACGCAGGCCGAGCATCACTCCAACCTGGTGCCCTGGCAGGAGTTGGCGGCCCGCACCGGCGCCGAGCTGGCCTGGCTCAGGGCCGGCCCGGACGGGCGCCTGCGCCTGGACGACCTGGCCACCGCCATCAACGCGCGCACACGCTTGGTGGCCTTCACCCATGCCTCCAATGTCACCGGCGCCATCACCGATGTCGCCGTGATGGTGGCGGCGGCTCGGCGGGCGGGCGCCCTGACGGTGCTGGACGCCGCCCAATCTGCCCCGCACCTGCCGCTGGACTTGTCGGCGCTGGGCGTCGACTTCGCCGCCTTTTCCGCCCACAAGATGCTGGGCCCGAACGGGATTGGCGGCCTTTACGGCCGCATTGAGCTGCTGGAGGCGCTGCCACCGGGGTTGACCGGCGGCTCCATGGTGGAGATCGTGACCATGCGTGAGGCCACCTTCCTGCCCCCGCCGCACCGTTTCGAGGCCGGCACGCAGGCTGTCACGCAAGCCGTCGGCTGGGCGGCGGCGGTCGGTTACCTGGACGCCTTGGGCATGGAGCGCGTGGCCGCCCACGAGCACGCCCTGACCGCCCGGCTGCTTGAGGGCGTGGCGCGGATCGACGGCGTCCGGGTGCTGGGGCCGGCCGACGCGACGGATCGCCTGGGCGCGGTCGCCCTCGACCTGGCCGGCGTCCACCCGCATGATGTTGGCCAGTACCTCGACGCCCAGGGGATCGCGGTGCGCGTGGGACACCACTGCGCCCAGCCGGTCCACCGCGCCCTTGGCGTGGTCGCATCCACCCGCGCCTCGCTCGGGCTTTACAACACGGCCGCAGAGGTTGATCAGTTCTTGGGCGCGCTGGACCAGGTCAGGAGCTATTTCGGGGTGGGTCGGTGAGTTCGCTCGACGTCATGTACCAGGAGTTGATCCTGGACCACGCCCGCCACCCCCACGGGCGCGGCCTGGCCGAGTCCTTCGACGGCGAGTCCTTCCAGGTCAACCCGACCTGCGGCGACCGCATCCAATTGCGGGTCGGCCTGCGGGCGGCGCCGGCCCCGGGCGGCGAGCCCGGGGCCCAGCCGGGAGATGGCGGCGAGCCCGGGGCGCTGGTGTTGGAATCGGTCAGTTGGGACGGCCAGGGCTGCTCCATATCGCAGGCCTCCGCCTCGATGATGAAGGATCTGGTCGAGGGCAAGGACCTGGCCGCGGTCGAGGCTGTGGCCGGCGCCTTCGCGGAGCTGATGCGCTCGCGCGGGCGCGGCGTCGATCAGGCCGCGGCCGAGTCACTCGAGGACGCGATCGCCCTTGAGGGCGTTTCACGCTACCCTATGCGGGTCAAGTGCGCCTTGCTTGGCTGGATGGCGTTGAAGGACGCCGCCGCCAAAGCCGCGGCCGGGGACGCCAGCCCGGCCCGCATACCTGAAGGGATTTGATCCGATGGCTCCATCGCCGTACACCGGCAGCGATTTCGCCCCGCCGCCGGCCCCGACGCCGGCACCGCCGCCAGCCCCGCAACCCTCCCAAACCGACCCCAGCGTCACCGGCCGGACGCCGCCGGGCGGCCAGACGGCATCGGACGATGCCGCGCCCCCGCCGGCCCCGGGATCGCAACCGGCCCTGCCGACCGCCCGCCCGGCCGCGCCGACCTGGCCCAACGCCGCCGAGGTCGAGGACGCCCTGCGCGACGTCATCGACCCCGAACTGGGCATCAACGTGGTCGACCTGGGCCTGCTCTACGGCGTGAGCATCGACCCGGAGGGCCGCGCCCGCGTCGACATGACGCTGACCTCGGCGGCCTGCCCGCTGACCGGCCTGATCGAGTCGCAGGCGGCGGCGGCCCTCGAAGACTTGGTGGCCGAGGTCCAGATCAACTGGGTTTGGACGCCGCCGTGGGGGCCGGACCGGATCACGCCGGACGGCCGCGAACAACTGCGCGCCATCGGCTTCAACGTCTAGGCGGCGACGTGGGCGCGCCGGATGGTGTTTACCTGTTGTCCTCGGCGGCGGGGACGGTCGTCTCCAAGATGATCCGCCTCGGGACTGGCGGGCGTCACGGGCACCTGACCGTCGTCTTCCTTGAGGACGGCCAGTTGCGGGCGTACTCGTTCGCGCGTCGGCGCTGGTCAACGCCCTTGGACGGGGCTTTCGTCGAGGAAGGGCGCGACCGTTACACCTTCGAGGGCGGGCGTTGCACCGAGTTGGCGCTGTTCCGTCTGCCGGCGGCGTTGCAGCGGCGGGCGCGCGAGCGCTTGGAGTGGTTGCGCCCGCAGTTGGCGGGTTGTCTTTACAACTTGCCCGATGCCGTCGCCAGCGCCCTTGGTTTTCGCGTCCGGTCGCGCGCGGCCTACACGTGCGTCGCCTTTTGCGCTCTGACCTTGGGGTTGGACCGGCGTCCGGGGGTGGTCTCGCTGCGGGACGTGCTCCGAGCCAGCGGCGCCAAGATGGTTTACCGGGGCTCGCTGGCCGGGCTGGAGGACTTCACCGGCGCGCGTTTCTGGGACGGCGACTCGGCTTTCTACTCGCGCCGCCTGCCCAAAGCTCAAGCTGTGGCCACCGTGCTGGCCTCCCAATCCCGCGCCATCGCCCGCATCATCCGCGAACGCCTCCCCTGACCCCGCCCCCCGCCCCCGGGGCCGGGGCGCTCCCGGGGCGGCGGGGCGGTGCTGGACAGGCCGCGTAGAATTAGCACTCTGGGCACATGAGTGCTACCGGGCGGCCCGGGGCCGCCCATGGTGAACGGACGGAATCGGCCAGCGGGACGGAGGGCGCGCGGATGCTGGATGATCGCAGGTTGGCGGTGTTGCGCGCCATCGTCGAGGATTACGTGTCGACCGGCGAGCCGGTCGGCTCGCGGGGGCTGGTCGAACGCCACCAATTGAGCGTGTCGCCCGCCACCATCCGCAATGACATGGCCGTGCTGGAGGAGGCCGGCCTGATCGCCCAGCCGCACACGTCGGCCGGGCGGGTCCCGACGGACGCCGGCTACCGGCTGTTCGTGGACCAATTGGCGACCGTCAAGCCGCTGTCCTCGGCCGAAAGGCGCGCCATCCACACGCTGCTGGACGGGCCGCTGGACCTGGATCAGATCGTGGGGCGGGCGGTGCGGGCGCTGGCCCAATTGACTCACAAGGTGGCGGTCATCCAGTATCCGTCGCTGCGGGTCACCCGCGTCCGGCACATCGAGTTGATCGAGTTGGCGCCGGCCCGCTGCCTGCTGGTGATGATCACCGACGCCGGCCGGGTCGAACAGAGCTTCATCGAACTGCCGATCCCACTCGGCGCGGACACCGCGGCGGTGCTGCGGGCCAGGCTCAACCAGGCCACGGCCGGGCCGACCCTTGAGGAAGCCTTCGGCGAACTGGACAATCTGTGGCGCAGCTTCGCCGAGGACGTCCGCCCGGCGGTGCGCGCGGTGGTGGACGCGTTGAAAAGGATCCCGAAGGCCGGTTATCAGGAGCGCCTGGTGATGGCCGGGACGTCGAATCTGGCCCGCGCCTCGGCCGATTTCTCCAGCTTCATGCCGGTCTTGGAGGCCATCGAGGAACAGGTGGTGCTGCTGAAACTGTTGACGGAGATGACCGCCGACTCGGGCGAGGTCGCCATTCTGATTGGCCGCGAGACCACCCAGGCCGGGTTGGAGGAGACCTCGTTGGTGGCGGCGGGCTACGGGCCGGGGCGGGTTGTGGCAAACTTGGGCGTGCTGGGCCCGACCCGCATGGACTACCCTGGCTCGATCGCCGTGGTGCGCGCCATCGCCCTTTATCTCTCACGCATTTTGGCCGCGTAGGAGACGCGGACAAAGGCGCGCCGAAGGACTGAAGGAGACCATGAACGACTATTACGCCATCTTGGGGGTGGCCAGAAACGCCTCCGCCGATGACGTCAAGGCGGCGTACCGCAAGGCCAGCCGGGCGCATCACCCTGACATCGTGGGCCACACGCCCCAGGCCGAGGACAAGTTCAAGCAGATCAACGCCGCCTTCGAGGTCTTGTCCGACCCGCGCAAGCGGGAACTGTATGACCGCGGCGTGGACCCGCTGGCGCCTGGCGGCGGCCAGAGCGCGAACCCGTTCGGCGGTTTCTCCGGCTCCTTCGCCGGTTTCGGCGACATTTTTGAGGCCATGTTCACGGCGGCGGCCGGTGGCGCGGCCGGCCAAGCCGGCCCGGCCTCGCGGGCGGCGCGCGGCCGCGACCAGCTTGAGCGCGTCACGATCGAACTGAAGGACAGTGTCTTCGGCGCTCACCGGGAAGTCAGCTACGCCACCTTTCTGACCTGCTCGGGCTGCCACGGCAGTTGTTGCGCGCCGGGCACGGCCCCGGTGGTCTGCTCAGCCTGCCAAGGCCGAGGCGTGCGCGAACGCCTGGTCCGCTCCCTGCTCGGCACCATGCGAACAATGGACCCCTGCCGCCAGTGCCAGGGTTACGGGAACATCATCGCCAACCCGTGCCCGGACTGCGCCGGGCAGGGCCGGGTCCGCGGCCACACCACCATCCAGGTCGATGTGCCGGTCGGGGTGGACACCGGCAACCGGCTGCGCCTGAGCGGCAAGGGCGAGGCGGGGCCGGCCGGCGGCCCCAGCGCCGATCTGTACATCGAGTTCAAGGTCAAGCGCCACCCCGATTTCATCCGCGACGGCGACGACCTGCTGGCCACTTTGCCGATCCCGATGACCGCCGCCGCGCTGGGCGCGAGCATCGTCATCGAGACCCTGGACGGCCCGCGCGAGGTCGGCGTGCGGCCTGGCGCCCAACCGGGCCAGGTCGTCACCCTGGAGGGTTTGGGGGCGGGCCGCCTCAACCAGAAAACGCGCGGCGACCTGCGCGTCCAGTTGGATGTGCGGGTCCCGACAGACCTTGACGACTCTCAGCGCGAGTTGCTCCGCCGCCTCGCCTTGGAGCGCCACGAGGAACGCCCCGAAGCTCATTTCGCCTCGACCGGCGGGGTGTTCTCCCGCCTCAAGGACAAGCTGACCGGCAAATGACGGCCCCCCTGCTGTGGGTCGCGCCGGAGGCGTTGGCCAGCGCCCGGGCCGGTCAGACGTTGGTCGTTGAGGGGCCGGACGCCCACCACGCCGTCGCCGTCAGGCGTTTGCGCGTGGGCGAGCCGGTTTTGGTTTCCGATGCCGTCGGTGGGCTCGCGCGCGCCAGTGTCGCCGAGGTTGTGACGGGTTCGAGGGCGCGGTTGACGGTGGTTGTGGAAGCGGTGGAGCGGGTGGCGCGGCCTCGCCCCCGGTTGGTGCTGGTCCAGGCTCTCGCCAAACAGCGCCGTGACGAGCGGGCGGTGGCGGCCGCGACCGGCTTGGGCGTGGACGCCATCATCCCGTGGCAGGCGGAGCGGTCGGTGACGCGCTGGGACGGCCCCAAGGCCGCCAAGGGCGTGGACCGCTGGCGGGCGTTGGCGCGGGCGGAGGCGCAGGTGGCGCGGCGCGCCCGGGTCCCCGAGGTGCTGGCGCCGGTCGGGACCGACGCCCTGGCTGAGGCGCTGGGAGGCGAGGTCGGCGCCGGCCGGGCGCGCGGCATCGTGCTCCATGAGGACGCCGCAGGCGCCCTCGCCGAGGCGCTGGGAGGCGAGGTCGGCGCCGGCCGGGCGCGCGGCATCGGGCGCTTGGCAGACGTGGCGGCTATCTACCTGGTGACGGGGCCGGAAGGCGGGATCGCCCCCGGGGAACTGGACCGGCTGACGGGCGCCGGCTGTAGGCTGGCGCGACTCGGCCCCGAGGTCCTGCGCGCCGGCGTGGCCGGCCCGGCGGCCCTGGCCGTGGTCAGCCACCTGCTCGGCCGCTGGTCCCGGTGACCCGGCGGCCGCCGCGCGGCGCGGGGCCGGGCACCGCCTGGCGCGGCCGGGGCCACTAGAGTGGGGGTATGTCCTTGCCGTCGGATTGCCTGTTCTGCCAGTTTGTCAGTGGCGCGCTGGCGACTGAGATCGTGGGGCAGAACCGGAACGCGATCGCTTTTCGGGACATCAACCCGCAGGCGCCGCTGCATGTGCTGGTCATCCCGCGCGAGCATTACGCCGACGTGGCGGCGTTGGCGCTGGCCAATCCCGAGGCCCTGGCGGACGTGGTGTCCTTGGCCCAGGAGGTCGCCATGGATGAGGCCGATGGCGAGTACCGGTTGATCTTCAACTCCGGCCCCAGCGCCGGTCAGAGCGTTTTCCATGTTCACGGGCATGTTATTGGCGGGACCAGGCTGGGGTGGTCGCCGGCCTGATGGCAGATTCCAACGCGAGCCTGAGAACCATCCGGGTCGATGACACGGCCGTGATGATGGCGCTGGTCGGCCGGGCTGACGCCAATCTGCGGGCGATCGAGCAGGCCGTGCCGGCGGCCGACGTGCACGTCCGGGGGGACGTCATCACCGTTCGGGGGCCGGACGCGGCCGGCGCCCAGGCTGCCGCGCTGATCGAGGAGTTGTTGGTGGTGGCGGGAAGGGGAGAGCAATTGGGGCCCGATGACGTCCGGCGGGTCGCGTCCATGTTGGGAGAGGTCGCCGCCGGGCAGGCGGCGGTCAGCCCCAGCGCGGTCCTGACCCAGTCGATCCTGTCCGCGCGCGGGCGCACCGTGCGGCCGAAGACTCTTGGCCAGAAGCGTTACGTGGACACGATCGACGCCGCCACGATTGTCTTCGCCATTGGCCCGGCGGGCACCGGCAAGACCTATCTGGCCATGGCCAAGGCCGTCCAGGCTCTCCAGTCACGCCAGGTCAACCGGATTGTGTTGACCCGCCCGGCGGTCGAGGCGGGGGAGCGCCTGGGTTTCTTGCCGGGCACATTGGGGGAGAAGATCGACCCTTATCTGCGCCCGCTCTATGACGCGCTCCAAGACATGATGGACCCGGATCACATCCCGCGGTTGATGGACGCGGGCACCATCGAGGTCGCGCCGCTGGCCTACATGCGCGGGCGGACCCTGAACGACGCCTTCATCATCTTGGACGAGGCCCAGAACACCACCGCGGAGCAGATGAAGATGTTCCTGACGCGGCTCGGTTTCGGCTCGAAGATGGTGGTGACCGGGGACGTCACCCAAACCGACCTGCCGGCCGGGCAGCGTTCCGGGCTGAGGGTGGTCCGGGAGATCCTGGAAGGCTTGGACGACCTCGCCTTCAGCGAGCTGACCAGCCGCGATGTGGTGCGTCACCGGATTGTCAGCCAGATCATCGACGCCTGGGGGGCGTGGGACGAGGCGCGCGCGGCGCCGGGACGGCGCGAAGGCGGTGGCCGATGAGCGTCGACGTGCTGAACGAGACCGACACCGAGGTCGACGAGTTGGAGTTCGCCCAGTTGGGGCAGTTTGTGCTGGACGCGCTCAATGTCCATCCGCTCGCGGAGATGGTGATCTCTTTCGTGGACGCCCCGACCATGGCCGAGCTGCATGAGCGTTTCCTGGACGAGCCGGGCCCCACAGATGTGATGAGCTTCCCGATGGACGAGCTTCGCCCCGGCGATGACGACCAACCCTGCCCGGCGGGCATCCTCGGTGATGTTGTCATCTGCCCCGAGGTGGCGGCCACGCAGGCGCGCGAGTTGGGGCACAGCCTGGAGGACGAGATGCTGGTGCTGGCGACGCACGGGATTTTGCACCTGCTCGGGTTCGACCACGCCGAGGCCGGCGAACGCGAGGCCATGTTCGGCCTGCAGCGCAAACTGGTTCTGGCCTTCATCGCGGCGAGGTGACGTGGGCGGAGCGCCAGAGTGGGTGTTGGTGCTCGGGGCAGCGGGCGGCCTCGGGCTGTCGATGCTGACGGCGGCGGGCGAGGCGGCGCTGCAGCGTTTGGCCTTGGCCGGGGATCACGATCTGGCGGACCTGCCGGCGCGTCAGCGCCGACGCATCGCCAAACTGCTGCGCTCGATCGGCACGGTGGCGCCATCGGCGGCCTTCGCCCGCGTGGCGCTGCAACTGGTGGCCGGCATCTGCTTGGCGCTGTTGGCGCTCGGCTGGACGGACGGCTGGGTTGACAGCTGGACCGGCGGGACGCCGGTCGAGGGCGGCGATCAGCCCGGCGGCGGCGATCAGCCCGGCGGCGGCGCGGACGGGCCCAGTTGGGCGGCGCTGGGCCTGGCGGCGGCGGTGGCGGTGGTGGCGGCCGTGGTGGTGGCGCTGGCCCGGCCCCGGGGGCGGGCCTCGGCCGAACCGGCCCGGGCGCTGCGCTGGGCGGGCCCCTGGCTGACGCTGTTTCACGTCCTGGCGGCGCCGTTGCGGCCGGCTTTGAGGCGCCTGGCCCCGGTCGGCATGGCGCTCTCGCCGGATGAGTTGGCCGATCTGGTGGAGCACGTCTCGACCACGGACGCGATCGCGGCCGAAGACCGCGAAATGCTGTCATCGGTGGTCGAGTTGGGGCAGACCCTGGCCCGCGAGGTGATGGTGCCGCGCACCGAGGTGGTGGCCCTGGAGGCGGACAAGCCGCTGCGCAAGGCGATGACTCTGTTTCTGCGCTCGGGCCATTCGCGGGTGCCGGTGGTGGGCCCGGAGGGTTTGGACGAGGCCCTCGGCGTCGCCTACCTCAAGGACACCGCCTTGGTTTTGCAGGCGCGGCCGGAGGCCGCCGAGGAACCGATCAGTTCGCTGATGCGTCCGGCGGTGTTTGTGCCGGAGTCCAAGCCCGCCGATGACGTCCTGCGCGAGTTGCAGTCGTTGGGCACGCATTTGGCCTTGGTGGTGGACGAGTACGGCGGCGTGGCCGGATTGGTGACGATGGAGGATCTGTTGGAGGAGATTGTCGGGGAGTTGACCGACGAGCACGATCCGGACCCGCTGGAGATGACGCCGCTCGGCGACGGCGCCTTCCGGGTCCCGGCCCGCTTCGAGTTGGACCAGTTGGGGGAGGCCTTCGGGTTGGAGATTGACGACGATGACGTCGACACGGTTGGCGGTCTGCTCGCCAAGGCGCTCGGCCGGGTGCCGATCTCCGGCTCGCAAGCCGTGGTCCAGGGACTGATCTTGACGGCTGAGCGGACCGAGGGCCGCCGCAAGCAATTGGCGACGGTCCTGGTCCGGCGCCTGGAAAGGCCGGCGCCCGAAGATGATGAGTGACCGATCCGCGCCCGGCGCGGCGCCGGACGATGCGAGCATGACTGCGCCGGGCCTGGCTGGGGCGGGCATGACTGAGGCGGGCATGACTGAGGCGAGCGCGGCCGGGGGCGGGGCTGGCGGCGTGGCGGACGGCATCGGCGGCTGGACGCGGTCGGGTTTCGTGGCCCTGGTCGGACGGCCCAACGCCGGCAAATCGACGCTGACGAACGCGCTGGTGGGCGAGAAGGTGGCGATCACGTCCAGCAAGCCGGAGACGACGCGGCGCCAGATCCGGGGGATCATCGACCGGCCGGGCTACCAAGTGGTGTTGGTCGACACGCCCGGGCTGCACCGGCCGCGCACGCTGCTCGGCCAGCGGCTGAACGACATGGTCCGCGAAGCCCTGGCCGATGTCGACCTGGCCGTTGTCTGCCTGCCCGCCGACCAGGCGATCGGCCCAGGCGACCGCTTCCTGCTGGCGGCGCTGGCGCCGGGGCTGGCGCGGGTGGCGGCGGTGACCAAGACGGACAAGGTGACGCGCGCGGCGCTGGCCGCCAAACTGGTCGAGGTCGACGCTCTGGCCGACTGGCGGGCGGTGACGCCGGTCAGCGCGGCGGGCGGGCCGCAAGGCCCGGGCGTGGCCGAATTGGCGGCGGTGCTGGGGGCGGCCATGCCGCTGGGCCCGCGCTGGTACCCGCCCGGGCAGGCGACCGACCTGGAGGTGGAGGACCGGATCGCGGAATTGGTGCGCGAGGCGGCGATCGAGCGCGTGCGCGACGAGTTGCCGCACTCGGTGGCGGTGGTGGTCGATGAGATGGACCTGCCGCACATCCATGTGTCGCTGTATGTGGAACGCGACTCGCAGAAGGGGATTGTGATAGGACGGCGGGGGGCCGGGCTGAAAGCCATCGGCTCGCGGGCGCGGCCCGGCGTCGAGGCGCTGGTGGGACGCCGGGTCTTCCTCGAAATCCATGTCAAGGTGGCGAAGGAGTGGCAGCGCGACCCGAAGGCGCTGGGACGGCTGGGGTTTTGAGGCGACCGCGATCTTTGGTCGGCCGCGCGGGCGTGTGGTTGTCGATTGGGCAAAAGCGGGGCGGGCGGGTTATGGTAGGCGGGTCATGTGCGTTCGCAACCTGCTGCTTCTTAGCCGCGACAGGGCCTGACCGAGGCCGGCCCCCTGCCGCGGTGAGCGTGACGCCCGGCCTGGTCTGAGCCAAATCCGAGTTGCGAAAGAACCACCCATGAACCTGCAAAAACCTTCGGGCATGCCCTTCCACAAATACGTCCCCTTCACCGCCGTGGACCTGGCGGACCGCCAATGGCCGTCGCGGCGCATCACCCAAGCGCCGCGCTGGCTGTCCACCGATCTGCGCGACGGCAACCAAGCGCTGATCGAGCCGATGGACCCGGCGCGCAAACGCCTGATGTTCGACCTGCTCGTCTCCATGGGCTACAAGGAGATCGAGATCGGTTTTCCCTCGGCCTCGCAGACCGACTTCGACTTTGTGCGCTCCCTGATCGAAGATGACGCCATCCCCGAGGACGTCACCTGCTCGGTGCTGACACAGGCGCGCACCGACCTGATCGACCGCACCGTCCAGTCGATCATCGGCTTTCCGCGCGCCACCGTGCACCTGTACAACGCCACCGCCCCGGTCTTCCGGGAGGTCGTCTTCCGCAACGACAAAGCCCAGACAATCGCCCTGGCGGTGGACGGCACCCGTGACGTGATCGAGTTCGCCGCCAAACACCTGTCCGGCGATGTGCGGCTGGGTTACGAATACAGCCCGGAGATCTTCATCGACACCGAACTGGACTTCGCGCTCGAGGTCTGCGAGGCCGTCATGGACGTTTGGCAGCCGGACGGCGACCGCGAGATCATCCTCAACCTGCCGGCCACCGTCGAGCGGGCCACGCCCAACGTCTACGCCGACCAGATCGAATGGATGAGCCGGCGCCTCAGCCGGCGTCAGTCGGTGGCGCTGTCGGTGCATCCGCACAATGATCGCGGCAGCGCCGTGGCGGCCGCCGAATTGGCGGTCATGGCCGGGGCCGACCGCGTCGAGGGCTGCCTCTTCGGGCAGGGCGAACGCACCGGCAACGTCGACCTGGTGACCCTGGGCATGAACCTGTTCACGCAAGGGATCGACCCGATGATCGACTTCTCGGACATCGACCACATCCGGCGCACCGTTGAGCGCTGCACCCGCATGGAGGTCGGGCCGCGCACGCCTTATGGCGGCGACCTGGTGTACACGGCCTTCTCCGGCTCGCACCAGGACGCGATCAAGAAGGGCTTGGAGGCGCGCGAGGCCGCCGCCGCCGCCTCCGGCGGCGATGAGCGCGCGATGATCTGGCAGGTGCCCTACCTGCCGGTCGATCCGCGCGACGTGGGCCGCACCTATGAGGCCGTCATCCGCGTCAACTCACAGTCCGGCAAGGGCGGTGTCTCCTACCTGATCAAGTCGTCCGGGCACCTCGACCTGCCGCGCCGCCTGCAAGTCGAGTTCTCGCGCGTCGTCCAATCCCAGACGGACGCCACCGGCCTGGAGATGACCGCGGACGACCTCTGGCGCGCCTTCGAGGACGAGTACCTGCCCTCCGGCGGCAACGGCGGCCTGGAGCGCTGGGGGCGCTTCGAGTTGCTGTCAACCCGCACGGATTCGACGCCGCGCTCCGGCGTCGAATCGATCGAGTGCGAATTGCGCGACGGCGACGGCCGCCTGACCCTCTCCGGCGCCGGCAACGGGCCGATCGACGCCTTTGTGGGGGCCGTCAACCAGTTCGGGATCGCCGTGGCGGTCCTCGACTACTCCGAGCACGCCCTGTCCGGCGGCGGCGACGCGGCGGCGGCGGCCTACGTCGAATGCGAGGTCGAGGGCCAGACCTTGTGGGGGGTCGGCATTGACCCGTCCATCACCACGGCCTCACTCAAAGCCATCATCAGCGCCATCAACCGAGCCCTGCGCTGATTCCCGCCGCCAGGGGATCGACCAGGGCGCAGGACAGGGCTTGAGCGGACAGGCCGGCGGGGCGGGCGGTCAGACTTGGGCGCCGTCGTCGGTGTCCTCGGGGTCGCGGTGGTGCGGCATCTTCCAGATCAGGGCGGCCGCGCCGGCCATGATCGCCACCAGGCCGGAGCGCGCCAACCAGGCCGGGATCAGCGAGCCGAACATGGCCCAGCCGAAGACGATCAACAGGCCGCCGATCAGCCCGATCCAGCCCATGACGATGATCGGGTCGCCGCCCAGGACGGGCGGCGGATCGGGCGGTTCGAAGTGATCCTCCAGCCCCGGCGGGCTCCAGGAACGCGGTCCCAAGGGCGGCGCCTCAGCCGGCGAGTCAAGCGCGTCCGCGACCTGTTCCAGGCCTGACAGATCGGTCGACCAGACGGGCTCGTCGCCGTCCGCGTCGCCGTCCGCGTCGCCGCCGCGCGCCGCGCGCCGCGGGGAGCGCAGCCGGCACTCGAGGCACTCGACCTCCGCGCGCAGCTGCTCCTCCGTCGCCTGCGAGCGCACCGCGCTGTAGCGCGCCTCGCGCTCCGCGTCCTCCAGCTGGCACCGCAGCCGCTGGTTCTCGACGGCCAGCGCCTCGAGCTCGCGCGCCTGCGCGTCGTTCTGCCCACGCAGCCCGCGCATGAGAAGCCCGAACGACGCGCAGTCGCCGTCGCCGGGCGGCGCGCGCGAGCCACTCGCGTCGGCCGCGGCCGGGGCGGTCGGCGGAGATGCGTGGGCGGGGCGCGGCGGCGGCCCGGTCTGGCGCCTCGGCGTCAGAGAGCCGTCCGTGCGGTCCATCGGAGCGAGACGGTAACGTACGGGCGCTGAAAAATTGGAATTGAATCGTTGAGATGCCGCTATTGAATTGTGATCGCGTTCTCTCGCTGTTCGTTCACCATCTCGTCGTGGAACTCGACGAAGGAGCCGAGCTCCTTCTGCAAAATGCGATGGCACTTCTTCGCTGAACGGAGCTGTAGTTCGACAGCCTCCAACGCCCGGCGCTCCTTCGCACTCTGAGCGGCCGTCTCCGTAGTCGCCTGCTCCGCCTCTTCGGTGCGCCGCTCACTCTCGACCAGCCGGACGCGCATGGCCGCCATTGCTTTGCGAAGCAGCGCCATGACTTTGATCGGCGCGAGTTCGGGGACCGCACCGAAAATGGAGAGCCCCCCGCGATGGTCACAGATCTCCGTTTTCTTTCCGACGCTCGCTTTCCATCTGTTTACAAAAAGCATCGCGAGAACGCAGCCTCGGATGACTGACGGGACTTTTGCCTCTGCCATATCGAAAAGTTCCTTTGTCAATTCTGAAAAATTGGCCTCAATTCCTTTCAAAATATCAATCCGCCTCCTCTGAATTGGTGAACAATAGTCAACCATTTGCGCGTGTTTCGTGTTATCTTCGATGGTGGCGATTCGCTTTCGTTGCGCTCGAAGCTCATTCTGCAATATATCTATTGTATTCTGCAATTGTCCTGCTTCCGATTGCATTTTCAGTTTCTGTTCGTGCTCCTCTGTGAAACGTTCAAACCAATCTATCTGCCCATCCGTCAACTTTTTGAGCTGCCCATTCAATGAATCTCCTCGGTGGTTGGCAACGGCCAACTCCGATTTGAGGGCGGTGATCGTCGTCTGTGCAATTCGCAGCGAATTCTGAAGCTCCGCTCTCTCTTTCTCAAACTGCTGGAGCTTCACGCGGACCTCGCCACCGGTTTGCGTTGTCTTCTCCTCTTCCGAGTTTATCAGCTGGTGAAGAAGTGCCAATTTCGTTGCCGCTATTTCCGATTCGTCGACCATCTCCTGCTTCAGAATTTCGTTTTCCCGCTGCAGGCGGTGCTGCTCCTCGCGCAGCACCTCGTTCTCCGACTGCAGCTCAACCATTCGCGAGCGCAGCCGCGTGACCTGCACCTGCAGCGTCTGCATGTAATCGCGCTGCTGGCGGACGGCCTCGTCGAGCTGATGCTGGAACTTGCGCTCCGCGTCGTGGAGCACCTGCGCCTTCTCCTTCGATTCCTTCAAAACCTGGTCGCGTAGGTTGCCGTCGGTGCTGCGGAGGCTCTCAATCTCGGATTCGTATTCGGCCCGCTGGAAGGCGAATTCCGCCGCCTGCAGCGCCAGCTCCTGCTGTGCGACCTTGAGCTGCGTCGAAATGGCCACGAGCTCTTCTTTCAGCCGGAGGATTTCGCGGATCTTCTCCTGGTAACTCGAAAGAATGTGATCCGTATTGGCATCGAGATTCGCAATATCATGAGCTGCCTCAAGATGGCTACGGAGTCCTCCCGACGATGACAGCCTCCGTGGGGACGACGGGAGGCGGAGGTTTGACAGCGACGATCCGCTGGCGTGCATGGGAGGTGAACTCTTAACGTACGGAGCCGTTTTCTTGCCAATTTTTCAAAGGGCCGATCAATTGCGTTTTTTTTATCTGGCGATTGGAAGCACGGACGGACTGCTAGCTCGTGTCTTGGCACGCAACGTTCATTTGCTCGCCTGAATCCTCAGCGGCTTAGCCCAAGGGACGATCGCGGTCCCTCTGCCAGCTCTCTGAACCCCCGATGGCCGGCTACTTATTTTCACAATTCTCGTTGCCACGTACGACGATTCCCCGGGTTTTTGAGTGCCATTGTTCCTCCCCGCAATGGACTCTGCTACCGCCCGCCCCAAATACTGGGAGCTGCTGTCGCGAGAAGACCAAGTCTCCTACGCGGCGCTGCAGCGCGAGTTCGCCGAGCCGTCGCGCAAGAATCGCCGCAATCGCTCGCTCCAGACATTCGGCGAGATCATCGACGCCGTCAAGCGCTTCGTCGTCCGCTGCGACAACAACGACTGGAGGCGCGCGCTTGTCTGCGGGATCTGCTGGTTCGAGTCGGCGGTCGCGATCAACACCCGCCATCTGCGCCTGCTCATCTCGAAGTGCAAGTCCTCGATAAACGGGTCCCTCCAGCTGCTCGGGTACGGAATCCCGACCTCGGGGGCTGAGTGCACCGCAGAAATCGTCAGATGCCTTCCGATCCTGAAGGACAATTTCGCGGAGCTGCGGCAGTGGACGCTGCGGTGCCCCTTGCAGCCGGCGCCGTTTGTGTCGCCCGCGCCGACGGAGGCGGCGCTCGCCTTCGAGGCCCCGCTGTCGTTCGCGCCGGGCGACTGCGGGCTCAGCGGCTGGCGCGGCGCGGACTTCGCCTTCCCCGACCTCGAGCTATAAATCATCGAAATAGTTCATTCAAAAAGTTAGCGTTCCGTTAATCCGATGGCGGCGCGCGAGGGGCGGCCGAAGGCGGCGACGCCGACGCGGGCGCGCGCGTGCCTTTCACCGACGCGCGGGGCGGGGCCGCCGTCGCCGATGATCAGCCCGGCGCTGGTCCGCCAGGAGGAGGCGCTTGCGCCGCGCGAGGAGCGGCTGCTGGCGGACCTCGCGTCGCTGCTGCGCGCGACGGGGGCTCTGCGCCGCGCGAGCGCCGCGGTTGCGCGCGAGCGGGCGGCGCTCGAATCGCGGCCGCTCGACCTCGCGTCCGTCGCTGGGGCGCTGTCCGCGTACGCGGGGGCGCTGCGG
>JAITJZ010000042.1 GCA_031278655.1 Bifidobacteriaceae bacterium
GCCCTGCCCCGGCCACCAGCGTCAGGCCGGACTGCCCCGAGCCGTCATCTTGACCTGCGAGATCGATCCGGTCAGGGACGATGGCGCCCGCTATGCTGAACGCCTGAGGGCGGCCGGCGTCGCCGCCCAGCGCACCATCTGACCGCTGCCGGAGGAACCGCGATGAAGGGTCCCAAAGAACCCCGAAAGCCCCAGAAGCGCCGCAAGCTGCGGATCGCCGCCATCTGGCTGGCCTCAATTGTTGGCACCCTGGGCGTGGCGGCGGTGGCTGCCTTGGTCTGGGTGGGCGTCAGGGAGGGGGCTGGCCCGTTCGACTCGTTCTATGTCAACCGTTTGGCGAAGGCCACGGCCGACGAGCCCAAAGGCGGGATCATCTTCTACGGCGCTTCGAACTTCCGGCGTTGGACGGAGATCAACACCGATCTGGCCCCCCACCACGTCATCAACCACGGCTTCGGCGGCAGCACCGACAAACGGCTGGTCAAACACGCCGACACGCTCCTGTTCCCCTACCAGCCGAGCATCGTGGTCTTCCAAACCGGTTCCAACGACTACTTCTTCGTCACCGGCGCCGATCAGGAAAAGGCCGCCAAATGCCTGGAGCGCAAGAGGCAAATGTTCGCGGACTTCCACGAACGCCTGCCGGACGCTCAGTTCGTGGTCATGAGCGGGCTGCTCGCGCCCGGGAGGGCCGATCACGTCCCAGTCACCCAACTGGTCAACCAGGGGCTGAGAGAACTCAGCGAATCGGTTGATTACCTGCGTTTCGTGGACGCCAGCGCCTTGACCTTCGACGGGCAGGCGTTCGACCAGTCCCTGTTCGCAGAGGATGGATTCCATCTCAACCGCAAGGGCCAGCGGGCCTGGGCGGCCTACATCATCCCGATCCTGGACGACCTCAGCCGTTAGGCCGCCGCCCGCGCCGCCAGCCGCCGATGACGCGGCCGGCGCCGGGCGGGCTAGGCGGCCACGTCGGTGCCCCGCCACTTGGCGATGGCGCGCATGGCGTGATAGAGCGCGAAGGCGGTGACGGTGCCGACCACGATCCCGGTCAACTCGATGTCGCCGAACGTGAAGCTGGCGCCGGCGATCCCCAGGATGAGGGCGGCGGCGGCCGGGAACAGATTGACCGGATTGGCGAAATCGACCTTGTTCTCGACCCAGATGCGCGCCCCCAGCAGCCCGATCATCCCGTACAGCACCACCCCGGCGCCGCCTATCACCCCAGGCGGCACAGTGTGCACCGCCTCGCCGAACTTCGGGATCAAGGACAGCACCAGCGCGGTCGCGGCCGCCACCCAATAGACGGCGGTCGAATAGACCTTGGTGGCCGCCATCACGCCGATGTTCTCCGCGTAGGTGGTGGTGCCGGAGCCGCCACCGGCCCCGGCCAGGGCCGTCGCCAGCCCGTCCGCCATCAAGGCGCGGCCCATCGACTTGTCGTAGTTCTGGCCGGTCATCAACGCCACCGACTTGACGTGGCCCACATTCTCCGCGATCAGCACCAGCACCACCGGCAGGAACATGGGCAGCACGCCCCACTCGACGCTGGGCGCCTGGAACTCCGGCAGCCCGATCCAATCCGCCTCGCGGATGGCCTCGAAGTTCACTTGCCCCTGAAACAGCGCCGCGATGTAGCCGCAGCCCACGCCCAACAGCACAGACAACCGCCCGATCAGCCCTCTGAACAGCACTGTTATCACGATGATGGCGACAATCGTGATCCAGGCGGTCAGCGGCGCGTGCGCCATGCCGCCGGTTATGTCGCCGGTCTTGGCGTCGACGGTCTTCCAGGCGGTCCCGGCCAAGTTGAAGCCGATCATCATGACGATGGTCCCGGTCATCACCGGCGGCATGAAGGCGTTCAGCCAGCCGGCGCCGGCGACGTGCACCACCCAGCCGACCACCGCCAGCAGCAGGCCGGCCGCCATCACCCCGAACAGCGCCGCGCCAACGCCGCCGTCGCTCGCCTTGGCGGCCAGGATCGGCGAGATGAAGGCGAAGCTGGAGCCCAGGTAGGAAGGCAGGCGGTTGCGGGTCAGCAGCAGGAACAGCGCGGTGCCGATGGCGCTGAAGAACAGGGTCGTCGCGGGCGGGAAATCGGTGATCAGAGGCACCAGGAAGGTCGCGCCGAACATGGCCACGACGTGCTGCATGCCCATCGAGATGGTGCGCGGCCAGACCAGCCGCTCACCCGGCGCCACCACTTCCCCGGGTGGGATTTTCTTGCCGTCGCCGTGCAGGGTCCAAAGTGCCATGGTGGTGATCCAATCGCCGAGGTTGCCGTAGCGGGCGGTCGCCCAAACCAGGTTACCCAGCGCTCAGGGCCGCAGTCCGGGAACACCGCCGATGTCGTGCGACCAGTTCCAGCCCCGGGGCGCGTCAGCCGGCCACCAGTGGGGCCACACCAGGGTTCAGGCGCCGCTCACAGACCGCAGCGTTCGTGTTTGTCCATTTCAATGGCGGCGAAGGCGTCGGTGAAAGGCTGGCGGTCCACGTCATCGGCGGACGCCGTCCCGGACGCGACAGCGATCATCGAGTCGAGGTCGGTCAGGACGCGCTGCCATTCGTCGGCCAACTCCGCCGGCCCCAGTTCTTTCAGGCGCTCGTAGACACCTTTGGCGTCCGCCAGCGCCTGCTCGTCGCCTTCGATCATGGCTTTGGAGTCCAACTCGACGCCCGGTTCGGCGATCGCCTGGCAGTAGGCCTCCGAGTCGAAGCCGGTCGGCTTCTGGGCGCAGGCGCCGGTCAGCGCGGCGGTCGCGGCTGCCAGGGCGGCCACCGCCGCCGCGGCCCCGGCCCGCCTCAAAACAGCCCGCCGATCCCTTGGATGGCCAGGAAGGCGAGGATCGCGGTGGCGGCCGCCGCCGGCATGGTCAACAGCCAGGCGATGACGATGTTCTTGGCCACCCCCCAACGCACCGCCGAGAGCGAGCGCGTCGCCCCCACGCCCATGATGGCGCTGGTGATGGTGTGGGTGGTGGAGATCGGCGCGTGGATGGGGGTGAACGCCGCCAGGTAGAGGACCAGGGCGCCGACGGTCTCCGCGACGAAGCCGCGGGCCGGGTCCAACTCGATGACGCGCCGCCCCAGGGTGCGCATGATGCGCCAGCCGCCGGAATAGGTCCCGGCCGAGATGGCGCAAGCGGCCAACACTTTGATCCAGATCGGGATGGGGTCCCCGGCCGTGTTCCAGCCGACCGCGATCGAGGCCATGAAGATGACGCCCATCGTCTTCTGGGCGTCTTGGAGGCCGTGTCCCAGGGCCATGGCCGCGGACGAGCCGATCTGCGCCACCCGGAAACGTCGCATGGTCCGGTGCGGAGATGAGTTCCGGAACAACCACAACACCCCGACCATGGCGAAGAACGCCAGGGTGAAACCGATCGCGGGCGAGGCGACCATCGGGATCAGGACTTTCTCGCCGATCTTGTCCCATTTGACGGCCACGTCGTCCCATTGGATCAGGATCGCACCCAGGCCGGCCCCCGCCAGCCCCCCGATCAGCGCGTGCGAGGATGACGACGGCAGGCCCAACCACCAGGTCAGCAGGTTCCAGGCGATCGCTCCGAGCAACCCCGCCAGCACAATCGACAGCTGTTCGTGTTTGTCCAACCCGCCCAGGTTGACGATCTGGGTGGCGATGGTCTCCGCGACCGCTGTGCCCATCAGCGCGCCGATCAGGTTCATGATGGCGGACATGGTCAAAGCTGCTCGCGGGCGTAAAGCGCGAGTCGAGACGGCGGTGGCGATGGCGTTGGCGGCATCGTGAAATCCGTTGGTGAAGTCGAAGGCGACCGCGATCGCCATGACCGTCACCGCCAGCCAAATCTCCGGCCCCATTGAGGTCAAGACTCCTTGAGCGCTATGGTCTCGACGGTGTTGGCGACCTTTTCGAAGGCGTCCGCGGCGTGCTCCAGCGCCTCGATCAGTTCTTTCAGCTTCATCACCAGGATGGCGTCTGTCTCTGATTGAAAGAGGTCCGCGAGCATCGCCCGGTAAGCCCTGTCGGCCTGGTTCTCCAGGCGGTTGATCTCCACCCAGTATTCGGACATGCCGTCGAGCGAGCGCAGCCGCGGCATGGCCTCCGCGGTCTGGGCGGCTGCCCGCCGCAGGATGGTGATCTGCTTGCCGATCTTCTTGGGCAGGTTGTCGATCCGGTAGAGGACAATCAGATCGGCCGCCTCCTCCATGTAATCCATGCAGTCATCCAGCGCCGAGGCCAAGTCGTAGATGTCGTCCCGGTCGAACGGCGTGACGAAGCTCGAGTTCAACTTCTTGATGATGGCGTGCGTCGAGACGTCGGCGGTGTGCTCGATCTCCCGCACCTGGACCGCCAGGTCGACGCGCTCGTCGAAGTCGGCCGCGACCATCTGCTCCAGCAGGTCTGAGCCTTCCACCAGGTGGCGCGCCTGGGCTGCCAAAAGGTCGAAAAAGGACACGTCTTTGGGCGTCAAACTGAACCGCACTAGATCTCCTGCCTCGCATCAAGCAATCGCCGTCCACCAGAGTAGGCCATGTGGGGCAGGTAGTTGACACGGCTCAAAGCGGACCGGGCCGCGCAGCGCCAGTCGGCGCGAAGGCCGCTCGCAGCGGCAGATGTTGGAGCCCGGGGCTAGCGCGGCCCGGCCGGGGACCACACTAGCGCTTTTCCCGCCAGTTTGGTTCTCAGAAGGGCTATCCACCTTCTCCCGACCTCGGGAGAACCTGGATAGCCCTTGTCAGGAGGTCAGGAGGCGAAATACGGCTGTAGTTCGAGGTACTGCCTGGCGGTCAGCACCTGCGGGCGGGCGAGGCCAAGGGCGAAGAACCGCTTGTCGCCGGTGACGATGATGTCCGCCCGGCCCGACACCGCGCCCTCCAGCACCGGCTGGTCGTTCGGGTCGGAGATCTGCAACGTGATCGCACTGGGTTCCACCAGGTCGTACTCGAGCGCCGCGATGAACAATCGAGCCGCCGCCAACCGTTGGGGCCACTTCGTCTCGACAATACGGTCGAATTCGCCAAGAACCCAGTTGGTCACCACCAGGCGGTCAAACGAAAGTATGTGTTGGAACGCCTGATCAGGAACAGAGCCAGGGAACACGAACGCGGACACGAAGATGTTCGTGTCCGCCAAGACGCGCCGCCTCACACCGTGCGCTTGTTGGGGTCGTCATATCGAACGGCGTCGACGATGCCCTGCACGTCGTCCTCATCCTGCAATCCGGCCTCGGCCGCCGCGCCACGGAACGCACGCTGCGCCTCTAAGAGCGCGGCAACCGACGGGCGCACCACGACTGTGTCGCCGCGCTCGTTCTCCACGAACACGACCTTGTCACCGGAGCCGAGTTGAAGGCGCTTGCGGACATCGACAGGCAAGGTGATTTGTCCGTTCGCGGAGATCGTCGCCACATCCATTCTGCCTCCCGAGTTTTAGATCCTTGAGATTCTTTATCTGATCCTAGCGGGTCGACACCAGAACTGAGTCAGCGCCCGCGATACACGTCCGCGTGGTAGGCGGCGCGAACCACCCACACCATCATGTCGACCGGGTCGACCTCCACCAAGACCCGATAGGAGCCGACGTTTCCAGAACGCATCCCGGTCAGCGGTTCGCGCAGAGCGTGCGTCCGCCGCGGCGGATCGGTTGCCAGCGCGGTCTCGGCGAAGGCCAGGATCGCCGGAAGCACACGCGGCGGAATTGTCCTCAGCGACCGCGCGCCCTCCCGTGTCCACCGGACCGCCCAGGCGGCGCCTGATCTGGTCACGCGCCAGGCCCGGCCGGCGCCATCCCCGCGTCAACCCATTGACGCACTTCAGCCGTGCTGAATGTGTCCCCCCGCTGACGCTGTTCTTGGGCCGCCGCCACCGATTCTTGGACTCCGGGCACAGCCGCCCAGAAGGCGGTCTCATCCAAGCTGGCGAGTTCTTCCGGCGACAAGAGATAGGCGGCGGGCTCGCCGCTCCGCGTGATCGCCACACGTTCTTGAAGTTGGGCTGCCCGTGTCACAACTTCGGAGAGATGGTTCTTGGCGTCCGTCAAGGAGATAATTCTCATGGCCAGTATTCTAGCCCTATGCGAGGCTGAATTCTGGCTCTCTCGCCGGAATCCCTCAAACCCTGCCGGACGGCATCGGGCGTAGGTCGGGGTGGTTGCGGCTGGGAGGCGGCGGGTTCATACGTCGAGGCGGCTGGGAGTGGCGGACTCGTCATCGGGCGCGAACTCCGGGCCGGCGCCTGCCCGGGCGGCGGCGGCGAGCGGATCGGGGGCGGCGGCGTCCGGGCCGGCGGTCCGCTCGGCGCGCGAACGATGCCGCTCCTTGGGCGCGTCGAAACGGTAGCCGACGTTGCGGACGGTGCCGATGAGCTGATCGTTCTCGGGGCCGAGCTTGGCCCGCAGGCGGCGGACGTGGACGTCCACAGTCCGGGTGCCGCCGTAATAGTCGTAACCCCAGACCTCTTGCAGAAGTTGCGTGCGGGTGAAGACACGGCCGGGATGGGCGGCCAGGTAGCGCAGCAACTCGAACTCCTTATAGGTCAGGTCGAGGCTGCGGCCGTGCAGCTTGGCGGTGTAGGCGACCGGGTTGATGACCAGGTTGCCCTGGGAGATCGACTCGTTGCCGTCATCGGCGCCGACCATCACCGGGGTGGCCAGGGCCAGCCGGATGCGGGCCTCGACCTCGCCCGGGGAGGCGCTGGCCAAAATGAAGTCGCGGGCGCCCCATTCGGGGCTCAACGCCGTCAAACCGCCTTCCGTCACAATCAGCAGCAGAGGCGGCGCCAAGCCCGCGACCTGCAATAATCTTGAGGTCGAGCGGGCAGCCTGGAGGTCGCGACGGGCGTCGAGGGCCACCAGGTCGGCGTTCGGCAGGTCGACCAGCGCCGAAGGGTCGAAGCCCATTGTCCGCACGCGGTGGGGAAGGAACTCAAGGGCCGGCAGGACCGCCCCGGGGGCTCCAGGCGCCACAGTCAGGAGCAGAATCTCCGCCATGAGCACGCTCCTTTGTAGTGTTGTCTGTGGCCGGTGCTTTAGACCAATTTAACTGTAAGGGGAGTTTAGTGGAACGCTTTGTCCGCCTGTTGGTCACTTCGGCGGTCGGGTTCCTGCCCGCCTCCGGCCTGGCGGCGGCCTCCGCGACCGGTTTGGGCGATCGTTTGGGCGGTCCTTGGACCTTGGCGGCGGCAGCGTTGGCGACCGCCGCGCTGGTGGCAGGCTGGCCGGCGATGGCGCGCTTGCCGGAGCGCCACTCGGCGCGCCTGACGTTGGCCCTGACCGGGGCGGCGGCGTTAGCGCTGGCAGCTTTCTGGTCCGGCGGCGCGGCGGCGGTCTTGGTGGCGATCGCGCTCGGCTTCCCGGCGGTGTTCGTGCGCGAGTTGACCAGGCCGGCGCCCCGGCCGGATCTGGTTCGCTCCGTCACCGGCACCACTTCAGGAGTCATGGCGGTGGCGGCCATGGGATTGTGGATGACGGCCAGCCGGATGGAGCACTTCGAGGACTTGGCGGTCCTGGGCGGGCTGGGGATCGCGGCCGGTTGCCTTGGGCTGGGCCTGGGGCGGGCGTGGCCCGCCCCGTCGTGGCGCGCGCTGGCCGGGGCGCTGATGGGCCTGGCCCTGGCGGGCGCGGCGGGCGCGGGCGGTTCTTATCTGGTTGTCACGCACTGGTGGGCGGGGGCCGCCGTGGCGGCGGCCACCGGCGCGGGCGCGATCGCGGTCTGGCTGGTCGCGGACTCGCGCGGACTGGCCGGCGGCCCCTGGCGCTGGCGCGACGCCGCCCTGGTGGCCCTGCCTCTGGCCGTGGCCGCCGTCCCGGTTTGGACCGCGCAGCTCATCCGCTGAGGGGACGGCGCCCGTGAGGAACACCATGACATCGCAACTTCCAACCGACTTGCCGCCCGAGGTTTACCCGCTCGCCTGGTTGGTGGGCGCTTGGCGCGGCTCGGGCACGATCGGCTACGGGCCGGTGGCCCCCGCCCAGATCACCCAAGAGGTCCGGTTCCGCGCCACCGCCGGGCCGTACTTGGCGTACACCGCCCGCACTTGGCTGGCACCCGCGCCAGCCGACCAGACAGCGCCAACCGAAGCGGCCGGGCGCGGCGACGGACACGGCATCGGCCACGGCGACCTCTGGCACGAGGAAGCCGGGTTCTGGCGCGTGACGCCGGGCCAGGCCCAGGCCGACCCGCCGTTCGAGGTCGAGTTCCTGGTCTCGGACGCGGCCGGGTATCAGAGCCTCTACCTGGGGGAGGTCGCCGGCCCGCGCCTGCGCCTGGCCACCGACGCCGTCATCCGAACCGCCTCCGCCCCCGAGGTCAACGCCGCCACCAGGATGTATGGGCTGGTGGAGGGCGATTTGCTGTGGGCTTGGGACATCGCCGGGTTCGGCCGCGAACTCGGCTCGTACATGGCCGCGCGCCTCGCGCCGGCGCCCGCGTGAGCGCCATGGGACGCCACGATTTGGCCGACCAGCGCGCCTTCGCCGGCGGGGAGAAGGTTTTCGCGCTGTCCGATGCCGTGCGCTTGGTCCGCGTCATTGGTCCCGACGCGCTCAAGTTGGTGAGCGCCTTGACAACGCTGCCGCCAGGCCTGGGACCGCCGCCCGGCGAGGCTTTGGGCGCGGGCGGCGCTGGCGGCGGCGGCGCGGGCTGCGCCGAAGGACTGCTGTTGGACGGGCAGGGGCACATCTTGTTCGGTTTCATGGCGGTGGCCGGCGCCGACCAGGTGACGCTGTTCACCGATGGCTCGGCCGAGGCCCTGGCGGCGCTGCTGCAATCGCGGCGGTTCCGCTTGCGGGCCAGCGCCCAGGCGCAGCCCGGGCTGAAGGTGGCCCTCTTGCCCGGCGGCGCCGCCGCCGGGCTGACCGCGAGCGGCGGGCCAGCAGCTGACGGGCGGCTGGCCGACGCGACGGGACTGACTGACGGGCGGCGGGCGGACGGCATCGGGCCGGCTGACGGGCGGCTGGCCGACGCGACCGGGCCGGCTGACGGGCGGCGAGCGGACGGCATCGGGCAAATTGCGGTCCAAGACAACTGGCCGGGGCCGCCCGGGCCGGCGGCGCCTGGCCGGTACCCGCGCTACGCGCTGGACGAGCCGCACCCGGGCGCCGGCTGGCGCGGGCTGACGGCCTGCGCCTATGACCCGGCCGAGCGGCCGGCCCTGCCCGAGCGGCTTGAGCGACTGGGCTACCGCCGGATCGACGCGGCCGCGCTGGAGGCGTTGCGGGTGGCGGCCTGGCGGCCCCTGGCCAGCCGGGAGGCGGCCGACTCCAAGACCCTGCCGCATGAACTCGACTGGCTGCGCGCCGCCGTGCCGGTGAACTCGGGCTGTTACCCGGGCCAGGAGACGGTGGCGAAGATCGTGAATGTTGGCAAGCCGCCTCGGCGGCTGGTGTTCCTGCACCTGGACGGATCGGACGCGGCGCTGCCCCGGCCGGGCGCGGCCGTCATCGCGGTCAGCGGCGACCGCGCGGCCGGAGGCGACGCTGGCGCGCCGGGAGCTGTCGCGGCCCGGGCGGCTGAGGCGGGCGAGGCTGCGGCGGGCGCCGGGGATGGCGGCGCGGCTGAGGCGGGGCGGCCGGTTGGGCGGGTGACATCGGCGGGAGTCCACCACCAGCTCGGGCCGATCGCGTTGGCGCTGGTCAAACGGTCGCTGCCGGAGGATGCGGCCCTGGCGGTGGCCGCCGAGGGCGCGCCCGGAGGCTTGATCGCGGCCGCCCAAACCCGGATTGTCCCGGCCAGCGGCGAATCGGACGCCCGCCCCGCCCTCAGACGGACGGCCCCGCCAAAGCTGGCAGCGCGGCGACGGGCCGGCGCGGCTAACCTTTAGCCATGGGTTCACTAATAGCGACCCCGGTTCTGCTGATCCTGGGGCTGGCGAATCTGGCCGCGCTGGCCGTCGAGGTCGCGGCCTTCGTCATCGCCCTGAAGGCGCCGCCGGGGGCTTACACAGCTGCGGGCAAAATGACCAAGGGCGCGTGGGTGGGAATCACAGTGATCGCCATGATCATCGGTTTGGGCGCGGCGCCGCTGCCGGGGATCAGCTCAAGCGGGCGCTTCGGCGGCATTGCGTCCATCGCCGCCGTGGTGGCGGCCCTGGTGTTCATGGTCGATGTGCGCCCGGCCATCAAGCCGTACCGGGGCCCGTCTGGCGGCGGGCCGCGCGGTGGCGGGCCGCGCGGCGGCGGGCCGTCTGGGCGCGGGCCGCGCGGCGGCGGGCCGACGGCGCCCGGGGGCTGGTGACATGCGCGCGGTGGTCCAGCGCGTCCTCGGCGCCCGCTGCCAGATCGCCGGCCGCCAGGTCAGCGGCTTCGACGGCGAGGGACTGGTGGCCCTGCTGGGCGTGACCCACGCCGATGGCGCCGAGCAGGCCCTCAAACTGGCCCGCAAGATCGCGGAGCTGAAGCTCCTGCGCGGCGAGCGCAGCGCCCTGGACGCGGCCGCCCCAGTCATGGCGATCAGCCAGTTCACCCTCTACGCGGACACCAAGAAGGGACGCAAGCCGTCCTGGTCCAAGGCCGCCCCCGGCACGCAAGCCGAGCCTTTGGTCGAGCGCGTGGCCTTGGCCCTTGAGGAACGCGGCCTGGTCGTCGCCCGCGGCGTCTTCGGCGCCGACATGCGGATCACATTCACCAACGACGGCCCCGTCACCATAATCATCGACACCTGACCGCCACGCTGTCCGATGCCGCCCACCGCCTCCCAGCCGCCGCCCGCCGATCCCGGGCGGGTTTCGCTGGGGCCGAATCGGGGGGCGGTTCGGGAATTACTGGGCGGACGGCTGTGTTGGACGGCATTGGAAGCAATGACGGGCTGGGCGCGGCGCCGCCAACAGCGCTGCGCCTTGGGCGAACATGGCCGTCCGAGCCCTCGTTGCTAGATAGAGTCAATTGACTGGGCCAAGTTTTGGCTTCGGCTAACCAGCCGGCGCCGGACCCGGCCCCGAGTGAAGGAGCACTATGTTTGAGCGCTTTACCGACCGCGCGCGTCGCGTGATTGTGCTGGCCCAGGAAGAAGCCAGGCTGCTCAATCACAATTATCTGGGCACCGAGCACATTCTGCTCGGGCTGATCCATGAGGGCGAGGGCGTGGCCGCCAAAGCCCTTGAGGCGATCGGCATGACGCTGGACGGCGTGCGCAACCAGGTGCAAGAAATCATTGGCGAGGGCCAGCAATCGACCAGCGGCAGCCATATCCCGTTCACGCCCAGGGCCAAGCGCGTCCTGGAGCTGACTTTGCGCGAAGCGCTGCAACTGGGGCACAACTACATCGGCACCGAGCACATTCTGCTCGGGTTGATCCGCGAGGGCGAGGGCGTGGCCGCGCGCGTGCTGGTCAAACTGGGCGCCGACCTGGGGCGCCTGCGCCAGCAGGTGATCGAGATGCTGCAGGTCTACCAAGGCAAAGAGCAGATGGCGGGGACCGCGCCCAGCGAATCGACTCCGACCGGCAGCGCCGTGCTGGACCAGTTCGGGTTGAATCTGACCCAGGCCGCCCGCGAGGGCAAGCTCGACCCGGTGATCGGGCGCTCGAAGGAAATCGAGCGCGTGATGCAGGTGCTGAGCAGAAGGACGAAGAACAACCCGGTGCTGATCGGGGAGCCGGGCGTCGGCAAGACCGCCATAGTCGAGGGCTTGGCCCAAGACATCGTTCGCGGCGATGTCCCGGAGACCCTCAAGGACAAGCAGCTTTACACCCTTGACCTGGGTTCGTTGGTGGCCGGCTCGCGTTACCGCGGCGACTTCGAGGAACGCCTCAAGAAGGTCCTGAAAGAGATCAGGACCAGGGGCGACATCATCTTGTTCATCGATGAGATTCACACGCTGGTGGGCGCCGGCGCGGCCGAGGGCGCCATCGACGCGGCCTCGATCCTCAAGCCGATGCTGGCCCGCGGCGAATTGCAGACCGTTGGCGCCACCACCCTTGACGAGTACCGCAAGTACGTCGAGAAGGACCCGGCCTTGGAGCGCCGCTTCCAGCCGATCCAGGTCCAGCAGCCGTCGGTGGCGCACACCATTGACATTCTGCGCGGCCTGCGCGACCGCTACGAGTCGCATCACCGCGTCTCGATCACGGATTCGGCGCTGGTGGCGGCCGCCCAACTGGCAGACCGCTACGTCAATGATCGCTTCCTGCCGGACAAAGCCATCGATTTGATCGATGAGGCGGGCGCGCGGTTGAGGATTCGCCGCATGACGGCGCCGCCGGAGCTGCGCGAGATGGACGAGCAGATCGCCGAGACCCGCCGCCAGAAGGAAATCGCCATCGACAACCAGGACTTCGAGAAGGCCGCCGCGCTCCGCGATGACGAGCGCAAGCTGACCGAGGCGCGCGGTGAGCGCGAGAAGGCCTGGCGCGCCGGTGATCTGGACACGGTGGCGGAGGTCGATGACGAGCTGATCGCTGAGGTCTTGGCCATGTCCACCGGCATCCCGGTGGTCAAGCTGACCGAGGAGGAGTCGAGCCGCCTGCTGCGCATGGAAGACGAGTTGCACAAGCGGGTGATTGGGCAGGACGAGGCCATCAAGGCCCTGTCGCAGGCGATCCGCCGCACCCGCGCGGGGTTGAAGGACCCGAAGCGCCCTGGCGGCTCGTTCATCTTCGCCGGGCCGACCGGCGTCGGCAAGACGGAGCTGGCCAAGGCGCTGGCGGAGTTCTTGTTCGGGGACGAGGACGCGCTCATCCAACTCGACATGTCGGAGTTCGCGGAGCGCCACACCGTCTCGCGGCTGTTCGGCTCCCCGCCCGGCTATGTCGGTTATGAGGAGGGCGGCCAGTTGACGGAGAAGGTCCGGCGCAAGCCGTTCTCCGTGGTCTTGTTCGACGAGGTTGAGAAGGCGCACGCCGACATCTTCAACTCGCTGCTGCAGATTCTTGAGGAGGGCAAGCTGACGGACGCCCAGGGGCGGACGGTCGACTTCAAGAACACGGTCATCATCATGACCACGAACCTTGGCACCAAGGACATCGCCAAGGGCGTCATGACCGGCTTCCAGGCCGGGGGCGCCTTGTCGAATGACTACGAGCGGATGAAGAACAAGGTCCAGGACGAGCTGAAGCAGCAGTTCCGGCCGGAGTTCTTGAACCGCGTCGATGACACGATCGTCTTCCCGCAGTTGACTCAGGGCCAGATCGAGCAGATCGTCGACCTGATGATGGCGCGTTTGGACGAGCGGCTGAAGGATCAGGGCATGTCGATCAGCCTGACCGAGGCGGCCCGCAAACTGCTGGCCGAGCGCGGTTACGACCCGGTGCTTGGCGCCCGCCCGTTGCGGCGCGCCATCCAGCGCGAGATCGAGGACGTCCTCAGCGAGAAGATCCTGTTCGGGGAGATTCGCCGGGGCGAACGGATCGAGGTCGACGCCACCGGCGAGGGCTCCGGCGCCAAGTTCGTCTTCCTGCCGCATTCGGCCGAGCCGGCCACCGTCTTGGCTGGCAGCGGCGGCCCGGTCCGCGAGGAAGACCTGCCGCAGATAGACTGAATTGTCACGGAGGTCCCGCCGGCGCTTTGTCCCGGCGGGACCTTCTTTTTATGCCCGCGCCCGATGCCGTGCCAAGACTCCCAGCGCCGACCCGCCTTTCCCCCGCCACGGTTGGGCTTAGCTGTTGATGTAGTCCTCCATGGCGGCGGCCATCTGCTCCAGGTCGGTTTGGTGGGCGGCGATGAACTGCTCGTGGGCCTGACGCTGGAGCGCCAACAACCGGTCCACGTAATCCGTCTCCTGGCGGCACCTGTAATCCGCCACCGCGATCGCTATCTCCCTGGGCGTGCCGGTCAACGAGGCGAACTCGGCCGGGGCCTGTTTCCCCTCCGGGCCGGGGTTGAAGTGCTCGCCTTCCGCGTTGGTGCTAATGGCCATGTCCCAGGCGTAACTCGGCCCGTTGAACTCGCCGTTGTTGGCCATCTGCTCGGCCACAAAAGCCGGATCCAACCTCGGATCCGGGAGCGGCCTGGCGCCCGGGAAGTCCAACTCGAAGCAATCCCACCACTCATCGTTCAGCGCGTCGACCTCCGCCCGCCTCAGGAACGTCTGGCTATACAGGTCCCGAGCCTGGTCATACATCAAATCAAGCAGGTCCTTGTACAAGGCCGTGGGCGACTCCTCCATCTCCTGAGCCACAGGATACGGGTGCGCCTCGTTGGCCGCCCCCATGCAGCCGCCCATGTCCGGCACGGCCACGCTCTCGAAATCGGCCAAGTCATACGCGGCCAACTCCGCGCCCATCAACGCCACCCGGTAAGCCTGCGCCGCGGAAGGGCTCAACGCGGCCACATACACCGAGTTCGCGTCCGGCTCGACCGACTCGTCCGCCACTTGGACGGCCATGCTATCCCCAGGCACCCAGTACCCGTAGCCATAACGCTCGACCTCCGCCAGGTCGTCCGGCAGCCAGGCGACCCACAGCCGCCCGTCTTCACCCAGGCTGATGTCGCTCTCGCCGCCCTCAGCCGGATCGACGCCGCTCGGATAGTACTCGAAGCCCGCCTCCTTCATGCAACCGGCGATGAACTCCTCCTGCTTGACCTCCCAGGCCCCGCCGTCCCCGCTGGCCTTCTCCGACATCCGCAAATTCGTGGCGCTGACCAAGTCCGCGTAGTAGTCCAGCCCGGTCGACGGACGCTCAATCCAGGCCCGGCTCCGGGGCACTTCGCCCGCCGCCGCCCAAGAGGGCGGCGGCGAGCCAGAACCCGTCGGCGCGGAGACGCCAGGCGAATCATCCGGCGAACAGCCGACCAAACCCGCCAACACCAAGACCCCAGCCAAGCCCACGCCCACAGCCCGCCCGGCCGCCGGCCAGCGCGCCATTGCAGGCCAGGTCATGACCAGTCCAGGGAGCGGTCGACGGCTTTCAGCCAGCGGCCGTAGAGACGCTCGCGTTCGACGCCGAGCATGGATGGCGCCCAGCGGGCGCCCTCGCGCCAATTCGCACGCAATTCATCCAAAGAAGCCCAATAACCGCTCGCCAAACCGGCGCCGTAGGCGGCGCCCAGAGCCGTCGTCTCAGCCACCACCGGCCTGACCACATCCACCCCCAAGATATCCGCCTGGAACTGCATCAACAACTGATTGCCCACCATACCGCCATCCACCCGCAACTCATTCAAACGCGCGCCATCGGCGGCGGCAGCGTCGAGCACGTCACGGGTCTGGTAGGCGGTGGCCTCAAGCGCCGCCCGCGCCAGATGCCCCTTGTTGATGTACCGGGTCAGACCCACAATCACGCCGCGGGCGTCAGACCGCCAATAGGGCGCGAACAGGCCGGAGAAGGCGGGCACAATGAAAGCGCCGCCGTTGTCCTCGACGGTGCGGGCCAAAGTCTCAACCTCTGGCGCCGAGCCGATCAGCCCCAGATTGTCCCGCAGCCATTGCACCAGCGAACCAGTCACCGCCACCGACCCCTCGAGCGCGTAATGCGGCTCGCCGCCGGCCAACTGGTAGGCGACAGTGCTGATCAAGCCCGATTTCGAGAAAACCACCTGGCGTCCGGTGCCGACCAGCAAGAAGCAGCCAGTGCCGTAGGTGTTCTTGGCCTCGCCGGGGCCGAAGGCGCACTGCCCAAAGGCGGCCGCCTGCTGATCCCCGAGAACCGCCAACAGGGGCACGCCACTGGCCACGGCGTCATCGGACACTTCCCCGAACTCCCCGACCGACGCCCGGATCTCCGGCAGCATCACCCGCGGCAGATCGTAGGCGGCCAACACGGCCGCGTCCCAGTCGAGCGTGCGCAAGTTCATCAGGTTGGTGCGCGAGGCGTTGGTGACGTCGGTCAGGTGGCGCCCGCCGTCCACGCCACCGGTCAGATTCCAAATCAGCCACGAGTCGGTGGTGCCGAACGCCAGTTCGCCGGCCTCGGCCCGGCGGCGCGCGCCGGGCACCCGGTCCAGAATCCAGGCGATCTTGGTGGCCGAGAAATACGGGTGCAGCGGCAAGCCGGTGACCTGCCGGAAACGCTCGACGCCGCCGGCGGCGGCTGCCAGGTGATCGACCATGCCGGCCGTGCGCGTGTCCTGCCAGACGATCGCGTTGTGGATCGGCTGACCGGTGGCCCGGTCCCAGATGACGGTGGTCTCGCGTTGGTTGGTGATGCCGATCCCGGCGATCTGCTTCGGCGACAGCTCGGCCTTGGCCAACGCCACGGCGACGACCTGCCGGGTGTTGTCCCAAATCTCGATCGGATCATGCTCCACCCAGCCCGCCTGCGGGTAAATCTGCCGATGCTCCAACTGGCCCACGGCCACAATCCCGCCGCCGTGGTCGAAGATGATCGCCCGGGTCGAGGTGGTCCCCTGGTCGATCGCCAGCACAAATTCGCTCACGCCGCGACCTCCGCGACCGCCGCGACCTCCGCGCCGCCCGATGCAGTCTGGTCGCCGGGCGCTGCCATCGGCGTCAGGTCGGCGGCGGCCAGGCGGGCGGCTTCGGCCTCGCCGTCGCTCGCCAGTTCGGCGGCGGCGCGTTCGGCCTCGACGCGGCTGGCGTAACCGGCGACCTCGGCCTGGACACGGCGCTCGTCCCAACCCAGGTGAGGGGCCACCAACCGGGCGATGACCGCCGAAGCCGCCAAGCCGGCATCGGGCACCTCGTGGTTCAGGCGGGTCCGGCTCATCATGACGTCGTCCAGGTGGATGACGCCTTCATGGGTGGCGGCGTAAACCACCTCCGCCGCCAAATAGTGCTCGGCGCCGGCGATCGGCTGGCCCAAGGCCGGGTCGGCGTCGATCAGATCGGTGATGTCGCTGACGCGCGAGCCGTAACGGCCCAACAAATGCAGCGTGCGGTCGCGGTCCCAGTGGTAGTGGCGCGCCAATCGCGGGGCGTTGTTGCGAACCGCGTCGAAGCCCTCGGCGCCCAGCAGCGGCAGGTGCTTGGTGATCGACGGCTTCGCGGCCGCCGCCCGCCGGCCGAGCGCGAAGTCGACCGCGTCCTCGGCCATGACCCGGTAGGTGGTCAGCTTGCCGCCGGCGATCATGGTCAATCCCGGCGCGGCGGCGGCGACGGTGTGCTCGCGCGAAATCTTGGCCGAGCTGGTCCCCTCCTTGGCGCCCGGCTGCAGCAGCGGGCGCAATCCGGCGTAGAAACCGATCACGTCCGCCCGGCTGAGCGGCCTGGCCAACAGATAATTTGCCTGCTCAAGCAGGTAATCGACATCGGTCGAAGTCGCCACCGGGTGCTCAAGGCGCGGCTCGCGCCAAGGCGTGTCGGTGGTGCCGATCAGCCAATAACGCTCCCACGGGATGATGAACAGCACGGACTTCTCTGTGCGGGAGATGATGCCCATCTGGCCGTTGATGCGGTCCTTGGGGACCACGATGTGCGCGCCCTTGGAGGCCAGCACCTTCAGGCCGCCCTCGCCGCCGGCCAGGGCCTCCGTCTGCTCGGTCCACACCCCTGTGGCGCCGATCACCTGGCGGGCGCGGACCTTCAGGGTCTGGCCGGTGAGCAGGTCTTTGACGACGGCGCCGTCGACCCTCCCGGACTGGTCGCGGGTGATGGCGGCGACCTCCGCGCGCGAGGCGGCCGCGGCGCCGTAGGCGGCGGCGGTCCGCACCAGGGTCAGGGTCAGGCGGGCGTCATCGACCTCAGCGTCGAAGTAGCGCACCGCGCCGACCGCTGCCGAGGGCTTCAGGTCCGGGAAGACCCGCCGCAATTCGGGGCCGAAGTAGTGCTTCTGGATGGGCAGGGCGCGGCGGCGCCCAGGCGTGTGCGCCAGCAGGTCGTAGAGCCCCACGCCGGTCGCCACATAGGGACGCTCCCACAGCCGATGGGTCAGCGGATAGAGGAATGGAACCGGTTTGACCAGGTGCGGGGCGGTGGTGGAGAGCAATCGATCGCGTTCTGTCAGAGCCTCGTGGACGAGTTTGAAATCGAGCATCAGCAGATAGCGCAGGCCGCCGTGGGCCAGTTTGCTCGAACGCGAGGAGGTCCCGGCCGCCCAGTCCTGAGCCTCCACTATGGCGGTGGTCAGCCCGCGCGTGACCGCGTCGACCGCGATCCCGGCGCCGGTGACGCCGCCTCCTATCACCAATATGTCGAACTCTCGCTCTGCCAGTTCCGCCAGGGCCGAAGCCCGCGCGGCCGGAGAAAGAGCTGAATGATCCATGTTTGACGCTCCTAGCGTTGTCTTAGCCAAGCGACCACCGCGTCAATGGTGCCATCAATGCCGCCCGGCCAAGGGGACCTTAGCGGTTGTTTGAGACTCCTCAGGAGCTATGGCGCCCGGCCGGGGGCGCCGCCGGATGGCAGGATTGTGGGTGTGTCGCACAAGATCGAGGTCCGCCCCGCACGCAGTCAGGACGTCAAAGCCATCCGGGCGTTGACCGCGCCCTATGTGGAAAGGGGGTTGCTCGTCTCCAAGCCGCCGGTCAGCTATTACGAGTCGCTGCCGGAGTTCCTGGTCGCCTGCGACGCGGACGGCGAAGTGATCGGCTGCGGGGCCGTCCATGTGATGTGGAAGGGCCTGGGTGAGATTCGCACGCTGGCCGCCGCGCCCGCGTGGCGCGGGCGCGGTGTGGGGCACCGGTTGGTCGACGCCCTGATGGCGCGGGCCCGCCAATTGGGTTTGTGGCGGCTGTTCTGCCTGACCTTCGAGGTCGACTTCTTCGCCGCGCACGGCTTCACGCCGATCGAGGGAATTCCCGTCAGCCACAAGGTCTTCGAGCAACTGATGCGCTCGCACGATGACGGCGTGGCCGAGTTCCTGGACCTGGCTCGCGTCAAACCGAACACCTTGGGCAACACCCGCATGCTTGTGCATTTGGACGGCGAGCCTGCCGGAAGGCACCGTCACAGCCACCTAAAATGCGAATTGTGAATCGGCTTATCCACCCGGTTGGCCCGGAGTCCGCCGCCGTCTATTGGCGGCGCCGGGCGGCCGTGCTGGCGGGGATTGTGATCGTCGTGGTGGTGCTGGTGATGATCATCAAGGCGCTGGCCTCGCCCGGGACCGGGGGCCAGAAGGCGTCCCCGTCCCCGCAAGCGCCCAGCCCCTCCGTCACCTCGACCAAGACCGATCCGCAAGCCGCCGCCTGCACCGCCGAGCAGTTGACGGGCGGCAAACTGGCCCAAGGCGCCGACCTGCTGGTGACCTCTGACAAGCCCAGCTACACGGAGGCCGAGCCGGTGACCCTGACCGTCCAGGTCAAGAACACCGGCGCCAAGGACTGCCGGTTGCTGAACAATCCGCACACAGTGGTGCTGAACGTGGTCTCCGGTTCGGATCGGATTTTCGACTCATCCGATTGCGCGGCCAACACGCCCGAGGACGCGGGCGACCCAATCACCATCAAAGCCGGAGAGATCGCCGCGGTCCCGGTCTCCTGGGATGGTTCCCGCTCGCAGCAGGGCTGCCGCGAGATCGCCGAGAAACCATTCCGCTCCGCCGACGCGACCTATTCGGCGACGGTCAAGATCATGGGCGTCGACTCCGACGAGACCCGCTTCCTGCTCGTTCCCTGACGTGTTGGCGCTGGTCAGCGGGCCGGGAAGGCGTATTGGATGTCGCGCCTTGTGACCTTGAACCCCTGGCGGCGGTAGGCGGCGATGGCGCGGGCGTTGTCCGCCTCGACAAAGAGCCGCACTTCGGTGACGCCTTGGGCTTCGATTTGGTCCAGCCCGGCTTTGAGCAGGTTGGTGCCGAGGCGGCGGCCTTGGACGTCAGGGTGGACGCCGATGCCGTAAATCTCGCCGACGTGGCCGACTATCTTGGTCCAGACATAGCCGACCGGCGGGCCGAGCGAGCCATCGGCCGCCCTTGGCGCGGCGAACAGCAGACCAGCTGGGTCGAACCAGCTTTCGGCCATGCGCCGGTCCAGGTCGCTGACGGTCAGCTTGCCCTGCTCAGGGTGGTTGGCGAAGGCGGCGGCGTTGAGCTTCGCCCAAGCGACCCGGTCACTCCGGGGGTCGAATTGGCGCACGGCGTAGGCGGCGTGGGCGGTTTGGCCGGCGTGGCCGGCGTGGTCCGCTTGGGCGGCGTGGGCGGTTTGGGCGGCGTGGGCGGCGTGGCCGGCGTGGGCGGCGTGGCCGGCGTTGGCGGCTTGGGCGGCGTGGTCCGCCAAACCGACCCCGGGGCCTGGCGCGGCCGGAGCGGCGGGCGGCCAGACGGCATCGGCGGGCCAGACGGCATCGGCGGGCTTGGCGGAGCGGTCGGCCGTCATCTCCCAAAGCTCGCGGACGGCCACCAACCCGACCGAATCCGCCACCATGCGAGCGGCGCCGAGGTCCCCGTGCGCCCACAGGCGAACCGCCGGCGTGTCCACGGCCAAGGTCCTGACGATCACCTTGGCCAACCCGAGCTGACGGGCGCCCGGGGCCACGGCCAACTCGGCCGAAGCCCCTTCGGCGTCGCGCTGGCAGTAGCCGACCAGCCGGTCGTTGTGCCAGGCGAGGATGTGGGTGACGAGCGGATCGCCGTCGCTCAAAGCCAGCAGCGGCGCCTCGCTGATCGCCTCGACGCCATCGTGTTCGCGGACCTGGCGAGCCAGGTCCAGCGCCTGCCTGCGGACCGCCACGTCCAGGGCGCCCACCAGTTGCTCCAGGGCCTCGTGATCGACTGCCATCATGGTCTTCCCCCGAATTGTCCTCACTCCAGCTTGCCTTGACGCCACTTGGCGGCGGCCGCCTCCAGCGCCTCCGCGGTTGTGAGCAGGCTCTCGGCGCGGCGCGTCAGGGCGGTGGCGCGCTGGCGGTCTGACTCGTCCAGCCAGTCCGCGTCCAAGGCCGAGCCGGTCGACAAGATGCGCGCAAAGGCCGCCGCCCGTTCCAACGCCACATCCAACTCGCCTGTGAACAGGCCAGACAGCACCGCGTCCGCCAGCTGGCGCATCTCGGCGGGACCCGGCGGCTCGACCGCGCCCGCCACCACCCGGGCCACCTGCTGACGCTGCTGGCCCAGTTTGTAGCGTTCCGAAAGCGTCTCCGGGTCGCGCCTGGCCCATTCCCTGAGCGCATAGACCCGCCAGAGCGCGCCGGGCAGGGAGTCCGGCGCGGCCTGCGACCACAGTTGCGCCAGGGTCTCGATGCCCTCGTCCTCGACCAATGAGACCAGCCGCCGAGTCAACTCCGGATCGCCCGCCGCCTCGTCGCGGGCGCGCGCCACCAGCGCCTGCGCGCTGGAATGGGCCAATTCCGCCTGGACCGCCGGGTCGATCCCGCCCACCAATTTGTCGGCGTCCCTGGGGTCGAGCATCGCCGGGCGGCGGAATCTGCGCGCTTCACTCACTCTTACAAGGGTGCCACACGCCTGCGGGCCGCCAGCGGGCCCGCGAGTGTGTTCTTTCCCACACCCAACCGTCCCGCGCCGCGCGAGGGCGTCCCGCTCGGGGCGGCCCCGCCCTGTCATAACCCCGCACACATTGACCGTTGGGCAAACTTGCGCGGGGTTACGACCCCCGCCCCGCCGGCCGCCCACCAGCGGCGGACCGGGGCCGCGACAGGGCCGGATTCTGAAATAGACGCGACATTGCGCGCCGACTTGGGCGGGAACGCGCCAACTTGGGCGGGACCGAATCAGCAAGGACGCCCCTGACCAGGAGCTTTGTGGGCCCCGTGGGACTCGAACCCACGACCAGCGGATTAAAAGTCCGCTGCTTCTTTGGGGCGGCGGGCCGCTGACCAGCACCGACAGGGCCGCGTGAAGCGGTTTACACCCTATCCTTACACCCTATTGGCGGCGGGGCGCGCCGGCTGGTGGCGCCGGTGCGCGGGGCTATACTGGGGGGTGGCGCGCGGCGCCCCGCCCTGGCGGGGACCCATGATTGATGGGGCCGCGCGGCGGCTCCCCACTCCTGTGGGGATGACCCCTAGTTGATGGGGCTGTGCGAGTGCTCCCCACCCTGGTGGGGGAAGGTCCCCGCCTTCGGCGGCGGGGACCCCCTGCCCCGCGGATTTTTTCTCATATTTCTTGCCCCGGTGGGTCTTTAGTCCTATTCCTGCCCCATCCCATGCACTATATACTAGTGCATACGGAGCGGCCGGCAGGGCAGCCCCACCGATGAGAGGAAAAGACATGGCCACCTATGATGTGACAGCCGAAGCCACTGAGCTGATCGGCGCTGGATGGGACAAAGAGCGGATAGCCCGGGTGCTCGGCAACGGCCCGGCCCACAAGTGGCCGGGGGGACGACGAGTGCTCCCCGCCAGCGCG
>JAITJZ010000051.1 GCA_031278655.1 Bifidobacteriaceae bacterium
CGATACGCGGCCCAGACAGCCGTTGAGCCGTCCCAGATTGTTGGGGCATAGTTGTCAAGTCAACCAAACCGAACGCCAACCGCATCACGGACTTGGCTTGCCGAACCTTGTTGTGGGACACCTTGGCCAGGGCTTTGATGAACTGGTCGCAGCGAGCCAGCCCGATCTCCCGCCGGGTCAGCTCCCCGAAGGCGGGCAGCACCAGTTGGCGCATGTGGTCGGCGTAGCGCTGCCGGGTCTGAGCGGCCAGCCGGTCCTCCAGGTCGATGTCGACCAGTTTGGAGAACTTCGCGTCCGCGCTGATCGGGGCGTTGACCGGCTGGAACGCGAACCGGGCGGCCAGCTTGGCCTTCACGCGGACTCCGCCGCCCGCCTGGTCCTCGCGGTGGCCTGGACCTCCCGGCAGGCCCCGTCCCAGTCGCGGAACAAAGCCCGCGCTGTCACCTTGCCAGACGCCGCCGCCGAAATCGCCCGAGCCCTGGGCCTGTGGACCGCCTGAGCTTGGGTTACTGGCTGATTCGGCGGACCAGCTCCCGGGCTTCGCGGGCGTAGTCGCCGTACCAGCCGTAAACCACGTTGCGCACTTGGTCTAGGGCCTCGGTGGCCAGGGCCGCGGCTTCGCGGGCGGCCGGGTCATCGAAGGTGGCGAGCTCTTTCAGCGCGTCGACGATCAGCGCGGCAGCCTGCTCCAGGGTCGGCCCCAGCCGCCGCGCAACCTGCTCGGAATAGCGGCCGAGCTGGTCTTTCACGGTCTGCAGATCTGCCGTCACGGTTCTACCCCCCAGCCTTGGTCCTAGCCCTGGTCTTAGTCCGGGTCCGGGACTTCCACCGTGACGTCGATGGCGCGGGCGGCGTTGGCGGAATCGGCCAGCTTTGAGCAGACTTGCGCCAAAGCGGCGACCGAGCGTGCGGCGTCGGCCACCATTTTGTCGCCGATGGCGTGCCCGCCGACAGCCGTCTGGGTCGCAGCTTGGAGTTCGGCGGTGGCCTCCTGCATCAGGGAAGCGTAGTTGCGCGCCAAACTGAGGCAGGTCCCGGCGGTGTCGCGGGCCAACTTCAAGCGCTGGTCGACTTGGCGGGCCATCCGCTACTTCGTCAGATCTTGGACGAACTGGTCGATCTCCGATCTCAGCGCGGACAGCCGGACGGCGGATTCGCGCACCGCTCGCTCGGCCTGGTTGACCTGCTGGACAGCGCCCTCGCCGGTCCTAGACCCCTTGACCGAGCCAGCCAGCCGGGCCGAATGCGTGCGCAGCGAATCGGCGCAGGCCACCGCCCGGTGCTCGACCACAGTGGTGCTCTCCTTGATGCGGTAGGCCGCATTCGCGATGTCTTGAATCGAGGCCATGGCCGGTCTCCTCCCTAAATGGTCTGCACTCTGGACAAGGCGGTCGAGGCCTGCCCCAGCGCTGTGACTGATTTGTTCAAGGCTGATTCCGCTTGCTGCAGCGCGCTGACCATCCTTTGGTCGTAGCCTTTGCGGGAGCCCTGGAGCTCCCTTTGCACCAACTGCACGTTTTCGCGGTTGGCTCGCAAGAAGTCGTTGACCATTCGGACTTGGTCGTCGATCTGTCGTTGCAGGGCGGAGATTTCTCTGATGGTGTCCATTAATGACATGGATGATCCTCCTGTTGACTTGCCGGATGCCGCCGCCATTGGAACTGCCGCCGCCCCCAGGCCGGCGGCGACCTGGGAGCCGGATGCCGCCTCGGCGGGCGGCGGCGCGCCCCCCGCGGCGTTGGCGGCCATGAAGACTGCCGCTGCCCCCAAGCCGGCGGCGAGCTCGGGGCGGTCCGCCGCGCCGCCCCGGGGCTGGGTCTCGTGGGTCCGCCCCGGGTCGCGTTCTGGGTCATAGGGCATGGTCAGGCCTCCGCCAGCGCCTGCGCGATGCGATCCGGTTCGAATGCCGCGTAGGGGATGGCGCGGATCGGCTCGGCCATCTCGGCGCTGTCCCAGACCAGCATCCGGTTCTCGACCGGCCGCCATTCCAGCAGCGGGTCGTTCATGAATTGCCGGGCCGATTGGGTGTCCAGGCGGAAGGCGACCTTGACGTCGAAATACGCGGCGCCGCCGTACCCCACCTGGTCTTGGAACGAGTCGAGCTTGAGCCACGAGCCCAGCAGGTGCATCCCGGCGGGCGGGCCGGCGCGGCACAGGTCCTGGAAGTCGGTTGGCAGGTCGCGGCAGCGGTCCAGGCCAAGCCCGATGACGTAGACCGGCTCCGGGCCGCCGCCCGCGCCAGCCAGGGCCGCCAATTCGCGCACCTGCTCGGGCACCTCCGCCTTGCCGGCGAAGGCCACCTGGCAGCCCAGGCCGGCCAGCGCCGCGGCCAAGCCGGCCTTGGCGGACTGCCAGGCCGGGTCGGCTCCGGCCAAGTCCAGCACCACAAACCGGGCCGCCGGCCCGGCCCGGTTGGCGGCCAGCGAGACCGCCACGCTGGCGATTTCGCTGATGGCGTCGCCGGGCCCGAGAAAGGCGATGTTGCGTCCCAGGTCGCGGCTCAGCGGCAGCGCCAGCGGACGCGCGCCCACTTCGATGCGCGAACCCAAAAAAGCCACCGGCGCCGGCGAGGCGGCGGCGGCGCGCAACTCGGCGGCATCGTCCACCAAGGCGTGTTTGCGTTCCCCGACAAACACGTAGGGCGGGTCGGTGCGCTCCCGGGCGGCCTGCCACCAACCCCGGCGCAGGGGCGCCAGGACGGCCTCGTCGGCGAAGGCGATCGAGGTTTTGCGGTTGGCGGAGACCTCGCCGTAGTCCAGGTTGACTATCGCCTCGCGCGCCCGCAGGTGGGCGGCGCCCTCGTTTTTGGCGCCGAGGGTGGCGTGGGACTCGGCCAAGGAGTTCTTCAACGCCACCCGGATGGGCACCTGGCCGAACAGGCCCTCGCCGGCCGAGCCCATCAGCGACATGTTGCCGCCGATGGTCTGGGAGGCCAAGATGACGTGGATGCCGCAGGCCCGGAACAGGCGGACGCCTTTGACCAGCAGGTCTGCGATCTCATCCGAGACCCGGTCGCGCTCGGCGAACATCATTTGGAACTCGTCGATGACCAGGATTAGGCGCGGCATGGCGGCCCCGGGGTTGGCTTCGCGGTACTTCTTGATGCTTTGCACCCCGGCCGCCTTGAACAGCCGCATCCGCTCCTTGTAGATGCCGAACAGGTGCCGGAACACGCTCAAACCGAATTCCCTGTCCGCCTCCAACCCCAGCACGCGGGCGTGGGGCAGGTATTCGCCGGTGCGCTGGTCGAAGAAGGCCTGCAGGGTCACGCCCTCTTTGAAGTCAAGCAGGTAGAACTCCAATTCGGCTGGCGAATAGCGCTGGCAGAGGCTGTGGATGATGACCGAGATCAGGTTCGACTTGCCTTGGCCCACGGCGCCGGTGACCAGCATGTTGTGGCGCTGGTTGAGCTCGTCCCCCAAGGTGATTTCGACCATGGACACCCCATAGCGGCCGATGGCGCAGGTCACGCCGTCGGCGCTGGAGGCCTGCCAGGGTTTGTCCAGCGCCTGGACGGCGTCGAATGCGATCGAGTCGAGTTCGGCCGAGGCCAGCGCCCGGGCCACAGCGGTGGCTGTGCCGATGAACTGGTCCGCCCCGGGCGGGCGCCAGCCGACGGCCAGCGCCTGCCCGGTGTCGTCGCGGATCTCGCCGTGTTTGACGGTGTACTTGTCGCACATGGAGACCATGAACGGGTTGGCGCCCAGGGTCATCGAGTGGATCAGGAAGCTGATGCCGGCCCGGGGCCCCGCCTTCAGGAGCACGCTGAGGTGGTCCTGGAGTTGCTCCCCCAGGGCTGACACGTCGGCTGAGACCACCACCAGTTTGTAGCCTTCGACGGGGTAGTTGACGGCGCGGCGGAATTCGACCAGCGTGTCAGCCCGGCCTTGCATCACATTGTTGACGCCTTGGACGTGGTCGCGCAGGTAGGCCAGCGTGGCTTTGAACTCCTGCTGGTCGTGGGTGACCCGCATCAGCTTCTCGCCGCCGGAGTTGACCGCCTCGAAGGGCGCCGACAGGCCGGTCAGAGCCTCGTCGAAGACGATCAGCTCCAGTTGCCCGGGCGCGCTGGCGGCCAACGCCTGCTGGATGATCCACTGTGTGAAGCCGATCGAGGAGCGGTCGGCGATGGAGTCCTCAACCCAGACGCTGGCCTGGCCGATCAACGCCAA
>JAITJZ010000134.1 GCA_031278655.1 Bifidobacteriaceae bacterium
GCGGCAACCCAGGTTTGAGGGTTTCGCCGACATGATGGCAGCACTCAATGCTGACGCCTGACTTCACCAAGGCCTTCGCCAGGGACCGCAAGAAGTGCGTCAAGAAGCATTGGGACATCCAGGCGCTCGACAGCGCCCTGAAAGCAGTGTGTGCCTCAGATGAGACCAAGCTGGTCCCGTCGTACCGCGACCATGCCCTAGTTGGAGACCTCGCGGGCTGCCGGGCTCTGCACATCGGGGGCCGGGCCAGCAACTGGGTCCTCATCTATGAAATCATTGACAAGAGGGTCTTCTTCCTGCGCACTGGAACTCATGACGACGTGTTTGAATGACCGGACGGACGTCCGAGAATGGTGGTGCGCTGGTCGCAAGGGGACCCCAGGGTCATTCGTTTATCGGGCCGCCCCTTAGACCCGTTTTAGGTCAGGTTTTGCGGCGTTTCGCGTTTATCGGCCTAGGAGCCCCGCATTTATCGGCCTACGCCCAGGAGATCGCGTCAGGACCTCAACCGGCTGGCGCGCCCCCGCCACGCCCCGATCGTATTCGAACAGTTGCTGGCGTCGCTGGCGCGCAACTCGGCGACCGAGGTTTCAGACCGGGCCCTGGCCAAGGACCTGCGCGCGGTGGCGCCAAGCATACTGCCGGAAACAGTGGGCGAATACCTCCGCTTGCTGCGGCGCGTCTTCGCCGTGGAAGCCCAGGCGGCCTGGGCGCCGGCGCTCCGCTCCCGCGCCGTGCTGCGCACTTCGCCGAAACTCCACCTGGTCGATCCGGCGCTGGCGGCGGCGCTGATCGGGGCCGGCCGCTCGCGGCTGGAACAAGACCTGGCGACACTGGGCACGTTGTTCGAGAGCGCCGCGGTCCACGACCTGATGGCGTTTGCGACTCGCTTGGGCGGCGAAGTGCGCCACTACCGCGACTCGAACGGTCATGAGGTCGATGCCGTCGTGACTCTGCGCGATGGCAGGTGGGCCGCCGTCGAGGTCAAGTTGGGCGGCGGCCAGGTCGCCGCCGGCGCCGATTCGCTGGCGCGGGCGGTCGCGCAGCTCGATCCGAGCCTTGCCGGCGCGCCGGCCTTCCGGCTCGTCCTGACCGGCACCGGGCCAACTCTGACCATGGCTGACGGCACAATCACCTGCCCCCTGTCCGCCCTGGCCCCGTGAGCCCCTGCCGCGCCGCCGCGTTCTCGCTTTCTCGCTTTCTCGCGTTCTCGCGTTCTCGCTTGATCGCGGCCCGGGCTGACCCTGGGGGCAACCTGGCGTTGCCCGGCCGTTCATCTTGGGCGGGTAACCTCGATCAAGGCGCGGCCGGATTCTTGGGCGGGCCTGGGGCAACGGTCGCCCGAATCGACAGGCGGGAGCGAACATGGGATTGACGGCGTGGGCCGCGCCGGGGCGGTCGCAGGCGGGACGGGGACTGGCCAGCGCCTTGGCTTTGCTGGTGGCCGCGTTGTTGGCGGCGGGTTGCGAGTCGGGCGGCGGTGAAGACTCCCCGTCCAGTGCCGTTTCGCCGGCCGGGGGTTCGCCGGCCGGTTCGGCCGCGCCGGAGGGGTTGCCGGCGGCGAGCTACTCGACCAGCCGCCCGGAGATGCCGTTGGACTATTACATGAGCTTGGTGGAGCGCGCCAACGCCCATTGGGGCGACCCGTCGGCGTCGGCCGGGCGGGGCAACGATTGGGAGGTCAAACAGGAGGAGTCGATCGCCGCCTGCATGAAGCGGCAGGGCTTCGAGTACCGCCCGAGGGAAGTCACGTCCTTGGTCGATGGCCCCAGTGATGTGACGGGGACGCCGGCAGGGTCTTTCACCATCGAAGTGCCGTGGCTGCCGGACGAGTTGGCGGACGTGGAGCGCCACGGGTACGGCTATTGGAGTCTTTCTGAGGAGGTTGCCTCGGGGTCTGTCCCGCAGGTGCTGGGGGAAGAGCCGGCCGAGGAAGACCCGAACGCTGACTATGTGGCGTCGTTGAGCGCGCAGGCCCGCCAGGAGTACGAGGTCGCCATGTATGGGGCAGCCTGGGCGGCTTACGACCCGTCGACCTCCGGGGCCGGGGCCGCCCCTGAGATGGGCGGGTGCACCGGCCAGGCCTGGGAGGCGCACCCGTATCCGGCGGCGAGGCTGCTGGCCGAGTCCCCGGCGATGACCTACGGGGGGTTGATCGCCCAGCTCCAGGATCAGCTGGAGCCGGACCCACTCATGGACGAGTCCACAGGCCAGGTGTCGGAGTTCCTCGGGGCGGCGCGGGTCGACGCCTTGAACGCCGAGTGGCTGGCGTGCTTCACCGACGAGCACGGGGAGGTGGTGATCCCCGACCCGACCGCGCTCATCGCCGCGTCGCCGGACGCGGACTGGGACATTGCGCTGCCCGCCTCTGTGCGCAACCCGCGCGGCGCCTGGAGCGTGGCGCAAGACCTCGGCGCGGACGGCGGCTTTTGGCTTCAGCCGGGTCCTGCCCCGGAAGAGTACCGGTCTTTGGCTGGCCGCCCGGCCGAGGTCGCGGTGGCGGTGGCGGATTTCAAGTGCCGCCAGGAGACGGATTATGTGGACCGGTTGCTGGAGATCATGCGGGAGTCCCAGGAGCAGTTCGTGGCCGCCAACCGGGCACAGTTGGATGAGATGGCGGCCGCCTTGGAGCGCTACCTGGCCGAGTGACCCCCGCCCGCGAACCGGCGGCCGGGCGCGTTCGTTCTGACCGGATCATCCGATCTCCTGCGGCCGCAACGCAGTCCCGATTCGCTGGCCGGGCGCGCCATCATCCTGCGGCTCGGCGGCCTCAGCCAGGGCGAGTTGAGCGGCGTCCGCGAGGACTTCATCGGTTGGCTCGACTCGGCCATGCCCCCGCCCTGGACGGCCAACCTGACGGGCCGCGAGATCGACCGCCCCAAGGCCATGGTGGCTGATCCGGCCCTGGCCCTCAGGCTCGCACGGGTCAAGCCCGCCAGCCTGGGGCCGCTGAGCGGCCAATTCCTGGGTCCCGCCCTGAAGGGATTCGTGGCCGGTGAACTGGCGAAGCAACGCGCCTGGAGCGCCATCGGCTTCGACTTGTACCACTAGCGCAGCTCCGGCGGCGTCGAAGTCGACTTGGTGGTGGAATTGGACGACGGCCGCCTCTACGGGATCGAGGTCAAGGCCACGCAGAGTGTCCTCGCAGGCCACGTCAAGAATCTGCGCCTGTGGGCGGCCCGCCTGGGCGAGAGGTTCGCAGGCGGCGTGGTCCTCAGTTTGGCGCCCCGGGCCGGTTCCCACGGGGGCGGCATCTGGTCGCTGCCGCTCGAGACCTTGTGGCGCCAACCGGCCGTGTGAGCGGGCGCCGGGCAGACGGCATCGTGCGCAAACTTGGTCTGGTCAGCTCTCTGCCTGGTCAGGCGAGGTTGGCTGGGGAGCGACCAGGACCGGCTCGCGGGCGAGCTCGATTCCGAAGCGATCCCTCACCCGGCGGGCGATCCAGTCCGCCAATTCCTCGACGTCGGCGCAGGTGGCGCCGCCGCGGTTGGTCAGGGCCAAGACGTGTTTGGTGGAAGTGGCGGCGCGGGCGCCCTTGCTGACGCCTTCGCCTTTGGCGACCCCGCTGTGGGCTATCAACCAGGCGGCTGACGCCTTGACCAGGCCCGCGCCGGCGTCGAAGACGGGCGCGCCCGCCGGCAGGGCGCGGGCGGCGGCGGCCGGGATGACCGGGTTGGTGAAGAACGAGCCGGCCGACCAAGTGTCGCGGTCGGCCGGGTCCAGGACCATGCCTTTGGCCCGCCTGACCGCCAGGACCTGCCGGCGAATTGCCGCCAGCGCGGCGGCCTGACCAGGCTCGACGCCCAGCGCGCGGGCCAATTGATCGTGCCTCACGGGCGCCTCTTGGCGTCCCGCCGCCAGCCGGAAGGTGACCGCCAGGACGACCCAGCGCGGGGTTGGGCTGGCCGGTTGGTTCATGGAACGTTTCAGCGCCGAGTCGCGGTAGCCGAAGCCCAGTTCGCCTGGTCCCAGTTCGCCGATGCCGTCGGTCTTGCGATCGAACACACGTACCGATTCGATGGCATCTGCTGCTTCGGCGCCGTAGGCGCCAACGTTCTGCACCGGCGCCGCCCCGACCGATCCGGGTATCCCGGACAACGCCGCCAGCCCCGCCCAGCCCCGCTCCACCGCCAGCGCCACCAATGCGTCCCAGGAGGCGCCCGCGCTGGCGGTGACGCGCGCCCAGCCGCCGCGTTCCTCCGCCCACGCCGCGCCGCGCCGATCACGCACCACCGTCAGCCCGGTCAACCGGTCCGCCGCCAGCAGGTTCGAGCCGCCGCCCATCACCAGCAGCGCCCGGCCGTCCTGGTCCGCTTCGCGGACGGCTGCGACCAGGGACGCCTCAGTGGCGCAATCGATCAGCCGGTCGGGGCGCCCGCCGATCCGAAAGCTGGTCAGTTCCGCCAGTTCGGCCCCCGGCCTGGCCGGCGCGCCGGCCACCGGCAAATCAAAACCATCCACGCCCCAAGGCTAGTGCGTGGCCCGGTCCGGCGACCGATGTGCCCCCCGCCCGGCCCCCGGCCCGGCCCGGCCCCCGGCCCGGCCTGTCCCCCGGCCCGGCCCCCGCTCTCTCCCGCCCGGCGCCTGCCCATAAGTCCGGTCAAGTTTCATCCCCGCAAACTTGACCGGACTTACGTGCGCCCCCATCCGGCGCCTGTCCGGCGCCCGATCAGCCCCTCGGACATCGCCGCTGGTCAGCGCGCCTCCCCGCCCCACCCACCGCCGAGTCCGGGCCCGAGCCCTGCACATAAGTCCGGTCAAGTTTCATCCCCGCAAACTTGACCGGACTTACGTGCACCCCCACCGACGGCTAGGCGGACCAGGTTCCACGAGCCGGGCGGCAGGAACATCTCGGCGCTGCTGCTGCTGCCCTCGACGGCGGCGGCGGCCGGCGTGTCCGGTGGGGGTGGTGGCAACCGGTCCAGCGCGCCGCGATTCGGCGTCGGTGAGTCCGCGCTGATCACTTGATGCTCGACAATGCGCAGGGTCCGCATTCTGGGGAAGCGCAGCTGTAGGCAGATCTGCTGTGAGTCGGAGCGGTTGACCGCGAAAACCGCGACAGAACCTGTCTCAGGGTTCCACGTCGCGGCCAGACTTAGCGGTTCGACCGGGCCCCGGGTTGGAGAAATCACGATCTGATCCGACTTCGGCTCGACCCGCAGCGAGTTGCCGACTGCGTGCTGAGCCGTCAGCGCCAGCGGAAAGAAGGTTGGCTGCCGCCATGCCGGTTCGCCGCGCTCGGCCCTGATCGGGGCCATAACGTTCACCAACTGAGCGAAGCAAGCGATAGCGACTCGGTCACAGTGACGCAGGAGGGAGGTCAGAAGGCCGCCGACGGCCACCGCGTCTTCCCACGTGAAATCATCCTCGGCGAGCCGGGGGGCTTGAGTCCAGGCGCTGTCGCGGCCGACGTACCGGGTCTCGACGTTCCATTCATCGAACGACAGCTGGATCCGCTTTTTCTGCCGAAGCTTGGCGCCGACATGGTCGCAGGTCGCCAGCACTGTCTCGATGAATTCGTCCATCAGATCGCTGGACGCCAAGTAGCCGATGGCGTCATCGTCGGTCTTCGCAAAATAGCCGTGCAGCGACAAATAGTCGACCACCGGGTACGTGCGCTCGAGCACGTCGTTCTCCCACTGGCCGAAGGTGGCCATGTCCCGGCTGGAACTGCCGCACGCCACGAGTTCGATAGCCGGATCGACCCGGCGCATGGCGGTCGCCGCCTGCTCCGCAAGAGCACCGTAATCTGCGGCTCGCTTGTGGCCGATCTGCCACGCGCCGTCCATCTCGTTGCCGAGGCACCAAAGCTTCAGCCCGAAGGGATCCGCCCGGCCGTTGCGACGCCGGCGGTCCGACAACTCCGTGCCGCCCCGACCATTGGCGTATTCGACCAATTGAGCGGCCTGCTCCACGCCGCGCGTGCCGAGGTTGACCGCGAGCATCGGCTCCGCGCCGACTTGCCCACACCAACTGACGAACTCATGCAGGCCAAAGGCGTTCGGCTCGATTGACTGCCACGCCAGGTCGAAGCGCCTTGGCCGTTTGTCAATAGGCCCGATGCCGTCTTCCCAGTTGTAGCCGGAGACGAAGTTTCCGCCGGGGTAGCGCACGACGGTTGTTCCGAGTTCACGGACCAAGGCGGCCACGTCTTGTCTGACGCTGTACCGCTGAGTGTGTTCGCCATCCGCCTCCACGAGGCCGCCGTAGACGCAGCGGCCCATGTGTTCAACCAGCGCGCCGAACAGCCGCTCGGGCACCTTCCCAATTGCCAGGTCCGGGTCCAGTGTGGCCTGGCAGGAGATCACGCCGTCGCCCACGTTCTTGTGGCTCATTTGTCACCTGTGTCCCTCTATGACGGATCGGATTTCGGCTATTTCAGCCTTCGGCTCGCGCTCGCCTGTGAGCAGGCCATTCTTCTCCTGTTCGGTGTCAGTCAATTGCGTGTAGCAATACCCGGCGAGACCGCTGTCCGCGTCGAGGCCAATCATCAATTGGCGCAAGCGGCCAGGCAGATCACCAGCTTCGATCACAGTGCCGTAGCCGTGCCAGGCATCAGGGTCGTTGTGCGAGTTGATGCCGCCGAATTCTGACAGCAGGACCGCCGCCCCGGCTGGCGGCAGTTGGCCGAGGGTGAGGCGGTGTCCACCGGGGCGATCATTCATGAGCGTGTCTCGAACGGCCGGCCTCGACTGGTACCGCGCGGCTAGGACTTGACCGTCCTGGCAGTAGTCGTGAACCCCGATGAAGTCCCCGGCCACATGCTCCCATCCGTCGTTGCCCAGCGCGATCCGTTCCGGATCGAGTGCTTTCAATAGGTGGTAGAAGGCGGCGACGGCGTGGCGCTGCGCCGGGCTGAAGGGCAGATTCGGAACGCCCCAGCTTTCGTTGAACGCGACCCAACCGATGAGGCTGGGGTGTCCTGAGTCTCGGGCCACCAGCGCCACCGTCTCCCTTGCCAAAGCCTCGAGGGAACGTGACGAGAACCTGTAGGCGGCCGGGATGTCCGCCAGGACGACCAGTCCCAATTTGTCGCAGAGGCTCAAGAGGCGTTGATCGGCGCTCGCCTGATGCATCCGCAGGCCGTTGAACCCGAGGGCTTTGATTGCCTTCACTTCGGTTTCAAGCGCGTCCCGGGATGGCGCTGACAGGTGGCTGTCCGGCCAATACGCCTGCTCGAGCACCATCCGAAGGAAATATGGCCTGTCGTTGAGCAAGAAGTGGCGGTCGTCGCAAGCAATTGTGCGCAAGCCGATGTATGAATCCACGCTGTCAAGGCGATGGCCCGCCTGCGTCAGCTCGCACTGCAAGTCCAGCAGAGTGGGCGATTCGGGCGTCCACCACAACTCCTCGGGCTGCATCAGCAAGCTGGCGTGGTTCAGGGTGAGGCAGCCTGTGACCAGCGGCCCGGCGCAACGCACCACAGTCCGCGCGAGCACTTGCGATTCGTGCCGAATCTCGATCTCAAGCGACGTGTCATCGCCAAGCGGACCCATCAGCCTGGCCTCGAAATCAACTTGTTCCAGCCCGGGCCGGGCGTTCGTCCTGATGCTGTCGATGCGGGTTTCAGGCACCCGCTCCAGCCAGACGGTGCGCCAAATCCCGGAGGTCCGTCGGTACCAGATCACATGCGGCTCGTGGCGCCAGTCTTGTTTGCCTCTCGGCTGCTCCAAAGCTCGGCGATCGTCCACCGCTCGCAAGACGAGATCATTGGTTCCGTTGGTCAGGGCGTCTGTGATATCGAAGGTGAAGCAGGTCTGGCCGCCTCTGTGGTCCCCTATGTGGATGCCGTTCACCCACACTGTGGACTCGTAGTCGACCCCCTCGAAATGGACCAGCACACGTTCGCGCGGCCCCGGTTGTGGTTGGTCCACGAATTCGCGGCGGTACCACATGGGAGAGTCCGGGTCCTCGCCGATGCCGGACAGCGTCGACTCAGGCGGGAAAGGCACGGTTATCTGGCGCGTGAAGCGCGCTGGGTCGGCGAACCAACGCTCTCGCATTCCGGCGTTGCTTCGATCCAGCGTGTAACCCCACTGGCCGTTGAGGCTGCGCCAGGCGGGCCGCGTTAGCTGAGGGCGCGGGTGATCGTCTGTCATCATCGCCAAGCCTCTGGCATCGCCGGTGTCTTGGAACTCATTGTCCCTCCTTGTAGCGTCCTCATGGGCTCCATGGGCTCCCGTCGAGTCGCCGGGCAGAACCCCGGTGTGCGGGAATCGGTTCTCGCGTCAAATCTTCAGCTCCCAAGTCGAGTGGTGGTCAGTTGGCTAGTCCGGTCATCGAGATGCCGTGCACGATGCGCCGCTGGAAGAACAGATATGCGATCAGGACCGGCAGCGAAACTAGCGTGACGCCGGCCATTATCGCGCCGTATTGAGCTTGGTAACGGCTGATCATTGACTGAAGCGCTTGCGTCAGCACCCAGCTGTCTTGTCTTGCCAAATAGATCGAGTTGACGAAGTAGCTGTTCCAAAGGGAGACGAATGTTAGGAGCCCAAGCGCAAGGTGGGCTGGGCCGGACAGTGGCGTCATAACCGTGAAGAAGGTGCGCCACGGACCGGCCCCGTCAATCGCCGCGGCGTCCTCGAGTTCGGCTGGCAACGTCAAGAAGTATTGCCGGAAGAAGAATGTTGCGAATGGCGTGCCGAAAAGCATCGGGACGATTATCGGCAGCGGGCTGTTCAGCCATCCGAGTTCGCGGAAGATCACATACTGCGGGATTAGTGTGGCATGAACGGGAACCATCAAAGTGATGAGCATTGTGATCAGCAGGAGCCCGCGGCCGGGAAATCTGAAGCGTGCGAGGGCGTAACCCGCCAGAGAACTGGAGAACAATGTCCCGGCCGTGCCCAAGATTGCTATCACCAAGGTGTTGGCGAAATAGCGCCACAGGTCCGGCAAAGCTTCGAATAATCTGGCGTAGTGTTCCAGGGTCACCGGGTGCGGGATGAGTTGGCTTGCTGAGAACATATTCTCGTTGGTGCGCAACGACATTGACACGGCCCACAGGGCTGGGAAAATGTATGCGAAAGTCAGGACTATCATCAGCGAATGGTATGAGACAGTCGCCAGCCGTTCGCGTTTGTTGGCCAAGCGCCAAGCCCTCGGGGGGCGCCCTCCCGCGCTCAACGCCGCCCCCTCGTCCGGCGCCGCCCGCGCGACAGGGAGACGCCCTCGTAGTGCACCCACCGACTGCCGGCGATGAATTGGACAACCGTGACCAGAAATATCAGTATTGCCAGGAGCCAAGCGATGGCCGCGGCGTATCCGAGCCCTGAGACCCGCTCGTTGTAATTGAACATTTGGTTGTACATGTAAAGCACGATGGTCCGGGTCGAGTTTGATGGACCACCGGCGGACGCCGGCCCGGCGCTTCCGACGCTGGCCCCGGTCATGGCCACCACAGGATCGAATAGTTGGAACGCTCCAATTAGGGACGTGACGGCTAAGAAGAAGATGGTGGGCGATATCATCGGCACTGTCACATGGCGAAATCGCTGCCATCGATTCGCGCCGTCAATGGTAGAAGCCTCGAGAAGCGAGACCGGCACACCCTGCAGAGCGGCGATGTATAGCGTCATGCCGTAACCGATGGTCTGCCAAGTCACCACCATGGCGATCGAAGGCATCGCTGTCGCTGGGTCGAGCAACCAATCGGGACTTTGCCCAGTGATGAGTTCGACGATGTTTGTGACAGGTCCCGATTGGCTGTTGAACATCCATCTCCACACCACGCCCACCGCGATTTGTGACAGCACATACGGCAGAAACATCGCAGCGCGGTAGAGACCGACCATGCGGCGCGGAGTGAAGGTCAGGAGCGCCGCCACCAGCGAGAACACCAGGAAGGTGGATGTTCCGACCAAGATGAATCGCACCGTGTTCCAAAGGACGGTGGGGACGCGGTCATCCGTGAACAGCGCCTCCCAGTTGTCCATGCCCACGAACGTTGGTGACGGCGCCACCAGGTCCCAATGTGTGAAGGAGTAAACGAGCGAAGCCACCAGCGGCACCGCCGTGAACGCCACTAAGCCGAACACCTGCGGAGCGACGAACAGGAGCGCTGTCAGAGCCCTGCGCCTGGACAAGCTTCGACCGGACTTGTGTCGTGAGCGGCGGCCGCTGGACGGCATCGTTCAAGAATCCTCACACTGCGTTGGGTTCGAGCGTTACCAGTTTCACTCCGACCCTGTGATCAGCGCGTCGAGTTTCGACGCGCAGATCCCGCCGAGCGCTTCCTTGGCGGACTTCCGGCCGGTGATGATGTCCTCGATCGCTGGGGCAACGCCATCTTGACTCGTGACGATGGCCGACACACCAGACGGATCGGTATTGGTCACAGTCAAGGGCCACTCCACGGGCTCGATCTGCGCCTGGACCAGGCCTTCGGGCTCGTTGGGCGCCAGCGCGAAGTCTTCGCCTTCGGCGAGATCCTTGTAGGCCGGTATGAGCGCCATCTGCTTGCCGGCGCCTTCTGTGGCCATGTAGTGGACAAACTCCCAGGCGGCGTCTTTGACTTCAGATGACTTTGCCACCGACCAGACGTGCGCTTGATACAGGGTCGCATTTCCGGCCGGGCCCTTGGGCAGAGCCGCGATTCCGTAGTTCATGTCGGGGCTTTGCGCCTGGACAGCGGCGACCTGTTCGTGTGAGCCCTGTTGCATGGCGACCTGGCCTCTGATCCACCGTGCGTCGCCAGACTCCTCCTGTTGAAGTTGGGGAGTGATGGCCGTGTGGTCGGTCCACATCAGGTCCTCGATCCACTGGAAGCCGGCGATTGTCTCATCCGAGTCGGCCGAGCACACGTCGCGGTTCTCGCCGGTCAGGATGGCTCCGCCGAAGGCGGCGAGAACGGGCGTGTAACCCTGTGGGATTGGCGAGGCAGCGTAGTTGAAGTAGCCCCACTGCTGAACGTCCTCGGCGTCAAAGCTGGCCTCGGCCGCGTTCTTTCCGGCCCCGTCGAGAGTCAGCTTCTTGGCCCATTCACGCAGGTCGTCGTAGGTGTAGGAGCCGTCAGCCGGCGGGTAGGCGAGGCCGGCGGCGTCGAACAGGTCCTTGTTATAGAACAGCGACTGAATGTTGTAGCCCATCGGCAGCCCGTAGATCCCGCCGTCCGAGGCGGTGAGGTCCGATATGACCTTGGGGGTGAAGTCCGCCACGGATGTGTTCGAGTCGGCGAGGTACTCGGTCAGGTCCTCGACAACCCCGTCACGCACGGCGTCGAAATAGCTCCATGTGCCGAGGATGAAAGCGTCTGGAAGATTCCCGCCGGCGACTAGCGTCTTGCAGGCGGCGTAGTCCACTCCGCAGTCTCCGCTTTCCCATTCGATCTTGATATTCGGGTGAGCAGTTGTGAAGCCTTCAGCCGCCTCCTTGACGGATGAGATGTCTTGGTCGTTGCCCCAGAGCATGACGCGAATGGTGGAGGGCGCGTCGCCGCTCTTCCCGTCGTCTCCGGGGCTGTTGTCATCCCCAGAGCATCCCGTGATGCCTATGGTCAAAGCACAGACTACGAGTCCTGTCAGCGTGGCTTTACTGAGTGGTCTCATGCGGATCTCCTTTGATATGCGATGAGGGTGGTTAGGTTCGTTCGTAGACAGTATGCCACGTAGCATGCTAGGTAGCAAGCGCCTGCGGCACGGGCCGCGAAGGCGTTAGGCCGACTGTTGGATACGGCGCGTGGATTCCCGCGCGACCAGGGAGAAGGGGACCGTCAGGTCTTCTGGTGCTGGCTCATGCGAGCCGAGCCTATGAGCCTCGACCCGTGTCAGCAGGCGCTCTATGCACATCTCGGCCAGAGCGGCCTTGTCGGGCGCCACGGTCGACAGCGTTGGCACCGAATACTGGCCTTCTTCCAACCCATCGAAACCCATGACGACTAAGTCGTCCGGCACGCTGATCCCTAGCTCATGGGCACTGCGAAGCGCGCCCAAAGCCAACAAATCGGTGGCGCAGAAGACGGCATCAGGCGGGCGCTCCAGCGCCAACAGACGCGACATCGCCTCCTCGCCGTCCTTGCGGTGGTAGGCGTTGGTGGCGGCGACAAGTTGGGGATCGAGGCTGAGGCCCGCCTCGCGCAAGGCTGCGGCGAAACCCGCGGTCCGCATCTGGGCCATCGGAAGATCCCCATCGGTATGAGCGCCGATGAAGCCCACCCGCCTGGCCCCGACAGCGATGAGATGCTGGGTGGCGGCCTTGGAAGCGGCCGAATCGTCAATTCCGATGTGATCAAGCACGCCGGTGCGCCGCGTCTCGCCGATCAGCACGAGTGGGGCGCGCGTCTGCCGACTCGGCCAGACTGCGGGCGCCGATCCAACCGCGCTGAGGACAGTTCCCTCAGCGAAAGATCCCACAGGTCCGTTGAGCGCCTCATACTCGCGCTGGTCACTGCCTAGCGTCTGCTGAACCATGACGCTGAAGCCCCGTTCAGACGCCCGCTTTATCATCTCCCGGCCAAGTTCGGCGAAATATGGCACGTCCAGTTCGGGCACGATCAGCTGCAACACGCCTGATCGGCCAGAACGTAGCGACCGGGCAGCATGCGAAGGCACGTAGCCGAGCGTCTCGATGGCCTCTCGCACGCGGGAGGCGAGTTCGGCGCTGACCTGTCCCCTGCCGCTCACCACATTCGAAACAGTGCGCTGCGACACGCCAGCCAGCCGCGCGACCTCCAATTGAGTCGCCTGAGGCCGGGGCTTCGCGTCGTCGTCCACTGAGCACATCGCCTTCCCATTATGCGGGTGGGTGTCGGCTCACAGGCTGTGTCATGTCGCGCTCGGCCGGCCGGATTCATTATCGCCCACCGCCCGCTACGTAGCAACCGGGGGGGCGGTTCAGCGGCGGCCGCTTGGGATGCGGGACGGGTCGAGCACGGCTTGGGCTTTGCCGAGCAGCTTCTGACCAGCGCTGGTGACCGTCAGATTCACGGTCATTCTGCCGGGCTCGGGCGCCGCCGCGCGGGCGGCGACCGTCAACTCGACGGCGGCGCCATCCGGCACCGCCAGGGGCCGGGCGAAGCGCACATCATAAGCCAGCACCGCGCCCGGATCGCCGCCAGCCCAATCGATCAGGGGTTGGATCACCAAGCCCATGGTCAACATGCCGTGCGCGATCACACCGGGCAGGTCGACCGCCCGGGCAGCGTCATCGGAGTAATGGATGGGGTTGAAATCGCCCGAGGCGCCCGCGTAGCGCACCAGGTCGCCCCTGGTCACACGCAGTTCAAAAGGCCCAATGGCGGTGGCCGGCCCGGCCGGGGCGCTCATCCGCCCGCTCCCAAACGCACGGCCAGCGTCGAGGTGACGGCCGAGACCGGCTGGCCGGCGGCATCGGACAAATCGGTCCGCGTGGTGACCATGGCCAAACCGGCGCGCTCGGCGACCGAGACGACCGTCAACTCGGCTGAAATCTGGTCCCCGGCGACGATCGGGCGGTGGTGGTGGAAGGACTGCTCGGCGTGGACCACGCGGGCGAAGTCGATCCCGGCGGTCGGGTCGGCGACGTATTCGCGCTCCGCCGCCTGCGCGATGACGACGGCGAAGGTGGGGGCGGCGACCAGATCGGCGTAGCCCAAGGCGCGGGCGGCGGCCACGTCGAAGCAGGCTGGCGCCTTGGCGCCGACAGCGCTGGCGAACTCGCGCAGCTTTTGGCGGTTGACCAGATACGGCTCGGTCAGTCGGTAACGCCGCCCGGCCGAGTCCGGGTTGACCGGCACGGCCGAGGTCAGCGGGTCTCGCGGTGCTCGGTGTGCTTGCGGCAACGCGGGCAGAACTTCGCCAGCGTCATGCGGTCGGGGTCGTTGCGGCGGTTCTTCTTGGTGATGTAGTTCCGCTCCTTGCAGTCGGTGCAAGCGAGGGTGATCTTTGGCCGAACATCGGCTGTCTTCGAGGCCATTGCGCTCAATACCTTCCGTCATCGTGTCCCGCGCGGGACGTTTTCGAGTCTGATCCCGTCAACACGCGCTCGACCCGCAGTATTCCGCAGGGAGTCTACCAACCTTCCGGGGTTCAGCTGACGGCCGACCGCCGCCGGGGGCAGGAGGCCGCCGGGGCGGTAGGGGCGGGGCGGCCAAGGAGCCGGCTGGCCTTCCAGCATTTCCCCCAGTCCGATGCCGTGCGCGCGCCCCCAGCCCCATCGCCCGTTTCGCCGGGCGCGGCCAGGGACCCGCCGGGCGCGGCCAGGGACCCGCCGGGCGCCGCTGGGTCTGTGGCGCCGGGCGCGACCGGGCGGGCGGGGTGGGGCGGGGCTGGGTCGGTGACGACGGCATCGGGCACCGGCCGACCGGTCGAGCGCGGCAAGGCCAACGTCACCACGGCCGCCGCGAACGATGTCGCCGCCGTCACCCAGAGCACGGCCGAGCCGTCCAGGAGGGACATCAGCGCGCCGGCGGCGGCGGGCCCGAGCAAGGCGGCCACCGCGCCGCAGGCCTCCTTGGTCCCGATCAGCCTCTCCGGGCGCACGCCGCTGGCGCGCGCCACCGCCGGTATGAGGGCGTCGCGGGCGGTCAAGCCGGGCACGTCGCCGAACGAGCCGAGGATCCCGCAGGCGATGAACCAGGCCAGACTCAGATCGCCGACCAGGTCAATCAGCGCCAGCAGGGCGAGCGCCGCGGCCGAGACAAGATCGGCCGTGATCGAGGCCGCGCGCCGATCGTGACGATCGATGACGGCGCCCATGGTCAGCCCGGCCGCGAAAGCCGGGATGGCGGTGGCGGCGGCCACCACCCCGGCGCCCATGACGCTGCCGGTGGTGACCAACACGATCAGCGGCAGGGCGACGGCCGCGACCGCGTTCCCGAGGATCGACAAGGTGTAAGAGGCCAAGTAGGCGAAAGCGGTTCGTCTCATGAGACCAGTCAGGACTATGACGCTACGTCGGAGTCAAGTCCCGAGTCGGCGAAGGCTGGGTCGGTGGCGACGGCATCGGGAACTGGCCGATGGCGACTTTCGGTTTGCGGCCAATATCGTTACGCAAATGTTACTAGTCAACCCCGGTCGAAAGCCTTGAGCTTTCGTTTGACTTTGTATAGTCTTGTGACCGCATCGCCAACCTCGGCGTTGTGGCGCCTCCGGGCCGCGCGGGCATCGCCGCCCACGCGGAAACCTGAGGCCCTGGCAATTCGGCCTAAACCCGATCTCGAACAAGGAGACAGTATGAGACTAAAGCGCATCTGCCCGGTAATCGTCGCCGCGCTGGCGCTTCCAGCCCTCGGCGCTTGCGGCGACTCAGCAGAGTCAGGCAAGGCCGACGGAGGCGAAATCGAGCTTTCGTTCAGCCAATGGTGGGAGGTGGAACTGCCCGAGGGCGTGCTGCGCGGAGTCATGGACGATTTCGAAAAGCAGAACCCGGGCGTGAAAGTCAAGCTCATCTCCAACCCGTACGCCGAGACAATGAAGACCGAGATCGCCGCTGCCGCGACCGGCACCATGGCCGATGTCGTCGCCATCAACGGCGAATCCGTCTACGACCTCAAAGAACAAGGCGCCATCGTCAACCTCTCCGAGTTGATGACGCAGGCCAACTACGATCCCAGCGAACTGATGAGCAACGATCAGATCGATGGCAACACCTACATGGTCCGGGCGCTGAACTTCACCTACCCGATGTATTTCAACACCGATCTGCTGGCGCAGGCGGGCTACACCGAGGTGCCGTCGAACTGGTCAGAGTTCACCGAAGCCGCCAAGGCCGTGACCGACGAGCAGGCCAACACCTACGCCTGGTCCATGCCGATCAGCGTCGAAAGCCCCGCCGGATTTGATCCGGAAGCTTGGCTGTGGGCCTCCGGCGGCCGCTACCTGGACAACCGCCAGCCGGCCTTCACCACGCCGGAGGTCAAGGCGGAATTCGAGTTCTTGTTGCAGCAATACAAGGACAAGCTCATCACGCCCGGAGCCTTCACCCAACAAGAGCAGGACAAGGTCGAGGAATTCACCCAGGGCCGGAACGCCTTCATGATCGGCTCATTGGCCCACATCAACGGCATCCGCACATCCAATCCCGACCTCAACTTCTCGATCGGCGCCGTTCCCGCTCAAGACGGCTACGAGGGCAAGCGAGGGATCGCAGGGGCCAGTTGGGGACTGGGAGTCGCCGACAACTCCGAGCACAAGGCTGAGGCTTGGAAGCTGATCGAATATCTGCTCAGCACGGAGGTCAACTCCAAGCTGGCCACCGAGGCCATCGGGTTCCCCGGGAACAGGAACTCCACACCCGGATATGTCGAGGGCGATCCGCTGTTCCAGCAAGCCTTCGATCTGTACCAGGCCAGCGAACTGGCGATGGAGTTTGAGGCGCTGCCGAAACTGACCGATCTGCGCCGCAACCTCAACGAGAACCTGGTAAAGATGCTCCAGGAAGAACAAACCGTCGAGGAGACGCAAGAAGCGTTGCAGACCTATTGGTCCGAGGCGCTCGGCTGACCCACAGCTCCGCGTTCGGCCTGGACCCGGCCGGCGAAACCCGCCGGGTCCAGGCCGCTGGTTGAGAAATGAGTTCAAATTGACAGTCGCGCAAACTTTGGCGCCGGCAGGCGCCCACGGAGGGCGGCCGCCGGCCGGGCGGCGGCGCAAACGGCTGCGCTCCCGGCTTGAGCCGCTGGCGTACCTCTCGCCGACCCTGGCGGTGATGGGGGTCTTGATGGCCGTCCCCATCGCCATGGTGATTGGATTCTCCTTCCTGTCCAACGTGGTGATGGAGAAGAACCCGGTCTTCGTCGGATTCTCCAACTACATCAAGCTGTTCAGCGACGCCGTGTTTTGGGAGTCTGCCTGGAACACGCTGCAATTCACGGTCGCGTGCGTGGCCTTCCACCTGCTCTTGGGCCTGGCGTTCGCGCAGATGCTCAACAACAGGCTCATCCCGAAGCTGATGACAGCGGTCTTCCGCGTGATCTACATCCTGCCGTGGGTCTTCACCGCCGCGATCGTCGTGATCCTGTGGCGCGTCATCATGAACCCCAACGGAGTCGCCAACTTCATCCTTGAGAGCCTGTCGCTGATCCAAAGCAAGGTCGAATGGTTCTCCGACAAAGACATCGCCTTGGGGTCGCTGACATTCATCAACATCTGGGCCGGCTACCCGTTCTTCATGATCAGCCTGTTGGCCGGCCTGCAAGGCATATCGCCCGACCTCTACGAGGCCGCCAGCATTGACGGCGCCGGGCCCGTCAAGCGGTTCCTCCACATCACAATCCCGCAGCTGCGGCCGATCATCGTGTCCATGGCCATGCTCGACTTCATCTGGAACGTGCAGCAGTTCGCCCTGGTCTTCATGATCACCGGCGGCGGCCCGGTTCACGCCACCGAGACCCTGGGCACCTACACCTACAAGCTGGCGTTCGGGAAATACGAGTTCTCGATGGCCGCGACCAGCGGCGTGGTCCTGTTCCTGCTCTCGATGGCGGTGGCCTTCTTCTACGTCCGCAGCCAGAAGGCGAGGGACTGACCATGAAACCACGCCGACGTCTCCGGATCTTCTCCACCGCGGGATTGGTGGTCGGTCTGATCGCGGGCGCCGTCTTCGCCGGCGCCCCGGCCCTTTGGATGCTGTCGAACTCCTTCAAGCCGAACACCGACATCTTCCAATACCCGCCGCGCCTGATCAGCCACTTCACGATCGACGCCTACGCCTCGATCATCTCCAACCCGGAAAAGGTCCGCTTCTTCGTCAACAGCTATGTGGTCTCCAGCGCGGTGGTCGTGTTGACCCTTGTCGCCGGCATCATGGCGGGTTACGCCTTCAGCCGTTTCGACTTCCCCCTCAAGAAGGCGCTCAACTCGGTGATCATCTCGGTCCAAGCTGTGCCCCCGATCACCTTGCTGATCCCCTACTTCAGCTTGATCGTGGCCCTGGGCATCTTCAACACCTACTTCGCGCTGATATTCACTTACATGGTCATCACCGTGCCATACGCCATCTTGATGATGACCGGGTACTTCAACACCATCCCAAGGGAATTGGACGAGGCGATCAAGATCGACGGCGGCGGCAGCTTCCGCGCGCTCTGGCAGGTGCTGGTGCCCGTGGCCGGGCCGGGGATCGTCTCCGTCGGCACCTACACCTTCATGGTCGCCTGGAACGAATTCCTGTTCGCGTTGACCTTGACCGAGGACCGCGAGATGCGCACGGTCCCCGTCGGCATCCAGTTGCTGATGGGCCAGCACTCATATGAGTGGAACGAGATGATGGCCATGAGCGTGCTCGGATGCCTGCCCATCTTGATCCTGTTCTTGATTTTCCAACGCCAATTCATCGGCGGCATGACCGAGGGATCGGTCAAGAACTAGTCACACACAGAGAGGGAAACATGTTGGTCAACGGTTCGCGGCTGCTTCAGGTCGCGTACGAGAAGTCTTTTGCGGTGCCAGCTTTCAACATCAGCGACTGGAGCATGCTCAAGGGCATAGTCGCAGAATGCGAAAGCCTTGACTGCCCGGTCATCTTGGGGATTCACCCGCGTGAACTAGAGCACGTGGGATGGGCCTTCATCGACTCGACGCTGGCTTTGGCCCGCGCTGCGCGCGTTCCTGTGGCGGTCCACCTTGACCACGGCGAACTCTACAGCGACGTCTTGGACGCGATCCGGTTGGGTTACACATCGGTCATGATCGACGGCTCTCTGCTTGAGGCCGAGGCCAATGTCGACCTGACCCGGAAGGTGGTGGAGGCGGCCCACGCGCTCGACATGTCGGTGGAGGGCGAGATCGGCACCATTGGGCCGCGCGACGTCCAGGACGCGGCCGAGGCTGAGCAGATCGTCTACACCCGCCCGGAGGAGGCCGCGCGATTCGTGGCCCAGACCGGCGTCGACTCGCTGGCCGTGGCGATCGGCACCTGCCACGGGGTTTACCCGGCCGGCATGGTCCCAAAGCTGAAGATCGACCTGCTGGAGCAGATCAGGCAGGCGGTCGATCTGCCGCTGGTGCTGCATGGCGGCTCCGGCAACCCAGACTCCGAGGTCGCGCTCTCGGTCAAACACGGCATCGCCAAAGTCAACATCTCGTCCGACATCAAAGTGGCCTACTTCGACAAGCTGCGAGAAGTCCTGACCGACCCGAAGCTGCGCGAACCCCACGACATCCACCCCCCGGCCGTCGAGGCGATGATGGCCTGTGTCCGCCACAAGGTCGAGGTCCTGGGCGCCACCGGTTCCGCGCGCCACTATCGCTAGACGACTCAGACAGGAGACAGACATGGCTTTGATAACGCTCAAACAGGCTCTTGACCACGCCAAGGCTGGAGGTTACGGCCTGGGCGCGTTCAACGTCACCGACATCACCCAGGTCGAGGCGGTCCTCGACGCGGCCCGGCGCACCAAATCGCCCGTCATAGTCCAAACCATCGCCGGGGCTTCGGCCTTCGGTGCCGACGAGCTGTTTTGGGACCTGATCATGCGAACCGTCGACCACTACCCGGAAATTCCCATAGTGGTCCACTTGGACCACGGGCCGGACGCGCCGACCTGCCGGCGCGCCATCGGCGCCGGTTTCTCATCGGTCATGATCGACGGCTCGCTGGACCCCGTCACCCACCAAATCGCCAGCTTCGAGGCCAATGTCGAGGCGACGGCGGCGGTTGTCGAATACGCCCACGGCCTTGGAGTTTCGGTTGAGGGCGAACTCGGGACCATCGGCGCCTCGGAAGACGGCTCGAATCGGCGCGAAATTGTGCTGGCGGACCCGGATCAGGCTGTCCGGTTTGTCGCTGAGACGGGCGTGGACGCGCTGGCGGTGGCGATCGGGACCTCGCACGGGGCCTACAAGTTCACCCGGCCGCCGGACGGATCGATGCTGCACATGGACTTGATCGACCAGATCGCGCGGCGGCTGCCGACCACGCACCTGGTCATGCACGGGTCGTCTTCGCTGCCGGCCGACCTGCGCGCGATCATCAACGCCCACGGCGGGGCGTTGCCGGAGTCTTGGGGCGTGCCGGAGGATGAGAAGGCCAGGTCGACCAAGCTGGGCGTGACAAAGATCAATCAAGGCATGGATTCGCACATGGCCTGGATGGCCGCAATGCGAACAACCCTGGACGCTGACCGGCTCTCGGCCGATCCGGCCGGATCGATCGCGGCCGGCCGGCGCGGCATGACGGACCTGGTGGCTGAACGGATGGCCATCTTTGGCCAGGCCGGTCATGCCGGGGACTACGAGCCGTCGCCTTTCAGGCGCCCGGCCGCCATGCCCCTGCTGGGGTGAACCATGCAGACCGTGGTCGGGGTCGACTTCGGGAGCTCGCGGGTGAAGGCGGCGGCCTTCGCCCGCGACGGCTCGCTGGCGGCCGTGGCCGCCCGGGAGACGCCTCGGGAGCAGCGCGAGGATGGCGACGACTTCCGTGTGTTGCCGATGCTCGAGGCGGGGCAGGGCGCGGTTCGGGACCTCGGTCTGCCGCCAGGCTCGATCGCCGCGTTGGGGCTGACGTCGATGGGGGAGGCCGGCACCGTCCTGCGTGACGGCCGCCTGGCCCAGATCAGCTTCCCGGCCTGGTATGACGCCCGCGGGGAGGATCTGGTCAGGTTTCTCCAGGAACGCTTTGGGGCCTGCGAGGCGGCGGTCAGAACCGGCCAGCATCTGCGGATCAACTCGACGGTGGCGAAGCTGGGTCATCTCGCGCCTCTGCTCGAGGCGCCCCTGGAGGGTGAGTTTCTGGGGTTGTGCGGGGCGTTCGCCTGGCAGTTGACAGGGCGCGGTTGGCAAGACGAGAGCTTGGCCATCACCAGCGGGATTTGGGACTCCCAGCGACACGATTATTGGTTGGCGCCGTGGAATCTGGTTGGGCTCGGCCAGGTCGCCCTGGCGCCGGTCAAGCCTCCGGGGCACGGCGAACCCGCCGCCGGCGAATTGGCCGAATCGCTAGGTTTGGTGCCCGGGGCGCCGGTGGTGATCGCCGGGCACGATCATCCCGTGGCGACGGTCGGGGCCGGCGTCCGGCCCGGCGAGGTGGGCGACTCCCTGGGCACCGGGGAGGCGTTGATCGCCGCCATGGACCCGGGTTTGGCCGCCGATGCCGCCCATTGCCGCGACATCCTGTTGGAGGACGACAAGATCACTTTCGAGGTCTGGCCCTCGACCGGCCGGCGCGCCGCCGTCTACGAGTGGCTGCGTCCGGGCTTGGCCATGCGCACCTTCCTGCGCCAAACCGGCCTGGACCGTTCCGCCCTGGAGGCGCAGGCGGGGCCGCCGGTCCCGGGTCGCCAGCTTGACGAGGAAATGGTCAGGCAGATGGAATTGGGCGTTCCGGGCGACCTCGCCCCGAACGCCGAATCTTGGGGGGCGTTGATAGACCACTACGTCATGGCGGCGAACGCGGGCCAGGACCGGCTGCGTCGCGCCACCGGCGCGCGCGGGACCACGGTGCTGACGGGCGGCGGCCTGCGTTCAGCCCGCTGGCGGCGCGCCAAGGCGTTGTTGGGGCGCAAGCCGATGGTGGTCTCAGTCGCGGCTGAGACAGCGGTGCGCGGGGCGGCCGCGATCGCCGGGACGAGCCTGGGTTGGTGGCAGACCGCTGAGACGATGCCTGGGGTCACCCGCCTGGGTGTGGGGTCGGCATCGGACATTGACGCGGCGGTGGGCCTTGGCGAGGTCCGCGCCGGCGCCCCGAGCGACCGAGACGGTAATCTTTAGGACCGTGCCCATAACCGCGCGCCGTGAGGCCATCCTGGCGGCCGTCTACAAGACCGGCCGGGCGCGAACCACCGATTTGGCGGTCGATCTGGGCGTCTCAGAAGTGACGATTCGCAACGACCTCGACGCGCTCGAGCGCCTGGGCAGGATCTCGCGGGTTCATGGCGGCGCCGCTATGCCGGAGGTCCCGCTGGTCGGTTTCCACCAGCGCCGCGACCGCCAGGTTGAGCAAAAGCAGCGTGTCGCCGCCGCCGCCAGCCGGCTGATCCGCGACGACCAAACCATCATTCTCGATTCGGGCACCACTGTGGTCCAGTTGGCGCGCCTCCTGCCCACCGTCGCCAACCTGGTTGTTTACACCCGGGGGCTATATGTGGCGCTGCACCTGATGGAGGTGTCCGGGGTGGACCTGCGTTTGCTGGGCGGCAAACTCCTGCCCGGGATCGCCGCGACCCTCGCCACCGCCACCGCCGGCGGCTTGGACGGCATTCTGGCGCACACCGCGTTTCTGGGCGCCGGAGGGATAGACCGCGACATGGACGTGGTCGAAGGCCGCGTCCAGATCGCCGAGACCAAGCGAATCATGATGGCGGCCGCGCGCCGGCGCGTGCTGTTGGCGGATTCGTCGAAGTGGTTCACCAGCGACCCGCACAAAGTGGTTGGGCTGTCGTCCTTCGACACGGTCATCACCGATGACGGCTTGGCGCCCGAAATCCGAGCCGCCATCGAGTCGCAGGGCGTTGAGTTGGTGGTCGTTTAGCCGGGTTCCTAGGCGTTCGCAGCCGGCCAGTCAGGGGCCGGGTCGGGCGGCCAGGACCGCTTGGTAGAGGGTTCGTTTGGACAGGCCGGCGGCGGCGGCGACCGATGCCGTGGCTTGTTTCAGGCCCGCGCCCGCGTCTACCAGCCGGTTGACTTCGCGGACAAGGGCGGTCAAGTCCTGGGGGGCGGCGGGCGCGCCGCCCCCGGGAGCGCCGCCTATCACCAGGGTGACCTCGCCTTTGAGTTCGCGCGCGGCCGCTTGCTCAGCCAGTTGGCCAAGCCCGCCGCGCAGGATTTCCTGGTGCGGTTTGGTCAATTCGCGGGCGATGGCGGCCGGGCGGTCGGGGCCGAGGCGCGCGGCGGCCTCGGCCAAAGTGGCGGCCAGGCGGCGGGCCGCCTCGAAGACCACCAAGGTGCGCGGCTCGGCCGCGACCTGGTCCAACCAGGCCGTCCTGGCCCCGGCCGCCCGCGGCACAAAGCCGTCGAAGGCGAAGCGGTCGGTCGGCAGGCCGGACAGGGCCAGGGCCGTCAGCACGGCTGACGGCCCGGGCGCGCAGGTGACCGGCACGCCTGCCGCGATGGCGGCCCTGACCAGGGCGAAGCCCGGATCGGAGATCAGCGGCAGGCCGGCGTCCGAGACCACGGCCACCACGCCGGAGCGCGCCTGCTCCAGCAGCGAGTCGACCCGCGCGCGTTCGTTGTGGTCGTAGAAGGAGATCAACTGGCCGTCAATCCGAACCCCCAGCCGGGCGGCCAACTCGCGCAGGCGGCGGGTGTCTTCGGCGGCGATCACGTCAGCCGTCTCAAGCAGGCGGCGCAGGTGTTGCGAGGCGTCGGAGGCGTCGCCGATCGGTGTGGCTGCCAGCACAATGCCAGGGACCTTCGAGTTCATACCCGTACCATAAAGCGTTGTGACCGCCGAACCCAGCCGCCAGCCCCGATTGGGCGGCGCGGTTGGCGCGGTTGGCGTGACGCTGCTGGCCTTGGTGCTGCGGCTGTGGAAGCTCGGCGCGCCTCACAAACTGATATTCGATGAAACCTATTATGTCAAGGATGCTTATTCGCTGCTGACGCGCGGAGTTGAGCTCAAATGGGCCGAGGAGGCGAACGCCGCCTTCGAAGCCGGTGACTTCTCCGGCCTGCTCGCCGACCCCGCCTACGTGGTCCACCCGCCGGTCGGCAAGTGGCTGATCGCGTTCGGGATGTGGCTGTTCGGGCCGGAATCCTCGTTCGGGTGGCGCTTCTCGGCGGCGATCGCCGGGACGCTGGGCGTGCTGCTGACAATCCTGATCGGCTGGCGGTTGTTCCGCTCGCAGGCGCTCGGGCTGCTGGCGGGGCTGCTGGTGGCGGTGGACGGCATCTCGCTGGTGCTCTCGCGCAGCGGTCTGCTGGACATTTTCTTGATGCTGTTCGCCCTGTTGGCTCTGTGGCTGGTGTTGAAGGACCGCGCGGTCATGGATCGGCGCCTGGCTGAGCGAATGCGCCAGCCGATTGGGCACGGTCCGACCGGCGCCCCGATCTACCCCGGCCGGCGCGTCCAACCGGTCCGCCCTGGCGGCCCGGACGGCATCGGCAAACCCGGCGAAGACGGCATCGGAAAACCTGGAAAACCCGGCAAACCCAGCAAACCCAGCGGACCCCGCGAACCCGGCGGGCCCGGCTTGGGCATGCGCTGGTACCTGCTCGGCGCGGGCGTGGCGCTGGGGCTGGCCTGCGGCGTCAAGTGGTCCGGGCTGTACTTCCTGGCGGTTTACGGCCTGCTGGTGGTCTGCTGGGACGCGGCGGCGCGGCGGCGGGCCGGCCTCAGGGGCTGGCTGTGGACGGCGGTCTGGCGTGACGGGCTGAAGGCGTTCGCGCTGATGGTGCCGGTGGCGCTGGTTGTTTACGTGGCGTCCTGGACGGGCTGGCTGGCGACCAAGGCCGGCTACCACCGCGACTGGGCTCAAACCCATCCGGGCGAGGGCGTCCAATGGCTGCCGGACGGACTGCGGTCGCTGGTCAAGTACCACCAGGAGGCGTGGGGCTTCCACACGACGCTGACCTCGGAGCACGATTACGAGTCCAACCCGGCGCTGTGGCTGCTGCAGGCCCGGCCGACATCGTTCTTCTACGAGTCCGAGCCGACCTGCGCCGCCGCCTCCTGCAGCCAAGCCATCACCGCCCTGGGCAATCCGCTGATCTGGTGGGTCGGCGTGATCGCCCTCGGGGTGGTTGTCTACCAGGCCATCGTCTGGGCCGACCGCCGCGCCTGGGCGATCCTCTGCGGCTACGTGGCCGGTTATGTGCCGTGGCTGTTCTTCGCCGAACGCACCATTTTCACCTTCTACACCGTTGCCTTTGTCCCGTTTGTGACGCTGGCCTTGGCTTATGCGGCGGGAGTCGTGATCGGCCCGGTGGGCGTCGGCCGGGCGGGCCTCCGTTCGGCGGGCGTCCGTTCGGCGGGCGGGTCCGTTCTTGGAGGCGTGTCCGGCTTCGCCGGCGTGTCCGGCTCGGCTGAACGCGCGGCGCGCGGACCGGCCCCGGTCGTGATAGTCGGTGTCGTGGTGGCCCTGATGCTGTTCGTCTCGGCCTTCTTCTGGCCGATCTGGACCGCCGAGTCGGTGCCGTACCAGTTCTGGCAGATGCACATGTGGTTCAGCTCTTGGGTTTGAACGCCCCACCCGGGAGGACCTTTGGTTCTCCCTGTCCGATGCCGTGCGGTAAGGTTTTCGGGTACCCGAACTTTTTGTTTCGGGTCGCCTTTGGGTGAGCTTGCCCAAGTCAGCGGGACAGAACCAGGAGGGGACCATGGCCGCGGCGCAATCCGCCGATGACGCGCCCGCGGCCGAGCCGTCGCCGCCCGCCGCCCCGGCCGAGCCGTCGCCGCCCGCCGCCGCGGGCGAGCCGTCGCCGCCCGCCGCCGCGGGCGGTCGCAAAGCCAGAGCCCGAGCCCGCACACTGCGCCTGTTCGGCCCGGCCTTCGTGGCGGCGGTGGCGTATGTCGACCCGGGCAATGTGGCGGCCAACCTGACGGCTGGCGCGCGTTACGGCTACCTCCTGGTCTGGGTGCTGGTGGCGGCCAACGCCATCGCCGTGCTGGTGCAATACCTGAGCGCCAAGCTGGGGATCGCCACCGGCCAGTCGCTGCCGCAGATGCTGGCCGCGCGCCTGGGGCGCTGGGGGCGGTACGCCTACTTCGGACAAGCCGAAGTCGTCGCCATCGCCACCGACCTGGCGGAAGTGATTGGCGGGGCGCTGGCCCTGAACCTGCTGTTCGGCGTGCCGCTGTTGATGGGGGGAATCATCACCGGCGCCGTCTCGCTGGCGATCCTGATGGTCCAGACGCGGCGGGGCCAGCGCTCCTTCGAATTGGTCATCACCGGCATGCTGGTCATCATCACCATTGGGTTCGTCTCCGGGCTGGTCATCTCCCCGATCCAGCCGGGGGAGGCGCTGGCGGGGCTGGCGCCCCGATTCCAGGGTTCGGACTCGGTGCTGCTGGCAGCCTCGATGCTGGGCGCGACGGTCATGCCGCACGCCGTCTACCTGCACTCGTCGCTGACCCGCGACCGTCACGGGCTGGTGACCGATCCGGCCAAACGCCGCCACCTGATCCGGGCGACGCGCTGGGATGTGCTCTGCGCGCTGGTCGTGGCCGGCTCGGTCAACATCGCCATGCTGGTGCTGGCGGCCGCCAACCTGCGCGGCGTCACCGGCACCGATTCGATCGAAGGCGCCCACGCCGCCATCGCGCACTACCTGGGCCCCACCGTGGGCGTCGTCTTCGCCATCGGGCTGCTTTTCTCCGGCCTGGCCTCGACCTCGGTGGGGGCTTACGCCGGCGCCGAAATCGCCTACGGGTTCCTTGGGCTGCGCCTGCCCGTGCTGGTGGTCCGCGCGGCCACCCTGGTCCCGGCGCTGCTGGTGCTGGCGTTGGCGCAGTCGCCCACCTGGGCGCTGGTCATCTCCCAGGTGGTCCTGTCCTTCGGCATCCCCTTCGCGGTCATTCCCCTGGCCTGGCTGACCGGGCGGCGATCCGTCATGGGCGCGGAGGCGAACAGGCGCCTGACACAGGTCGCCGCCTGGATCGCCACCGCGCTGATCGTGGCCCTGAACCTGGCCCTGGTCTACCTCACGGCCCGCGCCTGACCGGGCCGGGCCGCGGGCCGCGGCTCGCGCGGATTCACAGGACCTGGTTGGTGGGCCGCTGGCCGCGCGCGAACTGAACCAGTTGGTCGAGGCAGACCGCGTAAGCCCGTTCGAAGAAACCGCGCACCGCTCCGCCGATGTGCGGAGTTATGACCGCGCCCGGCAGGCGCCACAACTCGTGGTCGGGCGCCAACGGCTCCGGGTCGGTCACGTCCAGGGCCGCCCGCAGCCGACCCGACCGCAGTTCCGCCACCAGCGCCGACGTGCGCACAACCGCGCCCCGGCCAACATTGACCAGCACCGCCCCGTCCTTCATCCGAGCCAGGAACTCGGCCCCCACCAGCCCCCGGGTCTCGTCGGTCAGCGGCAGCGTCGAAACCACCGCGTCAGCGTCCGCCAGCAGGTCAAACACTTGCCCGATGCCGTGCACGCCGTCACGCTGGCCGCGTCCGGTCAGGCGCACAACAGCGCCGCAAGCCTCAGCCCGCGTCTGGAATTGGCGGGCCAAATCGCCGGCGCCCAGAACCACGATGACCGACCCGAAGACCGAGTCGCCCATCGGCCGCATCAGGCGCCCCGCCTGCCCCTCGGCGCGGGATTCGGCGAAACGCCGCATCGACGCGATCAGCAAGCCCAACGCCAATTCGGCCACCACCTGCCCGTTGGCCCCGCGGGCTGTGCCCAGCCCGACCCCTGGCGGCAGGCGATCCGTCAGATGGTCGTAGCCGGATGAGACCACCTGGACGTACTCCAGGCCGGGGGCGCCCGCCAACTCGGCGTCGAACTCCTCCAAACTCCGCACCACCGAAATCAGGGCCTTGGCGGAAACCGCGCCAGACGGCATCGGCCGGCCGGTGTCATAGATGATCGGGGCGAGCTCGGGGCGGCCCCGGGCGGCGGCGAGCGCCGGGCGCGGCACCAAGACTGGAAGGGGCGCCACTACTGGCGCGGGGGGCGGGGATGGCGCGGCCGAACTTGTCACAAGGCTACGCTAGGCCACATGCCTAAACTCCGCTCGGACTTGCTGATGACTGGGCGCAACATGGCGGGCGCGCGGGCGCTGCTGCGCGCGGCCGGGGTGGCGCGCGAGGATTTCGGCAAGCCGATCATCGCCGTCGCCAACTCGTTCACGGAGTTCGTCCCCGGACACACCCATCTGGCGCCGGTCGGGCGGCTGGTCTGCGAGGCGATCCATGAGGCCGGCGGGATCGCGCGCGAGTTCAACACCATCGCGGTGGACGACGGCATCGCCATGGGCCACGACGGCATGCTTTATTCGCTGCCGAGCCGCGAATTGATCGCGGACAGCGTCGAGTACATGGTCGCCGCGCACCGGGCTGACGCGCTCATCTGCATCTCGAACTGCGACAAGATCACGCCGGGCATGGCCATGGCGGCGATGCGCCTGAACCTGCCGACGGTCTTCGTCTCCGGCGGCCCCATGGAGGGCGGGCGGGCGGTGCTGCCCAGCGGCGGCGAGCGCGGGCAACTCGACCTCGTCTCGGCCATCGCCGACTCCGCCAACCCGGCGGTCAGCGATCAAGACCTGGCGGCCATCGAGGAGGGCGCCTGCCCCACCTGCGGCTCCTGCTCCGGAATGTTCACGGCCAACTCGATGAACTGCCTGCTCGAAGCGATGGGCTTGGCCCTGCCGGGCAACGGCACACTGCTGGCCACCCACACCGACCGGGCCCAGTTGTTCCGCCGCGCTGGCGCCCTGGTGGTGGAGTTGGCCCGGCGTTACTACGACCACGATGACGAGTCGGCGCTGCCGCGCTCGATCGCCACTGCCCAGGCCTTCGAGAACGCGATGACCTTGGACATCGCCATGGGCGGGTCCACCAACACGGTCCTGCACGTCCTGGCGATCGCGCGCGAGGCGGGGGTCGATTTCACGCTGCACCACATTGAGCGGCTGAGCCACCGCGTGCCCTGCATTTGCAAGGTGGCCCCCAACGGCACGGCCCTGATCCAGGATGTGCACCGGGCCGGGGGCGTCCCGGCGATCCTCGGTGAGCTTAGCCGCGCCGGCCTGTTCCACGCCGATGTCCGCACCGTTCACTCGCCTGACGTGGAGACTTGGCTGGGCTTGTGGGATGTGCGCGGCGGGCGGGCGCTGGCCGAGGCGGAGACGCTGTTCCGGGCCGCGCCCGGCGGGCGCCCCTCGCCGGCGGCCTTCACCCAGTCGGAACGCTATCCGCAGTTGGACCTCGATCCGGCCGGCGGGGTCATCCGCGACGTGGCGCACGCCTTCACCGCCGACGGCGGTCTGGCCGTCCTGCGCGGCAATCTGGCGCCCGATGGCGCGGTCGTCAAGACCGCGGGGGTGGACCAGTCGATTTGGCGTTTCGAGGGTCCGGCCATCGTTTTCGAGTCCCAGGACGATGCCGTCGCCGGGATTTTGGGGGGAAAGGTCCAGGCCGGGCACGTCATAGTGATCCGCTACGAGGGTCCGTCCGGGGGGCCGGGCATGCAAGAGATGCTTTATCCGACGTCGTTCCTGAAGGGTCGCGGGCTGGGCAAGCAATGCGCGCTGATCACCGACGGCCGCTTCTCCGGGGGGACTTCGGGGCTGTCGATTGGGCACGTCTCGCCGGAGGCGGCGGCGGGCGGGCTGATCGCTTTGATCGAGGACGGCGACCGGGTCGTGATCGACATCCCCGCCCGCGAACTGCGGCTCGACGTCAGCGACGAGGACTTGGCCGCCCGGCGTGATGTGCTGGAAGAAGGCGTGGGGTACCGGCCGGCCGGACGGCATCGTCCAATTTCGTTGGCGCTGCGAACCTATGCCGCCTTGGCGACCTCCGCAGACAAGGGCGCGGTGCGCGACCTGGGGCGCTTGGCCTCGCCGGCGGAGCGTTCCGGGTTCGGCGGGCGTTCCGGGTTCGGCGGGCGCGGCCCCAAGGGTCCCTTGTGAGCGCCGCCGTCACCGTGGTTGACCTGGTCAAACGCTACCGTCGGACGGTGGCGCTGGATCACGTCGGGCTGGAGTTCGAGGAGGGCTTGATCCACGGGCTGTTTGGGCACAACGGCGCCGGCAAGACGACCCTGATGTCGATCATCACGGCGCAGGTGGCGCCGACCTCCGGGCAGGCGCTGGTTTACGGCCAGCGTCCCTACGAGCACGCCGGCGTGCTGCAGCGGATGTGTTTCATCCGCGAGGGGCAGGGTTACCCGAATGACGCCCGCGCCATCGACGCCTTCAACGCCGCTCGCATGTTTTATCCGCGCTGGGACGCCGCCCTGGCCGATCATCTGATCAGCGCCCTGGCGATTCCGTTGAACCAACGGGTGCGGCGGATGTCGCGGGGGCAGAACTCGGCGGTCGGGGTGACCATCGGGTTGGCGGCGCGGGCCGATGTGACCTTCTTCGACGAGCCCTATCTGGGCTTGGACGCGATGGCGCGCCAGGTCTTCTACGAGGCGCTGGCCGCCTCTTACGCCCGCGACCCGCGCACCATTGTGCTCTCCAGCCACCTGATCGATGAGGTCGCGCCGCTGGTGGCGAAGGTGGTGGTGCTGGATCACGCCCGCGTGCTGATCGACCAGGACCGGGGCGCCCTGTTGGGGCGGGCGGCCCGGGTGATCGGCCCCGCCGAGGCGGTGGCGGCTTTCGCCAGCGGGCGCGAGGTGATTGGCGTCGAGGCCATGGGGCCGTACCTGGCGCTGACAGTGATGGGGCCGCTCAGCGCCAAGGATCTGGACTGGCTGACCGCCAGCGCCTTGACCGTCGAGGGCGTTTCGCTGCAGCAACTCGTGATCCATCTGACCCGCCCGCGCGGGCCTGCGCCCCAGGCCGGGCCCCTGGCCGGCGCCCAGCCCGCGCGGCCGAGCGAAGGCGGCGCCCCGTGACCGCCCCGCTCCCCGCCTCTGGCGCGCCCACCAGCGCCGACGCCGCGGCGCTCGGCGCTGTTCGCCGGCGTCCCAGGCCGAGGCTGGTCAAGGTCATCCGCATGCATCTGGCCAATCGCGCCACCTATGTCTACATCCCGCTGATCGTGGTGGGGGCCACCTTCGCCCTCTCGATCGCGCTCTACGGCGTGCTCCTGCTGGGCTTGGAGGAAGACGCGCCGCGCGAGTTGTACGGCCTGGGCGGGTTCCAATTCGTCCCCTTCTATTACGCCGTCACCGTTGGCATCCAAGCCATGATGTACACCTACCCCTTCGCCATGGCTATGTCGCTGACCCGGCGCGAGTACATCAACGGCTCGGTCGCCTTGGCGGCGCTCTTCGCCGGCGGCCTGGCCGGGCTCTACGCCTTGGGCCGCTTTGCCGAGGAGGCGACCGGAGGTTTTGGGATCGGCTTCCATTATTTCGGCCTGGTCGGGTGGTTCTCGTGGTTCGCCTGGTGGGAGCAATGGCTGTTCTTGACCGGCCTGACGCTGATGCTGTTCATGGCCGGATTCTGCGCCACCACCGTCTTCAAGCGCGGCGGGGCGTTGCGCCTGGTGGCGGAGATCACCGCCTGGACCATGTCCTTTGTCGGCGTGATCGCGCTGGTCACTTGGCAAGAATGGTGGCCGGCGGTGGGCGAGTGGTTCTTGGCCCTGACGCCGGCCACGGCCGGCGGCTGGATTCTGGTGGTCGCAGGCGTCCTGTCGCTGGGCGCCTACTGGTCGATCCGCAAAGCCGTCCCTTAGTCGCGGGCCCGGGCCGCGCGGCGGCCCGGGGTAGAATCGGCTCGCAGCCACCACCCACTAAGGACCGGCCCATGTTTGACCCAGCGCTCGGCGAACGAGCGGCCCGCCGCCGCCTCGACGACGTCTTCCTGCCCGCCGGCGACTTGGCCGTCATCGCCGGCGCCTTCCCCGCGCTGTCGCCGCTGGTGGCGGCCCATCCGGCGCTCTACCCGGCGCTGTCGGAGCGGCTGCGGGCCTTGGGCCGCGCGGAGATCGACGCCATCCTCGACGCCCGCGAGGGCAAGACCGCCGCCGATGCCGTCGATCCGCTCCCAGCCCCGGCCCCCCTCCCAGCCGCGCCAGCGCCGCTTCCCTCAGCCGCTCCTCAGCTCCCGCCCGGTCCGGCGTTCCCTGCGCCTGCGGCGGGCGCGCCCGAATCCGCCGCCTCCCCGCCCCCGCTTCCGCCCGGCGCGCCCGCGCCGGCGCCCGCGCCGCAGTCCTCGGGCGCGGCTTCTCCGGCGAGCGATTCGCCCCCGTCAGGGCCGTCTGTCCCCGCGCCCTTCGTCGGCGCCCTTGAATCCGCCGCCGCGTCCGCGGCCCAGATCGGTCCGCCGGCGGGCGCCCCGCCCAGTCCGGCGCCGCCCGGTCAGCCCGAGGCGCCGGAGCGGGTCTCTTGGAACGCGGTTGTCGGCGAGTCGGCCGCGGACGCCCCCAGCGCGCCGGGCGAGAGGCGCCGCGCCGCGCCCGGGCGCCGAGGCGTGGGTTGGCGGGGCTGGTTGATCGTCATCGTCGCTGTGCTGGTGATTCTGGCTGGGGTCGTCTCGGTGGTCACCAGCTTCAACGGCAACCGATCCGATTCCGCCCCCGCCCACCCCGCCCCCGAACTGATCGCCGCCCCGCCCATCTGAG